>NZ_JBEORS010000008.1:0-285776 GCF_040302405.1 Streptomyces sp. NPDC126503
TGACGCCGGTGACGTTGACCGTGGAGGTCACCGCGACGCCGTTGTCCGGGATGGACACGTCGGCGGTGTTCTCGAAGACCTTGCCGGTGGGCGGCGGGGTGGTCGCGCCGGACAGCGTCCACAGGGCGTGGGCGATGGCGTCGCTGTTGCGGTCCAGGGCCGTGTCGTTGATGTTCGACGTCGTGTCGCAGGACGAGTGGTAGCAGCGGTCGAAGGCCGTGGCCGTACCGCCCCACTTGGTCACCTGCGAGCTGGTCTTCACCCGGCTCGCGCCGGTGAAGAGACCGCCGACCGGGATGCCCACGTTCTTGAAGGAGGCGTGGTCGGAGCGGCCGTCGCCCTCCGTCTCGATCTCCGTCGGGACGCCGAGGCCCGCGAAGTAGTCCTTGAACGTCTTCTCGATCACCGGGTCGTCGTCGTAGACGAAGTAGCCCGGGTTCGGCGAACCGATCATGTCGAAGTTGAGGTAGCCCGCGAACTTGGACCGCTCGGTCGTGGGCAGCTGGTTCACGTAGTACTTCGAGCCGACGAGGCCGAGTTCCTCGGCGCCCCACCAGCCGAACCGCAGGTGCTTGGAGGGCTGGTAGCCGGCCCGGGCCACGGCGAGGGCCGCTTCCAGGACGGCGGCGGAGCCGGAGCCGTTGTCGTTGATGCCGGCGCCGGAGGAGACCGAGTCGAGGTGTGCGCCGGCCATCACGACCTGGTTCGGGTCTCCACCCGGCCAGTCGGCGATCAGGTTGTAGCCGGTGGTGCCGTTGTAGCTGAACTGCTGGACGGTGGTGGTGTAACCCGCCGCGTCCAGCTTGGCCTTCACGAAGTCGATGGACGCCTTGTAGCCGGGCCGGCCGTGGGCGCGGTTGCCGCCGTTGGCGGTGGCGATCGCCTGAAGGTCCGTCAGGTGCTGCTTGACGTTGGCGAGCGGGATGTCGGGGGCGGCGGCCAGGGCCGAGGCCGCCCGGGGTTCGGCGCCTGCGGTGCCGGTCAGACCGCCCAGGGCGAGGGCGGTGAGCGCGGCGGCCGCGACGGCGCGTCGGGGAACGGAGAGGTTCATGTGGGGGCTCCGGATTCCGAACGGGGATGGGACGGAACGTGCGAGACGCCTCGGGCCGGGTAGCCACGAGGCGCTGGAGCTGTACGAGTACACGTGCGGTGTTCAGTTGTTCCGTTGAACGATTGTGCGTGTGCGTGCTGAATGTTCAGCGAGAATTTGACTTGGCGTCAAGAGCGGAAACCGGTCACGGCCGTCCGCTCAGCGGACAGGGCCGGTGACGTGCGGGGCGGGCGGGGGCGGAGGGGCCTCGGAAGCGCAACGGGCGACCGCCCGGACGGCGCGCGGAGTTCCCGAGGTCGGCGGGGGCGCCGGTACCGGGACCGGCGGGGCGCGACCGAGGCCGACGGGTGGGGTTCCCGAGGTCGGTGGGCGGCGGGCCCTCTCTCCGCGGCCCGCCCATGCCCCGCCGGCACCCCTACTGCACGCAGAACTCGTTCCCCTCCGGGTCCGTCATCACCACCCAGCTGCCGCCCTGCTCCGCCACCCTCCGCCGGACGGTCGCGCCCAGGCCCTCCAGGCGGGCCACCTCCGCGTCCCGCGTACCCGGTTCCGTGTGGAGGTCCAGGTGGAGCCGGTTCTTGACCGTCTTCGTCTCCGGGACCTGCTGGAAGAGGATGCGGCGGCCCGTGCCCGCGCCGGTGGCCGGGTCACGGGGGTCGTCCGGGTGGCTCACGGCGGCGAGGGCGCGCCAGCCGAGGCGCTCGCCGGGCGTGCCCGGGTGGACGGTGGCCGTCTCTCCGGCGGGTACGGCTCCGGCCTTGAGCAGCCGTTCGACGAGGGCGCTGTGGTCCTCCTCCTCGTAGCGCAGCGCGGCGGCCCAGAAGGCGGCCTGGGCGTGCGGATCGGCGCAGTCGATCACAAGCTTCCAGTGGAGTGCGGTCATGTAACTACTTATACTGGTTACGTGACACGGACCGCCACCGGAACACCCCCGGGAATGACCCTCCAGCACCGCGACGGGCAGCGCTTCCGCTTCGACGCGGGCGCGCTCTGTCTCGAACTGCTCCTCACCGGTGGCCCCGGCCCGGCCGCCTCCCGGTACGAGGTGCTCGACCGGGTGGAGGGCCTGCTCGACTGGGTCCGCCGCTGCCGCCTCGCCCCCGGGCCGGAGCTGACCGTCACCCCCGCCGAACTCGCGGCCGTACGGGAGCTGCGGGACGCCCTCTGGCGCCTGGCCCTCGCCCGCGCCGGGGGAGAGGGTTACGACCCCGGGGACCTGGACCTGGTGAACGGGGCCGCCGCCGGCGCGCCGCTCGCCGCCCTCGTCCGCCCGGACGGCACGCGCGCGTGGGCCCCCGGCGCCACCGGCACCCGGCTCCTGGCCACCGTGGCCCGGGACGCGGTCGACCTGCTCACCGGCCCCCACGCGGACCGCGTCCGCGTCTGCGGCGCCGCCGACTGCTTCCTGGTCTTCGCCGACACCTCCTGGCCCGGCCGCCGCCGGTGGTGCTCGATGGAGCGGTGCGGCAACCGCCACAAGGTGCGGGCGCACCGGTCCCGTACCCGTACGGAGGACGAGGCCTGACGGCCCGCCACGCGCGCGTACCGCGCGAAAAAGGGGTGACGCGCGGCGGCCGGTGGCCGACAATCCACGCGTGGCCACCATGGACGCCGACGGGACCGAGCGCGGCCCCTCACCCCGCACCACCCCGGCCGCCGCGGTGGCCGGACGCGCCTTCGGCGCCATTCCGCCGACGGTCCTGGTGCTGCTCGGCATCGTCAGCGTCCAGCTCGGATCGGCCGTGGCCAAGCACCTGTTCGGCGCGGTGGGCAGCTTCGGGACGGTCGCCCTGCGGCTGTTCTTCGCGGCGGCCGTGCTGGTGCTGCTGTGGCGGCCGTCCCCGCGCGTCACCCGGCGTACGGCGACGGTGGTCCTCGCCTACGGCCTGGTCCTCGGCCTGATGAACCTCTGCTTCTACCTGGCGCTGTCGCGGATTCCGCTCGGGATCGCGGTGACCATCGAGTTCCTCGGCCCGCTGGGCGTGGCGCTGGCCGGATCCCGGCGCTGGCTGGACGGCCTCTGGGTGGCGCTCGCGGCCGGCGGCGTCGTCCTCCTCATGGAGGGGCGCGGCGACCTGGACCTGCTCGGCGTGCTGTTCGCCCTCGCCGCCGGAGCGTGCTGGGGCCTCTACATCCTGGTCGGCGCGGCCCTCGGCCGGCACACCACCGAGGGCAACGGCCTCGCGCTCGGCATGGCCGTCGCGGCGCTGGTCACCGTGCCGTTCGGCGTGGCCGAGAGCGGGACGGCGCTCCTCCAGCCGTGGGTCCTGGCCGCCGGAGCCGGTCTGGCGCTGCTCTCCTCGGTGATCCCGTACACGCTGGACCTGGAGGCCCTGCGCAGGATCCCGCCCCGCGTCTTCGGCATCCTCATGAGCCTAGAACCGGCCATGGCCGCCCTCATCGGCCTCGTCGTGCTCGGCGAGGCACTGTCCTGGTCCCAGTGGATCGCGGTGCTGTGCGTCGTGGCCGCCTCGGCGGGCGCGGCGCGCGGCGGACGCCCGGACGACTGACGGGCCCTCACGAACGCTCCTCAGTGCACGAGATGGCCCAGCAGGCCGTCCGCGACCGGGTACGGCTCCTCGCGCGGCAGCAGGCGCCGGGCCGCCTCCACGTCCCCCGCGCGGACGTGCGCGTGGACCTCGTGGGCGAGGGCCGTGACGTCGGTGACGGACACCGTCCACTCGTCCGCGTACCGGCGGGACGCCTCACCCGCCAGCCCCAGCTGAAGCGAGCGGTACGGCAGCGGCCGCAGGTGCGGGTCCCGCTCCGGGTCCCACTGCACCCGTGCCGGGGCCCGCTTCAACTCCCGCTGCCAGGCGGCCCGGTCGGGGTGCAGGCCGGGGACGTAGTGCGAGAGCTGGGCGTGGCGCAGGGCCCAGTCGAAGCCCTCACGGGTGATCTCCACGGCGAGGACGGTCTCCTGGCCCTCCTTGGTGCCCCAGCCCGAGCGGTACATCATCCACAGGAACGACGGCTTGATCCACGTCATGCGGTCCCGCTTCCACTCGGCCGGGAAGCGGCCGTCCCGCGCCGCCGGCAGGCCGAGCTCCGGCCGGTACGCCTGGTAGACGGTGACGGTGTCCGGGGTGTGGAGCGCGCGGATGCGGTACTTCGGTTCTTCCATGGGGGACAGCGTGCGGTCCGGCGGCCCCGTGGAGCCACCGGATTTTTGAGCGCCGCCCCGCCCCTACACCGGGACGGGCCGCCCCCGGCCGGCCGCCGGGGCCGCCTCCAGGGACCCGGCGGCGTCGGCCGCCTCGCGGGCGTCGTAGGCCGCGCGGGCCGCCGCGATCTCGCTCTGGTGCCGCTCGGTCCAGGTCACCAGGGAGCGGATCGTGGTGTGCAAGGTCGCGCCCAGCGGGGTGAGTTCGTACTCGACGCGGGGCGGGACCACCGGATGGACCGTGCGCTTCACCAGGCCGTCGCGCTCCAGCTGGCGCAGGGTCACGGTCAGCATGCGCTGACTGACGCCGTCGATCTCCCGGCGGAGCTCCGTGAAGCGGAGCACGCGCCGGTCGAGGAGCGCGATGACCAGCAGGGACCACTTGTCGGCGATCCGGTCGAGGATCTGCCGGACCTCGCAGTCCTCACGGGTGTCCCACTGGAAGGGATCCGTGTCGGGACCGGCGTCGCCTCCGTAGGTTCCCGCGCAGTGACTCGGTGACTTCGAAGTGCCTTCTTCCATGCCACCCGATGGTGCCGCAGGATGCAGATGGTTACAAGAGGGAACCGACCCTCATTCCGGTAACCGGAACCCCCAACCCTCCCCGCCCTGGAGACAGTTGTGTCCGCACGCTCCTGGAGTCTGCTCCTCGTCCTCTGCGGGACGATCTTCCTCGAAGGCATCGACGTGGCGATGCTCGCCGTCGCCGTCCCGAGCATCCGCGCCGATCTGGACCTCACCACCTCCACCGCCGCCTGGGTCATGTCCGCGTACGTCCTCGGCTACGCCGGCTTCACCCTCCTCGGCGGCCGGGCCGCCGACCTCCTCGGACGCCGCCGCATGTTCCTCGGCTGGCTCACCGTCTTCCTGGTCTTCTCCGGCCTCGGAGGCTTCGCCGACCAGGGCTGGACCCTCGTCCTGGCCCGCTTCGTGACCGGTGTGGCCGCCGCCTTCATGACCCCGGCCGCCCTGTCGATCATCACCACCTCCTACGCCGAGGGGCCGCAGCGCAACCAGGCCCTGCTCGTCTTCGCCGGCACCGCCGCCGGAGGCTTCTCCCTCGGCCTCGTCATCGGCGGCCTCCTCACCCAGCTCGGCTGGCGCTGGGTCTTCTTCGCCCCCGTGCTGCTGGCCGCCGCGCTCCTCCTCGCCGCGCCGAAGCTCATCCCGAAGGAGGAGCGCCCGGCCGGCGGGCGGCGCGGAGGCTTCGACCTCGCCGGGGCGCTCACCGCCTCGGGCGCGATGCTCCTCCTCGCGTACGGGATCCTCCGGCTGGAGCACGGCTTCGGCGGCTGGCCCCTGACCGCCGCCGCCCTCGCCGCCGGACTCGTCCTCGCCGGTCTCTTCGTCGCCGTCGAACGCCGGGCCGCCACCCCGCTGGTCCGGCTCGGCCTGCTGCGCACCCCGTCCGTGATCCGCGCCGACCTCGGGGCCCTGCTGTTCGTCGGCTCCTTCTTCGGCTTCCAGTTCATGGTGACCCTGCACCTCCAGGAGCTGCGCGGCTGGTCCTCGCTCCAGACGGCGCTGGCCCTGGTGGTCATGGGCTGCGACGCGATCCTCGCCCCGACGCTGACCCCGCGCCTGGTGAACCGGTACGGCAACGCCCGGGTCGTCCTCGGCGGCTTCGTCCTCGCCGTCGCCTCCTACGCGCTGTTCCTGCCGGTCGGCCCGGACTGGTCGTACGCCGCGATGTTCCCGGCACTGCTCCTCACCGGCCTGGCCTTCTCCCTCGCGTACGGACCGCTCACCATCGCGGGCACCGACGGGGTCGCGGAGGAGGAGCAGGGCCTGGCGAGCGGACTGCTCACCACGGCCACGCAGTTCGGCTCGGCGGTCGGCATCGCGGCGGTGACCGCGGTGTACGGACTCACCGGCGGCGGCCTCGACGGCTTCCGGGCGGCGCTCGTCGTCCCGGTGGTGATGGTCGTCCTCGGCGTGGCCGTCACGGCGACCGGGGTACGGGGACGGCGGCGCGGCCCCGTCGGCGTGGAGGCTCCGGAGGTCCCCGGGAAGGCCCCGGAGGCGGTCCCGCAGGCGGCCCCGGAGGGCCCCGGCGCTGCGACCAAGCTCACGGTCTGAAGGCCCCGCGGCGCCCCTAATGTAGAGGGATGAACGATTCGCCCGGCTGCCCGTTGACCGACGTCGTCTCCACGTATCTGCCCCGGCTCTCGGAGTTCTCCTTCGAGCCGGGGCTCGTGGCCGCCGTCGACCAGCACGCCGCCGCGGTCTGCGACGCGCTCGTCCCCGCCCAGCGCGGTCCGGAGCCCCGGAGCGTCGGGCGGGAGGAGCTCGCCGACTACGTCCTCGGGTTCACCGACTGGCTCTCCGAGGTCGACTGGGTCGAGCCGGTCGGCCACGACTTCGCCACCCTCCGCCTGACGGCGGTCTGCTGGCTGGTCCGCGAGCTCGACCTCCTCGACAAGGACGCCGCCTGAGGCAGGGCCGCACAGGCGGTTCGGGGGCTCGGGCGGCCGGCGGTTCGGGCCGCACGGGCCGTACCGCCCGCGCCGCTGTCCCGGCCCACGGCACCGGCCCGTACCCGGGAACACGGCGGACCCGCCGGAGCTCTCGGGCACCGGCGGGTCCGCGGGCACGGCGGGCCGGAGCCCTCCGCGCGGCGTGTCACATCGGGTCGACCGGGGGCGCCGGCGGCATCGGGGGCTCCTGACCGGGGCGCCGCTGCTCCTGGCCGCCCCCCGTCCCCTGCCGGCCGCCCATCCGCTCCTGCGCCGAGGGCATCCCGCCCCGCGCGTCCTCACGGCCGCGCTGGTAGGCCGCGATCTGGTCCTTGGCCCGGCCCGTCTCCGTCTCCGCGGCCGACAGCCAGCGCTCCCAGCGGCCCCGCATCGGGGTGACGAGCCCGCCGCCGACACCGACGATCACGACACCCGCGATCGTGGCGAGCACCGCCGTGAGCACCGGCCCGGTCACCGAGGTCGCGATACCGGCCTGGCTCAGCGCCGCGATCACACCGAGGCCGACGATGAAGGCCCAGACCGCCGTGCCGAGCACCTTGCCGTACGACATCTGTCCCAGCGCGCCCTGGACGATGTCCCGCACCGCCCGCGCGATGGCCATGGCGACCACGACGATCACACAGGCGACGATCGCCTTCGGCAGCCACGCCACGACGCCGTTGATCATGACGCTCACCGGGTTGGGGCCGAAGACCCCGAAGGCGAGCTGGAGCGCGATCAGTAGGACCGCGTAGTAGAGGATCTTGGCGATGATGCCGGTGGCGTCGTACTTCGACCCCTTGAGGGCCTTCGCGACACCGCTGCGTTCGGCCATCCGCTCGAAACCGACCTTGCGCAGCAGCCGGTCGGCGACCTTGGCGATCATCTTCGCCACGAACCAGCCGACCAGCAGGATCGCGAGGAAGGCGATGAACTTCGGGATGAACTCGGCGACGGCCGACCAGGCATCCGTGAATCCCCGGCCGAAGTCGACCGAGAGGGCGAGGGGCTGCGACATGGCGCCATCACTCCGCTCGGGACGAGGGCCCCGTTCCGTTTCAGGGCCTGGACTCCCGACGTAACTACGCGTGAGCCGAACGCGCCTGTTGTCAGCGCCCCCGCTGGGCCGAAGGGGTGGAAACCGCGGCGCCGGCGGTGTCCGGCGCGGCGGCGGGCGCCGTCAGGCGCCGGGCCCGCTCGATCTCGCTCCGGGTGCGGCGGGCGGTCCGCAGGGCGTCCCAGGTGAGGATCGTCAGCGCCAGCCAGACCAGCGAGAACCCCGCCCAGCGCTCCGGCGGCATCGCCTCGTGGAAGTACAGGACGCCGAGCAGGAACTGGAAGGTCGGCGCCAGGTACTGGAGCAGGCCGAGCGTCGAGAGCGGGACGCGGATCGCCGCCGCCCCGAAGCAGACCAGCGGTACGGCCGTCACGACGCCGGTCGCGGCGAGCAGGGCCGCGTGGCCCGCGCCCTGGGCGCCGAAGGTCGAGGAACCCTGCGCGCCGAGCCAGAGGAGGTAGGCGAGCGCGGGCAGGAACTGGACGGCGGTCTCGGCGGCCAGGGACTCCAGGCCGCCGATGTTGACCTTCTTCTTCACCAGGCCGTAGAGCGCGAAGGAGGCGGCGAGGGTGAGCGAGATCCACGGCGGCCGGCCGTAGCCGATCGCCAGGACGAGCACGGCGGCGAGGCCGATGCCGACGGCCGTCCACTGGGCCGGGCGCAGCCGCTCCTGGAGGACGAGCACGCCGAGGGCGATGGTGACGAGCGGGTTGATGAAGTAGCCGAGCGAGGCCTCGACGACGTGGCCGGTGTTGACCGACCAGATGTAGAGGCCCCAGTTCAGGGTGATGACGGCGGCGGCGAGGGTGAGCAGGGCCAGCTTGCGCGGGCTGCGGACCAGCTCGCGCGTCCAGTTCCAGCGGCGCAGGACGAGCAGCGCGAGGCCGACCACCGCCAGCGACCACACCATGCGGTGGGCGAGGATCTCAAGGGCGCCGGCGGGCTTGAGGAGCGGCCAGAACAGCGGGACCAGGCCCCACATGCCGTAGGCGCCGATCCCGTAGAGGAACCCCGCCCGCCCTTCGTTCCGCGCGGCCCCGGGCTTCCCGCCCGCCGCGTCGGCCGTCCCGCCCGTACCGTCCGGTGCCGCCGTCGTTCCTGCCGCTCCCGAGTGCGCCGTCTCCGACCTCACCGGACCTCCCGCCCTGCATCGCTCGCCCGTACCGCTGTCCCGTCGACGGTAGCGCCGGACAGGGCGGCTTGTCATGCCCGTACCGCGATACGGTCATGACGGCCCAGGGGTCGGGACCGTGGCGCCGGGAACGCCGGAGGGGGCGCGGCCCCGTGGCCGCGCCCCCTCTCGCCGTTCCGTGGTGCCGCCGTCCGTCAGCCGACGACCGTCCACGTGTCGTTGCCGGTCAGGAGCTGCCCCAGGTCGCCCTTCCCGTACCGCTCGACCGCCGACTCCAGCTGCTCGGCCATGAGCGTGTCGTACACCGGCCGCTCCACGGACCGGAAGACACCGATCGGCGTCCGGTGCAGGGTGTCCGGGTCCGCCAGGCGGGAGAGCGCGAAGGCGGTCGTGGGGGAGGCGGAGTGGGCGTCGTGGACGAGGATCCGCGACTCGTTCTCCGGGGTGACCGGGACGACCTGGAGGTCGCCGGTGGCCGGGTCGCGGACGACGCCCTGGCCCAGGTCGGCGCCGAAGCGGATCGGCTGCCCGTGCTCCAGGCGGATCACCGCCTCCTTGGCCTGGTCCTTGTCCTTGAGGACCTCGAAGGCGCCGTCGTTGAAGATGTTGCAGTTCTGGTAGATCTCCACCAGCGCCGTGCCGTTGTGCTCGGCGGCCTGGCGCAGCACCTCGGTGAGGTGCTTGCGGTCGGAGTCGACCGTCCGCGCGACGAAGGTGGCCTCGGCGCCGAGCGCGAGCGACACCGGGTTGAAGGGCGCGTCGAGCGAGCCCATCGGCGTCGACTTGGTGATCTTGCCGACCTCGGAGGTGGGCGAGTACTGGCCCTTGGTCAGCCCGTAGATCCGGTTGTTGAAGAGGAGGATCTTGAGGTTGACGTTCCGCCGCAGGGCGTGGATCAGGTGGTTGCCGCCGATGGACAGCGCGTCGCCGTCGCCCGTGACGACCCAGACGGACAGGTCGCGGCGCGAGGTGGCGAGGCCGGTGGCGATGGCCGGGGCGCGGCCGTGGATGGAGTGCATCCCGTAGGTGTTCATGTAGTACGGGAAGCGGGAGGAGCAGCCGATGCCGGAGACGAAGACGATGTTCTCCTTCGCCAGGCCGAGCTCGGGCATGAAGCCCTGGACGGCGGCGAGGACGGCGTAGTCACCGCAGCCGGGGCACCAGCGGACCTCCTGGTCGGACTTGAAGTCCTTCATCGTCTGCACGGCCTCGGCCTTGGGCACCAGGCTCAGCAGAGACTCGGTGGACTCAGGCATCGATGGCCTCCTTGAGGACGGCGGCGAGCTGCTCCGCCTTGAACGGCATGCCGTTGACCTGGGTGTGGCTGCGGGCGTCGACCAGGTACTTCGCCCGGACGAGGAGGGCGAGCTGCCCGAGGTTCATCTCGGGGATCACGACCTTCTCGTACCGCTTCAGGACCTCGCCGAGGTTCTTCGGGAAGGGGTTGAGGTGGCGCAGGTGGGCCTGGGCGACGGCGCCGCCCTCCCGCCGGACGCGCCGCACGGCCGCCGTGATCGGCCCGTAGGTGGAACCCCAGCCGAGCACCAGGGTGCGCGCGCCGTCCGGGTCGTCGACCTCGATGTCGGGGACGTCGATGCCGTCGACCTTGGCCTGCCGGGTGCGGACCATGAAGTCGTGGTTGGCGGGGTCGTACGAGATGTTGCCGGTGCCGTCCTGCTTCTCGATGCCGCCGATGCGGTGCTCGAGACCGGGCGTGCCGGGCACGGCCCACGGGCGGGCCAGGGTGTGCGGGTCGCGCTTGTACGGCCAGAAGACCTCGGTGCCGTCGTCCAGCGTGTGGTTCGGGCCGCCGGCGAACCGGGTCCGCAGGTCCGGCAGGTCGTCGACCTCCGGGATCCGCCACGGCTCGGAGCCGTTGGCGAGGTAGCCGTCGGAGAGCAGGAAGACGGGGGTGCGGTAGGTCAGCGCGATCCGCGCCGCCTCCAGGGCCGCGTCGAAGCAGTCGGCCGGCGTCCTCGGGGCGACCACCGGCACCGGGGCCTCGCCGTTGCGGCCGTACATGGCCTGGAGGAGGTCCGCCTGCTCCGTCTTGGTGGGCAGGCCGGTGGACGGGCCGCCGCGCTGGATGTCGACGATCAGCAGCGGCAGCTCCAGGGAGACCGCGAGGCCGATCGTCTCCGACTTCAGGGCCACACCGGGCCCGGAGGTCGTGGTGACGGCGAGCGAGCCGCCGAAGGCCGCGCCGAGCGCGGCGCCGATGCCGGCGATCTCGTCCTCGGCCTGGAAGGTCCGCACGCCGAAGTTCTTGTGCCGGCTCAGCTCGTGCAGGATGTCCGAGGCCGGGGTGATCGGGTACGAGCCCAGGTAGAGCGGCAGGTCGGCCTGGCGGGAGGCGGCGACGAGCCCGTAGGACAGGGCCAGGTTCCCGGAGATGTTCCGGTACGTGCCGGCCGGGAAGGACCGGGTCGCCGGGGCGACCTCGTAGGAGACGGCGAAGTCCTCGGTGGTCTCGCCGAAGTTCCAGCCGGCCCGGAAGGCGGCCACGTTGGCCTCGGCGATCTCGGGCTTCTTGGCGAACTTGCGGCGCAGGAAGGCCTCGGTGCCCTCGGTGGGCCGGTGGTACATCCAGGAGAGCAGCCCGAGCGCGAACATGTTCTTGGAGCGCTCGGCCTCCTTCCGGGACAGGCCGAAGTCCTTGAGCGCCTCGACGGTGAGCGTGGTGAGCGGCACCGGGTGGACCCGGTAGCCGTCCAGCGAGCCGTCCTCCAGGGGCGAGGTCGCGTAGCCGACCTTGGCCATGGCGCGCTTGGCGAACTCGTCCGTGTTGACGATGATCTCGCCCCCGCGCGGCACGTCCCCGATGTTGGCCTTCAGCGCCGCCGGGTTCATCGCGACCAGCACGTTCGGGGCGTCGCCCGGCGTCAGGATGTCGTGGTCGGCGAAGTGCAGCTGGAAGGAGGAGACGCCCGGCAGGGTGCCGGCGGGTGCCCGGATCTCGGCCGGGAAGTTCGGCAGAGTGGAGAGGTCGTTCCCGAAGGACGCCGTCTCCGAGGTGAACCGGTCACCCGTGAGCTGCATGCCGTCGCCCGAGTCACCCGCGAAACGGATGATCACCCGGTCGAGCCGGCGCACTTCCTTCTCTGTGCCGTTCTGGGCCGTCGCCGGAGCGCTGCGCTGCTCTCCGACCAGGGCCTCACCGGCCTCGCTACTGACCTGACTGGTCACTGAACTGGACCTCCCTCGCGGCAAGGGGACTCCCCGCCGGAGGCGGGAGAAGGTTCGGGAAGCGGCCGGCCGGTCACCGTCCGTCCCATGGCCACCCTACGACGGTAAGGAGGCCCTTCCCGGGACTTCTCACATGATGGACCTCATTTTGAGACGCCCTCTTGCCCTGAATTGTCACGTTCTGTCGCCACCCGGAGTGTTCCGGAAAGTCGCATTCCGCCTCATCCCGCGGTCCCGGGGCCCCGGGAGGCCGGGATGCCGCCCCGGCCCGTCCCGGCTTCCCGCGACACCTGACAGACTGTCAGACCATCACGACCGGAGGTACGTCAACACCGCGAGTACCCGGCGATGATCGCCGTCACTCGGCGACAGGCCCAGCTTCAGGAAGATGTTGCCGATGTGCTTCTCCACCGCGCCGTCGCTCACGACCAGCGCTTTCGCGATCGCCGAGTTCGTCCGGCCCTCCGCCATCAGACCGAGGACCTCCCGCTCGCGCGGCGTCAGGTTCGCCAGCACGTCCTGCTGCCGACTGCGGCCGAGCAGCTGCTGGACCACCTCCGGATCCAGCGCCGTACCGCCCCCGGCCACCCGCACCACCGCGTCCACGAACTCCCGCACGTCCGCCACGCGGTCCTTCAGGAGGTAACCCACGCCCCGGCTCGACCCGGCCAGGAGTTCGGTGGCGTACTGCTCCTCGACATACTGCGACAGGACCAGCACACCGAGACCCGGGTACTCCTTCCGCAGCCGCACCGCCGCCCGCACCCCCTCGTCCGTGTGCGTCGGCGGCATCCGCACGTCCGCCACCACCACGTCCGGCAGCGCCCCGGCCTCCGCGAGCCCGGCGACCGCCGTCACCAGCGCCTCACCGTCACCCACCCCGGCGACCACCTCGTGGCCCCGGTCGGTCAGCAGCCGCGTCAGCCCCTCCCGCAGCAGCACCGAGTCCTCCGCGATCACCACCCGCACCCGGCCGGCCTCCTCTCCCGTACCCGCGCCGGCGCCCGTACCGACGCCCGTACCCGTACCCGTCCCCGCGCCCAGACCCACGTCCCGCAGCCCCCATGTCCCGATCGTCCGATGCCCCCCGGGGGGAGCGATGCCCCCTCAGCATCGCACCCGGCACCGGCCACGGGAGGGCTACGCCCGCCAGGGAAGTTCGGCCGTCACCACCGTCGGACCGCCCTCCGGGGAATCCACCGCGAGGACCCCGTCCACCGCCCCGACCCGCTCCGCCAGCCCCGCCAGGCCCCGGCCGCCGCCCTTTCCCACGGCCGCCCCGCCCACGCCGTCGTCCCGCACCTGGAGCATCAGCCGCTCACCCGAACGCCACACCTCCACCCACGCGCGGCGCGCCCGCGCGTGGGTGGAGACGTTCCGCAGCAGCTCCGACACGGCGAAGTAGGCCAGCCCCTCGATCGCCGCCACCGGCCGCGCCGGCAGATCCACGTCCACCGCCACCGGCACGGTGCAGCGCGAGGCGACCGAGGAGAGCGCCGCGTCCAGGCCCCGGTCCGTCAGGACGGCCGGATGGATGCCCCGGGCCAGGTCCCGCAGTTCCCGCAGCGCGAGCTTCACCTCGCCGTGCGCCCCGTCCACCAGGACCGCCGCCGCCCGCGGGTCCCGCGCCAGCGTCTCCTTCGCCAGCCCCAGATCCATCGCCAGCGAGGCGAGACGGGCCTGCGGGCCGTCGTGCAGGTCCCGCTCGATGCGCCGCAGATCGGCGGCGGCCGTGTCGACCAGCACCCCCCGGTCCGACTCCAGCTCCGTCACCCGCGAGGCCGGCCGCGACGGCCCGAGCAGGCCGGCCACCAACAGCTTGTCCACGGCCACCAGGCCGCGCAGCACCCACGGGCCGACCAGGACGAAGACCAGCCCGATCGCACTGGTCACGGCGATCTCGAAGGGCGAGTCCAGGTAGAAGGCGTGCGTCCGGTCGCCGTACAGCTGGATGCCGTCCTGCCCCACGTACGCCGGGAAGGTCCACTGCCACAGCGGGTACGTGAAGAGGCCCCAGCCCCAGCCCCACAGCGTCACCGTCACCGCGAACGAGAACACCGCCCACGGCAGGTGCACGACCGCGTACAGCAGGTGCCGCCACGAGGCCCCGCTCCGCAGCACCGCCCCCATCCACGAGAACGCCCCGCCCGTCCGGCCCCGCACCGGCTCCGGCGCCGCCACCTCGAGCCCGAGCAGCCCGCGTGCCCGCGCCCGCTCCACCACGCCGAACCCCCGGCACAGCGCGAGCGTCCCGGCCAGGACCGGCACCCCGAGGAACGTGATCAGCAGTCCGGCGCCGGTCGCGGTCAGCGCGACCGACAGCGCGAACCAGCACACGGCGAGCGGCAGCCCGACCAGGACGTGGAGGAAGGCCCGCCAGGTGCGGCCCTCGAAGGGCGCGCGGAGCACGGCCGGGAGGCGGAGGGAAGCAGCGGGGTCCATGGCGGTCCTTCGGTGAGGAGAGGCGGTTTCCGTACGTCCTCCAGCCTTCCGCCGGGCCGGGCCGGTGACCATGAGGAGGGTGGGCGTCTCGGGGCGGGGGTTTTCCCCACCGGGAGGGGCGGCGGTACGGCGGCGGTACGCGTCGGGCCGGGGCGGCGGCCAAGGGTCAGGGGCGCGGGCTCGGGCGCGGCCAGGGGCGGCGGTCAGGTGCCCGGGCTCAGGCTCCGGCCGGCCGGGCGCGCCAGGGCAGTTCCGCCGTGACCACGGTCGGGCCGCCCGCCGGCGAGTCCACGAGGAGCAGCCCGTCCACGGCGCCGAGCCGCTCGCCGAGCCCCGCGAGCCCGGTTCCGCCGTCCGTCCGCGCCCCGCCCACGCCGTCGTCCCGCACCTGGAGCATCAGGCGGTCACCCGAACGCCAGACCTCCACCGAGGCCCCGCGCGCCCGCGCGTGCTTCGAGACGTTCTGCAGGAGCTCGGAGACCGTGAAGTACGCGATGCCCTCGATCGCCTCCGCCGGCCGCTCGGCGAGGTCCACCGCCACCTTCACCGGCACGGTGCAGCGCGAGGCGACCGAGGAGAGCGCCGCGTCCAGGCCCCGGTCCGTCAGGACGGCCGGATGGATGCCCCGGGCCAGGTCCCGCAGCTCCTGGAGCGCGAGCTTCACCTCGCCGTGCGCCTCGTCGACCATCGCCGCGGCCGTGTCCGGATCCTCCAGGAGCTTCTCCTTCGCGAGACCGAGCCCCATCGCGAGCGCCACCAGCCGGGCCTGCGCGCCGTCGTGCAGGTCCCGCTCGATGCGCCGCAGATCGGCGGCGGCCGTGTCCACGACCACCCCCCGGTCCGACTCCAGCTCCGCGATCCGCCGCTCCAGCTCGTCGGAGGGCGACAGCAGGCCCCGCACCATCAGCCGGTCCGCGTTCGCGAAGCCGCGCGCCATGTACGGCAGCACCGGCCACAGGACGATCAGCGAGACCAGCGTGACCGAGAACGTCACCACGCCCCACGGCAGCCGGAGCAGCCCGTACAGCTGGGTCCGCCAGGCCACCGGGTCCTTCAGCGAGGCCCACAGCCACCCGAAGAAGCCGCCGCGCCGGGGCAGCGCAGAGGGCTCCGCGATCTCGACCCCGAGTAGCCGGCGGGCCCGCGCCCGCTCCGCGCGGCCGATCCCGCGCGCCCCGCCCAGACCGAGCGCGAGCAGCGGCAGGCCGACCACCGTCACGGCCAGGCCGGCCCCGAGCGCGACGCTCACCACCGCGTACACGAAACCGACGAGGGCCGTGAACAGGTTGGACAGCAGATGGGCGATCTCCCTCCACGTCTCCTTGCCGTAGGCCGGACGCGGACGCGGGGCGGCGGAAGGAGGGGCCGGGGGAACGGAGGGGGGAGCGGAGAGCGGAGCGGCGGGGTCGCGATCGGCGGTCATGGGCCCCAGCCTGCCCGTACGGGACGGCGCGGGGCCATGGGGGAGGTGGGTCACGGGCCGGGGGGATAACCCCACCCGCGCCTGCTTACGCTCCCTTTAGCAGGGCCTAGACTCGCGTGCGTACGGAAGTGACACGTGAGACACCGAGACCGAGGGGCGGGACGGACGTGCCGGAACCGACCGTTGTCGCGGCCCAGGCCGCCGACCACTTCGAGACGTACTCCGCCGTCGGGCTGCTCGCCGTCATCGGCGTGATGTTCGTGGCCGTGGCGTTCGGCGCCGGACGCCTGCTGCGGCCCGTCGTGCCCACCCCCGAGAAGCTGCTCACGTACGAGTGCGGCGTCGACCCCGTGGGAGAGGGCTGGGCCCACACCCAGGTCCGCTACTACGTGTACGCCTTCCTCTACGTCATCTTCGCCGTCGACTCGATCTTCCTCTTCCCCTGGGCGACGGTCTTCGCCGCGCCCGGATACGGCGCGACGACCCTGGTCGAGATGTTCGTCTTCCTCGGTTTCCTCGCCGTCGGACTCCTCTACGCGTACAAGAAGGGTGTCCTGGCATGGACGTAACACCCCTGCCGGCCCCCCGGCTGGGCCCGCTGGCCCGCCTGGCCCCCGAGCCGATGAAGGTCGTCCTCAACTGGGGCCGCCGCTACAGCCTGTGGGTCTTCAACTTCGGCCTCGCCTGCTGCGCGATCGAGTTCATCGCCGCGTCCATGGCCCGGCACGACTTCATCCGCCTCGGCGTGATCCCCTTCGCGCCCGGCCCGCGCCAGGCCGACCTGATGATCGTCTCCGGCACGGTCACCGACAAGATGGCCCCGGCCGTGAAGCGGCTCTACGAGCAGATGCCCGACCCGAAGTACGTCATCTCCTTCGGCGCCTGCTCCAACTGCGGCGGCCCCTACTGGGACTCGTACTCCGTCACCAAGGGCGTCGACCAGATCATCCCCGTCGACGTGTACGTGCCGGGCTGCCCGCCCCGGCCCGAAGCGCTGCTCCAGGGCATCCTCAAGCTCCAGGAGAAGATCGCCCGCGAGAACCTGGGGGAGCGGTACGGCACCACGGCGCCGGCCTCGGTCTCCCAGCTGACCGGCCCGCTGGTCACCCCTCCGCCGGGAGGCGACGACCGATGAACCGCTACGACTCCCTCCCCGAGGCCGTGACGGACCTGTTCGGCGACGAGGCGGCGGCGGAGCGGGCGTACGACCTGCTGACCGTCGACGTCCCCGTCACGGACTGGCTCGACGCGCTGCGGACCGCCAAGGACGAGCTGGGCTGCACCTACTTCGACTGGCTGAGCGCGGTGGACGAGCCGGGCACCGGCTTCCGTGTCTGCGCGCACGTCGTGGCCCTCCGGGACGGCGCCGCCCCGCAGCGTCTGCTCGTGCGCACGACCGTGCCCCACAGCGACCCGGTCCTGCCCACGGCGGTGGGGGTGTTCGCGGGCGCGGCCTGGCACGAGCGCGAGACGCACGAGATGTTCGGCGTCCGGTTCGAGGGCCACCCGCACCTGGTCCCGCTGCTGCTGCCCGAGAACTTCGAGGGCCACCCGCTCCGCAAGGACTTCGTGCTCGCGGCCCGGGTCGCCAAGGCGTGGCCGGGCGCGAAGGAGCCGGGCGAGTCCCACGACGGCGGCCCCAAGCGCCGCCAGATGCTCCCCCCGGGCGTCCCGGACCCGAACGAATGGGGCCCCCTCAAGGGCCAGCTCCCCCCGGCCCCCACCCGCGCCGACCGCCCGGCCCGCCGCACCCGTACGGCCACCGAGGGCTCGGCGAGCCAGGCGGCGGAGGCGACGCCCGCGCGTCGTGCCCGCTCGGCGTCGGAGGGTTCCGCGAGCCAGGCGGCGGAGGCGACGCCCCCGCGCCGTACCGGCTCCGCGAGCGCGGGACCGGCCGGTCAGCCGGCCCCGCGCCGTACCCGCTCGGCGTCGGACGGCTCCGCGAGCCAGGCCGCGGCAGCCTCCCCCGCGGCGCCCCGCCCGCGCCCCCGCAGCGCGGACGCGCCCTGGCACCACGCCCGCCCGGCCTTCGACACCTCCCCGCAGGACACGCAGGACACGCAGGACACCAAGGACACGGCGGCGCCGGCCGGTGCCGCCCCCGCGCCGGAGCCGGCCGGGGCGGCCGAGGGCGCCGCTGCCACGCCGGACACCCGCCCGGACCCGCAGGCCCCGGCCTCCGGGCGGCCCCAGGACCCCACGGAGAGCACCGCCCCCCGGGGTACGCCCCCGGACCCGGAGCCCCCCGCCGAGGGCGCCACCACCCCGGAGCCGGAGGGTGGACCGCGGCGACGGCACACCGATGAGAACGACACCGACGGAGGCGATCCCGCGTGAACGACGTACTCGACGTCGCCCTCCGGCTGCTCGTCGTCCTCGCCGTCTTCCTCGTGCTGCCGCTCGTCGTCGGGCAGACCGAGCACAAGGTCATGGCCCACATGCAGGGCCGCCTCGGCCCCATGTACGCGGGCGGGTTCCACGGCTGGGCCCAGCTCGTCGCCGACGGCGTGAAGTTCGCGCAGAAGGAGGACGTCGTCCCGAAGGACGCCGACCGCCGCGTCTTCCAGTTGGCACCGGCCGTCGCGCTCCTGCCGTACCTGCTCGTCCTCGTCGCGATCCCGATCGGGCCCGGCGAGGGCGCCGTCGGCCAGGTCGTCGACGCGGGCATCTTCTTCGTGCTCGCCGTCATGGGCATCGGGGTGCTCGGCAGCCTGATGGCCGGCTGGGCCTCCGCCAACAAGTTCTCGCTGCTCGGCGCGCTCCGTACCGCCGCCCAGCTCCTCGCCTACGAGCTGCCGATGCTGCTCGCCGCCGCGTCCGTCGCGATGGCGGCCGGCACCGTCTCCCTCCCCGGCATCCTGAACGCCTTCGAGTGGTGGTGGCTGCCCTGGCAGATCGTCGGCGCGATCGTCTTCTTCGTCGCCGGCCTCGCCGAGCTCCAGCGGCCCCCGTTCGACATGCCGGTGGCCGACTCGGAGATCATCTTCGGCGCGTACACCGAGTACACGGGCCTCCGCTTCGCCCTGTTCCTGCTCGCCGAGTACGCGGGCATCGTCGTCCTGTGCGGCCTCACCACCGTCCTCTTCCTCGGCGGCTGGCACGGCCCCCTCGGCGCGGACGGGCTCGGCTGGGTGTGGACCCTGCTCAAGACCGCGGTCCTCGCCTTCGTCGTGATCTGGCTCCGCGTGACGTACCCCCGGCTCCGCGAGGACCAGCTGCAGAAGCTGGCCTGGACGACCCTCGTCCCGCTCGCCCTGGCGCAGATCGCGCTCACCGGCATCGTGAAGGTGGCGATCCAGTAATGCCCATCCCCGGCTCCGGCCTCGCCAAGGGCCTCGCCGTCACGCTCCGCACGATGACGCGCAAGAACGTCACCGCGCAGTACCCGGACACCCAGCCCGAGCTGGCGCCCCGCACGCGCGGGGTGATCGGGCTGTTCGAGGAGAACTGCACGGTCTGCATGCTGTGCGCCCGCGAGTGCCCCGACTGGTGCATCTACATCGACTCCCACAAGGAGACGGTCCCGGCCGCCACTCCCGGCGGCCGCGAGCGCAGCCGGAACGTCCTCGACCGTTTCGCCATCGACTTCGCGCTCTGCATGTACTGCGGGATCTGCATCGAGGTGTGCCCCTTCGACGCCCTCTTCTGGTCGCCGGAGTTCGAGTACGCCGAGACCGACATCCACGAGCTCACGCACGAGCGGGACAAGCTCCGGGAGTGGATGTGGACGGTGCCCGAGCCGCCCGCGCTCGACCCGAAGGCGGAGGAGCCCAAGGAGGTCGCCGCCGCCCGCAAGTCCGCCGAGAAGGCCGCCGCCCAGGCCGCGGCAGCCGCCGAAGCCGCCGCCGAGGCACCTGAGGCCGCGTCCGGCACCGGGACGGCAACCGACCCCGCGCCCGGCGCCGGGACCGCAACCGACCCCGCGCCCGGCACCGACGCCCAGGGGGAGCAGCAGTGAACCTCGCCGCCGCCCACCCCGGCTTCCTCTCGCCCTCCGGCGTCGAGATCGCCTTCCTGCTCGTCGGGCTCGTCACCCTCGGCGCCGCCCTCGTCACCGTCACCACCCGCCAGCTCGTGCACGCCGCCCTCTGGCTGGTCGTGGCGCTCGGCGGGCTCGCCGTCGAGTACCTCCTCCTCACCGCCGAGTTCATCGCCTGGGTCCAGGTGCTGATCTACGTCGGTTCCGTCGTCGTCCTCCTCCTCTTCGGTCTCATGCTCACCAAGGCCCCCATCGGACGCTCCCCGGACGCCGACTCCGGGAACCGGCCGGTCGCCCTCGCCGTCGCGCTCGCCGCCGCCGCCGCGCTCGTCTGGGTCGTCGTCGACGCCTTCCGTACGACCTGGATCGACCTGGACGGACCCGCGCAGGGCACGACCGGCGTCACCGGCGAGATCCTCTTCAAGCACTGGGTGCTGCCCTTCGAGGCCCTCTCGGTGCTCCTCCTCGCCGCCCTCGTCGGCGCGATCGTCCTGTCCCGCAAGAAGGACACCGCCGCCCCCCGCACCGGCCCGGGCACCGGTCCCGCCGCCGGCCCGAAGGGCGGAGCCCGCTGATGCACCTCGCCTACCCGGCCGTCCTCGCCGCCCTCCTCTTCTGCGTCGGCCTGTACGGCGTCCTCGCCCGCCGCAACGCCATCCTGGTCCTGATGTCCGTCGAGCTCATGCTCAACGCCGTCAACCTCAACCTGGTCGCCTTCGACGTCTGGCTCCGCGACGCCCTGCACGCGGGCCAGGCCCTCACCCTCTTCACCATCGCCGTCGCCGCCGCCGAGATCGGCATCGGTCTCGCGATCGTCCTGATGGTCCACCGCAACCGCGGCACCTCGGACGTCGACCGCCTCCGCGACACGGCGGAACAGCCCGAACCCGCCGACGCCGGGACCGACGAGAAGGCCGAGGCCACCGCGTGACCACCACGACCCTCGCCGCCCTCGTCCCCGTCCTGCCCTTCCTCGGCTCCGCCGCCGGACTCGCCCTCGGCCGCACCGCGCCCGGCTTCGTCCGCCCGCTCGCCGTCCTGCCGGCCCTCGCGGCCACCGTCCTCGCCGTGCTCGTCGCCGTCCGCCAGGGCGGCGGCCGGGCCCTCGACGCCGCCACCCCGCTCACGCCGACCGGCTCCGTCCCCATCGACCTGGCGCTGCACATCGACGGCTTCGCGGCCCTCGTCGCCGTCCTCGTCGGCGTCGTCGCGACCTGCGTGCAGATCTACTCGACCGGTTACCTCCGCGACGACCCCCGCTACCCCTCGTACGCCGCGCTCGTCTCCCTCTTCACCGCCGCCATGCTCCTCGTCGTCTACTCCGGCGACCTCATGGTGCTGCTGGTCGGCTGGGAGGTCATGGGCATCTGCTCGTACTTCCTCGTCGGCCACTACTGGGAGACCCCCGAGGCCCGGGCCGCCTCCCTCAAGGCCTTCCTCGTCACCAAGCTCGGCGACGTGCCCTTCCTCATCGGCCTCTTCGCGCTCGCCGCCGACGCCGGCACCTTCCGCATCACCGGCGTCCTGGGCGCCGTCGCCACCGGCGGCCTCGACCACCCCACCCTCATCGCGCTGCTGCTCCTCGCCGGCGTCGCCGGCAAGTCCGCGCAATTCCCGCTCCACACCTGGCTCCCCGACGCCATGGCCGGCCCCACCCCCGTCTCCGCGCTGATCCACGCGGCGACGATGGTCGCCGCCGGCGTCTACTTCACGGCCCGGCTCCTGCCGGTCTTCGCCGCCTCCGGCGCCGCGCTGACCGTCCTCGCCGTCATGGCCGCGATCACCATGGTCGGCTCCGCGCTCGCCGCCCTCGCCCAGGACGACATCAAGCGGGTCCTCGCCTACTCGACCATCGGCCAGCTCGGCTACATGGCCGGCGCGCTCGCCGTCGGCGACCGGGGCGCCGCCGTCTTCCACCTCCTCTCGCACGCCGCCTTCAAGGCGCTGCTGTTCCTCGCCGCCGGCGCCGTCATCCACGCCGCCGGGACGAACTCGCTCACCGCCATGTCCCGCATGAGCGGCCTCGCGAAGCGCGTCCCCGACGCGTACTGGACGATGACCGTCGCCCTCCTCGCCCTCGCCGCGATCCCCCCGTTCGCCGGCTTCTTCTCCAAGGAGGCCGTCCTCGTCGCCGCCGAGCACACCGCGCTCGGCGACCGGACCGGCGCCCCCGCCGGGGCCGGCTGGACCGTCCTCGTCGCGGGCCTCCTCACCGCGCTGCTCACCGCCGCCTACGCCCTCCGCCTCTGGCTGCGGGCCTTCCGCGGCCGGGGCACCGAGGCCCCCGACCACGGCCGGCAGCCCCTCGCCATGACGACCGTCCTGTGGGTGCTGGCCGTCCCCTCCCTGGCCTTCGGCCTCACCGTCACGTACCTGGACGACTGGTTCGACGGCCACGCCCTCACCCCGACCCTCACCACCGCCGTCCTCGGCACCGGACTCGCCGCCGCGGGCGCCGCGATCACCTACGCCGTCTGGCGCGCCCTCGCCGCCAGGGCCCCGGCCGCGCGCCTCCCTCACGTCGCCCACCCCGAGGCCGACGCGGGCCAGGTCGAGGCCGAGGCGCTGCACCTGCCGCACCCCGGCGAGGACCCCGGCGACCCCGGCCGCGCCCTGCTCGGCCCGCTGTACCGCCCGGCGGCGAGCGGCTTCCACCTCGACGCCCTCTACCGGGCCGCCTTCGTCCGCCCCGTCACCGCCGCCGCCTCCCTGGTCCGCTTCCTGGACCGCGAGGTCGTCGACACGTACGTACGCGGCGCGGGCAGCACCGCGAAGGGCCTCGGGTGGCTCGTCCGCCGCGCCCAGACCGGCAACGTGCAGACCTATCTCAGCGCCCTGCTCGCCGGCTCCGTCGTCCTGGCGATCGCCGCCGTCGCCCTCGCCAACGCCGTCGCCGGAGCGTGAGCCGTGATCGATATCAGCGAATCCGTGATGCAGTTCCTCCTCGCGTTCCTCGTCGCCGCGCCGCTCCTCGGCGCCGCCGCCGCGCTCCTGCCCGCCCCGCCGGGCCTGCGCGGCCGCTCACCCGAGCAGGCCGTCCTCCGCCACGGCGTGACCGTCACCGGCGCCGTCCTGCTCGCCGCGATCGTCCTCACGCTCGGCTTCGACCACGACCACCCGGCCACGATGCAGGCCACGACCGACATCAGCTGGATCCACGCCCTCGGCGTGCGCATCCACCTCGGCGTCGACGGCATCTCCCTCCCCCTCCTGCTCCTCACCGCGCTGCTGACCTTCCTCTGCGCGCTGTACAGCTACTTCAAGCCCCCCGCCGGCCCCGCCCCCAAGGCCTTCGTCGCCCTCCTCCTCGTCCTGGAGTCCGGCACCCTCGCCGCCTTCGCCGTCCTCGACCTGGTCCTGTTCTTCCTGGCCTTCGAGATGGTGCTCATCCCCATGTACTTCCTCATCGCCCGCTGGGGCGGCGAGGGCAGGCGGCCCGCCGCCTGGAAGTTCGTCCTCTACACGCTGCTCGGCTCCGTCGTCATGCTGCTCGGCCTGCTCCTCATCGGCGTGAAGGCGGGCACGTTCGACATGGTGGCACTCGCCACCGACAACGGCCGCGGCCTGACCGCGTCCGTGCAGCTCATCGCGGTCCTCGCGATCGGTCTCGGGCTCGCCGTGAAGACCCCGATGTGGCCGCTGCACTCCTGGCTGCCCGACGCCCACACCGCCGCGCCCACCGTCGGCTCCGTCCTCCTCGCCGGCGTCCTGCTGAAGATGGGCACCTACGGGTTCGTCCGCATCGTGCTGCCCATCGCCCCCGACGGCATGCACACCCTCGCCCCGTACCTCGCCGCCCTCGCCGTCGCCGGCATCCTCTACGGATCGCTCGCCTGCCTCGCCCTCGCGCGCCCCGGCGCCAAGGGCGACCTCAAGCGCCTGATCGCGTACTCCTCCGTCGGCCACATGGGCTTCGTGCTCCTCGGCATCGCCACCATGACCCCCACCGGGGTCAACGGCGCCCTCTTCGCCAACATCGCCCACGGTCTCATCACCGGCCTGCTGTTCTTCCTGGTCGGCGCGGTCAAGGACCGGTACGGCACCGCCGACCTCGACACCCTCGCCGGGGCCACCGGCGCCGCCCTCTACGGCCGCGCCCCCCGCCTCGGCGCCCTCCTCTCGTTCGCCGCCGTCGCCTCCCTCGGCCTGCCCGGCCTCGCCGGCTTCTGGGGCGAGATGCTGGCCCTCTTCGGCGCCTTCGAACCCGCCGAGGGCCTCAGCCGCCCCGCCTTCCTCACCTTCATGGCGATCGGCGCCTTCGGCACCCTCCTCACCGCCGCGTACCTCCTCGTGGTCGTCCGCCGCGTCTGCATGGGCGGCCCCCGCCCCGCCGGCGAACCGGCCCTCGCCGACGTCCAGGGGTACGAAGCCGCCGCCTGGACCCCGCTCGTCGCCCTCACCGTCCTCGCCGGACTCTGGCCCGCGGTCCTCCTCGGCCTCACCGACCCGGCCGTCCAGCAGCTCCTCGCGGGAGGCACCCAGTGACCCCGTTCGCCAGCGGCACCCTCGTCCAGTCCGTCGACTGGCTCACGATCGCGCCGCCCACGCTCACCGCCGTGGTCGCCCTCGCCGTCCTCGTCGCCGACCTGTTCGTCCCCCCGGAGCGCAAGCGGCTCCTCGGCCTGGTCGCGACCGCCGGACTCGCCGCCGCCCTGGCGCTCCTGATCCCGCTCCGGGCCGGCGACCGCGCCACCTTCTGCCTCACCGCGCAGGCCCAGGCCCAGGCGCACACCCAGAGCGCCGCGTGCAGCTACACCGCCGACCGGTTCACCCTGGTCGTGCAGCTCCTCGTCCTCGGCGGCGCGCTGCTCACCGCGCTCCTGTCCCTGGACGAGACCCGCGCCAAGCTCCCGGCCGGCGAGTTCTGGTTCCTGCTGCTCTCCTCGGCCGCCGGCGCCGCCCTGCTGCCCGCCTCCCGCGACCTCGCCACCCTCGTCGTCGCCCTCGAAGTGGCCTCGCTGCCCGCGTTCGCGCTCGTCGGCCTCAAGCGCGGCGACCGCATGTCCGGCGAGGCCGCCCTCAAGTTCTTCCTGTCCTCCGTCACCGCCACCGCCGTCACCCTGCTCGGCGTGAGCTTCGTGTACGCGGCGACCGGCACCCTCCACCTCACCGAGCTCGCCGCCCGCCTCGACGACGTCCCCGGGCAGCTGCAGACCCTCGCCGAGGCGGGTGTCGCCCTCACCCTCGTCGGCTTCGCCTTCAAGACGGCCGCCGTGCCCTTCCACTTCTGGGTCCCCGACACCTACGTCGGCGCGCCGCTTCCGGTCGCCGCCTACCTGTCCGTCGTCGGCAAGGCCGTCGGCTTCACCGGCCTCATCCTGGTCACGGTCGTCGCCTTCCCCTCGCACGCCGACATCTGGGGCCCCGCCCTCGCCGTCCTCGCCGCGCTCACCATGACCGCCGGCAACGTCGCCGCCCTGCGGCAGGTCTCCACGCGCGCGTGGAGCGCGGTACGGCTCCTCGCCTGGTCCTCCGTGGCCCAGGCCGGCTACCTCCTGGTGCCGATCGCCGCCGCCGCGTACTCCAGCGACGACCAGATCGGCGCCACCGTCGCGTACGCCCTCATGTACGCCGTCGTGAACCTCGGCGCCTTCGCCGTCGTCGCGCTCGTCGCCCGCAGCCACCCCGGGAACCGCCTCAGCGACTACCGGGGCCTGTACGCCACCAGCCCCGCCGCCGCCCTCGCCCTCGCCTTCTTCCTGCTGAACCTGGCCGGACTGCCGCCGGGCATCATCGGCCTCTTCGCCAAGGTGACCGTCTTCTCGGCGGCCGTCGACGCGGGCCTCGGCTGGCTGGCCGTGATCATGGGCCTCAACGTCGTCATCGGCCTGTACTACTACCTGCGCTGGACGGCCCTGCTGTTCCGCCCGGCCCCGGAAACCGCCCCCGCGCCGCCGACGGAAGCACACACCCCGGAAGCACCCACCGCGGAAGCACGCACCACGGAAGCACCCTCCGCGGAAGCGCCCGCACCCGGGGCGCCGGCCCCCCGCCGCGCCCCGGCCCCCCTCCCCGTCACCGCGGCCATCGTGCTCACCGCCGCCGCCGGAGCCGTCCTCTCCGGCTACCCGCAGCTCGCCCTCCGCTTCGCGGCGGCCGGCCTCTTCTGAGGCGCTCACCCGCACGGAGCGGCCCCGCCCCGGTGCGGCCGGGGGAACCGCAGCCTCCCGCCTGGCGTTCACCAGTACGGGAGGGTCCACTGGACCAGTGGGCCACCACCAAGCAAAGGGTTCCCCTGCCGCACCACCTGGAGGGCGTACCGTGCACCGCCGGCACAACGGGCTGAGGACCGCCGTACTCCTCGGAGGGCTCTCCGCCCTCATCATCGTCATCGGCAGCTTCTTCGGACGTACGGGGCTGATCGTCGCGGTTCTCGTGGCGCTCGGCACCAACGCGTACGCCTACTGGAACAGCGACAAGCTCGCGCTGCGGGCCATGCGCGCCCGCCCGGTGAGCGAGTTCGAGGCCCCCGGCCTCTACCGGATCGTGCGGGAGCTCTCCACCCAGGCCCGCCAGCCCATGCCCCGGCTCTACATCTCGCCCACCCAGGCGCCCAATGCCTTCGCCACCGGCCGCAACCCGCGCAACGCCGCCGTCTGCTGCACCGAGGGCATCCTCGCCCTCCTCGACGAACGCGAGCTGCGCGGCGTCCTCGGCCACGAGCTGAGCCACGTCTACAACCGGGACATCCTCATCTCCTCGGTGGCCGGAGCCC
The DNA here is from genome assembly GCF_040302405.1 of Streptomyces sp. NPDC126503. Classification (NCBI taxonomy): domain Bacteria; kingdom Bacillati; phylum Actinomycetota; class Actinomycetes; order Kitasatosporales; family Streptomycetaceae; genus Streptomyces; species Streptomyces sp. NPDC126503. The sequence goes on from NZ_JBEORS010000008.1 coordinate 26,605, forward strand.
TCGCCTCGGTGATCATGTTCCTGGTCAACTTCGCCTGGCTGATCCCCGTCGGCCGCTCCAGCGACGACGACGGCCCCGGCCTCCTCGGCATGCTCCTGGTCATGATCCTGGGCCCGGTGGCCGCCTCCGTCATCCAGCTCGCCGTCTCCCGCTCCCGGGAGTACGAGGCCGACGCCTCCGGAGCCCAGCTCACCGGCGACCCGCTCGCCCTCGCGGGCGCCCTGCGCAAGCTGGAGGCGGGCACCAGACAGCTGCCGCTGCCACCCGAGCCCAAGATCGAGACGGCCAGCCACATGATGATCGCCAACCCGTTCCGGCCCGGCCAGGGCCTCGCCCGGATGTTCTCCACCCACCCGCCCATGGCCGAGCGGATCGCCCGGCTCGAACAGATGGCGGGGCGACGCCCGTGAAGACCGTCCTCAACGTCGTCTGGCTGGTCCTCTCCGGCTTCTGGCTGTTCCTCGGCTACCTCGCTGCCGGCGTCCTGCTGTGCGTCACCGTCATCGGCATCCCGTTCGGCCTCGCCGCCTTCCGCATCGGCCTCTACGCCCTCTGGCCCTTCGGCCACACCGTCGTCGACAAGCCCGGCGCCGGAGCCGCCTCCTGCGTCGGCAACGTCCTGTGGCTGATCCTCGCCGGCTGGTGGCTCGCCCTCGGCCACGTGGTGACCGGCATCGCCCTGTGCGTCACGGTCATCGGCATCCCCCTCGGCCTCGCCAACTTCAAGCTCATCCCCGTCTCCCTGCTCCCCCTCGGCAAGGAGATCGTGCCCACGGACCAGCCCTTCGCGGCCCGCTGACCGGTCCCCGCCCCGCGTGGCCCGGCGGCCTCAGGCCCTCGGCGGTACCGGCCGTCCCCGCCCGACCGCGTACGCCACCACGCCCAGGGCCACCACCCCGGCCCCCGCCAGGACCGAGCCCAGCGGCAGCGCGAGCGCGAGTGCCGCGCAGCCGGCGAGCCCCAGGAGGGCGAGCGGCGCGGCCCGGCCGCCCAGCGTCCAGGCGGAGGCGTTCGCGATCCCGTAGTAGACCAGCACGCCGAAGGACGAGAAGCCGATCGCCCCCCGCACGTCGGCCGTCGCCGCGACCACGGCCACCACCGCGCCCACCGCGAGCTCCGCCCGGTGCGGCACGTGGAAGCGCGGGTGCACGGCCGCCAGCCCCGCCGGCAGATAGCCGTCCCTGGCCATCGCCAGGGTCGTCCGGGACACCCCGAGGATCAGCGAGAGCAGGGAGCCCAGCGCGGCCACGGCCGCGCCCACCGTCACCACCGGCACCAGCCACGAGGCGCCCGCCGCCCGGGCCGCGTCCGCCGGCGGGGCGGCCGAACCGGCCAGTGCGGCCGGCCCGAGGACGGTGAGCACGGCGACCGCGACGGCCGCGTACACGGCGAGCGCGATGCCCAGCGCCAGGGGCACCGCACGCGGGATCGTCCGGGCCGGATCGCGGACCTCCTCCCCGAGCGTGGCGATCCGCGCGTACCCCGCGAAAGCGAAGAAGAGCAAACCCGCGGCCTGCAGCACCCCGCCCGCCGCGACCTCCCCGCCGAACGGTTCACCCTGCCGCGCGCCGCCCCCGAACGACACCACGACCACCGCCGCGAGCACCGCCAGGACCAGCGCCACGATCACCCGTGTGAGCATCGCCGACTTCTGAACACCCGCGTAGTTGACGGCCGTCAGGGCCACCACGGCGGCCACCGCCACCGCGTGCGCCTGCCCCGGCCACACGTACGCGCCGACGGCCAGCGCCATCGCCGCGCACGAGGCCGTCTTGCCGACCACGAAGGCCCAGCCTGCCAGGTGCCCCCAGAAGGGGCCGAGACGTTCGCGACCGTACACATAGGTGCCGCCCGAGGCGGGGTACAGGGCCGCGAGCCGGGCCGAGGCCATGGCGTTGCAGTACGCGACGACGGCGGCGAGCCCGAGGGCCCAGAGCAGTCCCGCTCCCGATCCGGCCGCTCCCGCCGCCGGCCCGAGCGCGACGAAGATCCCCGCCCCGACCATCGAGCCGAGGCCGATCACGACCGCGTCGAAGAGGCCGAGGGACCGGCGCAGTTCGGATGTCATGCGCACAGCCTAGAAGCTGAGTCCGGTCTCCCTCAGCGTGATGTTCAACCGGCCGTTCAGCCCCAGCGCGGGATCGGCCGTCCCCGGAAACACCGTGGGCACGCCGTGGAAGGCCCGCCGCGACGGACCACCGAACACGAACAGGTCACCCGAGGCCAGCTCCACGTCCGTCCACGGCCGCCCGCGCCCCTCCGCGTTGCCGAACCGGAAGACGCACCGGTCCCCGAGACTCAGCGACACCACCGGCGCAGCCGACCGCTCCTCCCGGTCCTGGTGCATGCCCATGCGCGCCCCGGCCCCGTAGAAGTTCACCAGCGCCGTGTCCGGCGCGAACCCGCCGTCGTCCCCGTACGCCTCCGCCACCGCGGCTCGCCCCAGCGCGGCCAGCCACTCCGGCAGCGCGACCGCCACCGCCTCGAGATAGCGGTACGGCACCCACCGCCGCCCCAGGCACAGCGAACGCACCGACATCACACCCCCGCCCGGCAGCACGGTCCGCTCGTACGCCACGGGCCCGCGCCCCCACTCCCGGCAGGCCTCCACCAGCTCCCGCTGCCGCGCCACCGGCAGCCAGTCCGGCACGTGCACTGCCCCGGGCGCCACCTCGGCCCGCTCGCGCGGAAACAGCCCCTCCGTCACACCGGCGCACCCTCGAGCCCCAGGAGCCGCTGCTTGCGCTCCAGCCCCGCCGCGTACCCGCGCAGGCTCCCGTCGGCCCCGATCACCCGGTGACAGGGCCGCACCACCAGCAGCGGATTGCGGCCGATCGCCGTCCCCACGGCCCGTACCCCGGCCCCCGCCGCACCGACCCGCCGGGCGATCTCCCCGTAGCTGACGGTCGCCCCGTACGGAATCTCCTCCAGCGCCCGCCAGACGCGCCGCTGGAACTCCGTCCCCGCCTCCGCGTGGGGAATCTCGAACCGGTCGCGCCGCCCGGCGAAGTACTCCTCCAACTGCCCCACGGCCTCCGCGAAAGCCTCCGGCGCGTGCGTCCAGCCCTCCAGCACCGTGGCACCGCCCTTCTGCCCGGGCAGCGACAGCGAGCGCAGCGCGGTACGGCCCCCTGGCGCGAGCCGCCCGACGAGCAGCATCTCCCCCAGGGGGCCGTCGGCGTACGCGTACACGGTGATGTCGGTCATGCCTCCAGTGTGCGAGGCCGGTCCGCACTCCGGCTGGCGGATTTCGGACACCACCTTCATCGGACGGGCCGGTGGTCGCCCCGAGCGACCCGGCCGGGCGCGGTCACTCGTCGGTCTCCCCCAGGCCGCGGGTGCCGAGCGAGACGCGGGGAAGCTCCCGGTCCTCTTTCGCGGCCTCGAAGAAGTCCAGCTCCGTCGGGTCGAGGTCCAGCGCCGCGCAGATCTCCTCGTGGAGTACGACGTAGGCCATGAACCGCTCGTTCCTCCGGTCCTCGTAGTCGTCCCCGCTCGTGTCGTAAGCGGAAAGCCTGAGGTCGAACAGGTCGTTCGCCCAGTCCCGGTACCGGTCGAAGACGTGGTTCGCCGCCTCGGTGACTCCCTCGTCCCCCAGCTCACCCAGCTGGTCGGTGGCGGCGCGGGCGACGGACGCCGCGCGCCGGCAATCCTCCAGATTGCCGGTCGGAAAGCCGAAGGAGGAGAACCCGACCGCCTGGATCAGGACGACGAGCGACTTGTGCCACGCGGTCATCTCATTCTGGAACAGCCGGTACGCCCGGATGAGACCGGCTCGGGGCGAGGGGTCGTCGGGCGCCACGCGGTTGGGATCCGAGAGCCGCAGCAGTTCCTTGTACCGGAACATGGCCTGGCGGTCGATGTCCCCCCGATCGAAGCGGGTGTGGCAGTTCGGACACAGGACGATCAGGTTGTGGAACTCGTGCCTCAGGACACGGTGCCAGGGCACGATGTGCGCGATCTCCAGCGGGGTCGCGCGGCATGTCGGTATCGCACATCGGTGGCCGGCCTCGACGTAGAGCTGCCGGGCCAGCGGACGAGGCACCTTGGTGCGCTTCGTGGCCATGCGGGCAGCATAGGAGGTGTCACCGACAGTGCGGCCCGGCCCGGGCGGAACCGCCAACGGACACGTCCGACGGCGCGGACCCACGAGGGCGGCCGGCGAAACGGTCCCCGGCCGGACGCCCCCGTCGCGCCGGCCCGGCGCCGCCACGGGCCAAGCCCTGATCAGCGGTAGTTCACGAACTGCAGTGCGAAGTCGAAGTCCTGGTTCTTCAGCAGCGTGATCACGGCCTGCAGGTCGTCCCGGCTCTTCGAGCTGACCCGCAGCTCGTCACCCTGCACCTGCGCCTTGACGCCCTTCGGGCCCTCGTCGCGGATGACCTTGGAGACCTTCTTCGCGTTCTCCTGCGAGATGCCCTCCTGGATGGAGGCGAACAGCTTGTACTCCTTGCCGGACAGCTGCGGCTCGCCGTCCACGTCCAGCGACTTCAGCGAGATCCCGCGCTTGATCAGCTTGGACTGGAAGATGTCGAGGATCGCCTTCACGCGCTCCTCACCACTCGCCTGCATCAGGATCTTCTCGCCCGACCACTCGATCTTGGCGTTGGTCCCCTTGAAGTCGTAGCGCTGCGAGATCTCCTTCGCCGCCTGGTTGAGGGCGTTGTCGACCTCCTGCCGCTCGACCTTGGACACGATGTCGAAACTGGAGTCGGCCATGACTCGTGGCTCCTTGCTCGGATGCTGGGGTACAGCCCAAAGCCTAGGGGGTGTCCCACAGCACCCACCCCTGATCAAACAGGTGGCGGAGCACCCCACGGGATCAGGTATCGTTTACGTCGTTGCCACGGAGCACCGCCGAAAAGCGGCCTCCACGGCAGCGATCCCATGGCGGTGTGCCCGAGTGGCCAATGGGAGCGGACTGTAAATCCGTCGGCTTAGCCTACCCAGGTTCGAATCCTGGCGCCGCCACGTGATGAAGACGGCCCCTGATCTGCGGAAACGCGATCAGGGGCCGTTTTGTTCTTGTGTGCTCCCCGGTCAGGAGCGGCCGCTAGAGTCACGGGCCATGGGGGAGCAGAGGATGCGTACGAAGCCGTGCAAGTGGTGCCGGCAGCCGGTCGCGTACCGGTCGTGGTGGCGTTCACGCCGGTACTGCAACCGGTGGCACCAGACACGGAAACGGATCTCCCGGATCCTGGAACTGTTCGGCGAGGCCGCCAGCGCCTGACCGCCCGGACAATCGGGCCCGCTGACGCGCAGCCGTGGACCGGCAGGTACTCCTGTCCCGGGACGAACGGACCGGGGCTCAGTTGCCCGCCACGTCCTTGACCGCCACCGAGACCGGGATCGAGCCGGAGATCAGCTCCAGCGTCAGGCCCGCGGTCGCCGGGGTGTCGAGGAGTTCGGCGAGGACGGCGGCCACGTCGTCGCGGGGGACCGGGCCGCTGCCCGTGTGGGCGCCCAGGCGGACCAGGCCCGTGCCCGCGTCGTTCGTCAGGGAGCCGGGGCGCAGGATCGTCCACTCCAGGTTCGGGCGGGAGCGGATGTCGTCGTCCGCGGCGCCCTTGGCACGCAGGTACGCGTCGAAGATCTCGTCGCCCGGCCGCCGCGCGTCCGCGCCCATCGACGAGACGACGACGTACCGCCGCACGCCGGCCCGTTCCGCCGCGTCCGCGAAGAGGACCGCCGCCCCCCGGTCCACCGTGTCCTTGCGGTCCGCGCCGCTGCCCGGGCCCGCGCCCGCCGCGAAGACGGCCGCGTCCGCGCCCTCCAGGACCGCCGCCACCTCCTCCACCGACGCCGACTCCAGGTCCAGCACCACGGGCTCCGCGCCCGCGTCCCGCAGGTCCGCCGCCTGCTCGGGGCGGCGGATCAGGCCCGCCACCTCGTGTCCGCCCGACGAGAGCAGCCGTTCCAGGCGCAGGGCGATCTGTCCGTGTCCACCAGCGATGACGATGCGCATACACACGACCGTACGACTCAGCGCGGCCCGGGGCCTCCCGGCCCGGGACGGTCCGGGCGGTCCGGACGCTCGGGCCGCTCCGGCCGGGCCTGTCGCGGCAGATCCAGCGCCGCCGCCGAGTCGCAGTACTCCCGCACCGCGCTCGTCCGCGCCACCACCCGCCCCCGGTGCACCACGATCCGGCTGTACGCGAGCGACAGCGCCCCCGCGAGCCGCTCGCCCCGCACCGCCAGGAGCTCCGCCGGGAAGCCCGCCTCCACACGCACCTCCGGCAGCCCCATCGCCGCCCGCGCCTCCGCGCTCACCGCCGCGTACGCCTCCCCGGGCGTCAGCCCGCCCAGCGACGCCAGCAGATAGGCCGCCTCCAGCGGGTCCCCGCGGCCCACCGGGTTCGCCAGGTCCCGCAGCGCCCCGCCGCCCGCCGCCACCCGCACCCCGGCCGACCGCAGCAGCCGCACCGGCGCGGCCCCCCGCCGCTCCGTACCCCCGCAGCCGCCCTGCGGCAGGCACACCACCGTCACCCCGGCCGCCGCCAGCTGGTCCGCGACCCGCGCCGCGACGTCCGCCGGCAGCCGCGCGAGCCCCGCGCACGGCCCGATCGTCACCCCCGGCCGCAGTCCGCCGGCCATCACCGCGAGCCGGGCGAGCCGCGCGGGATCGTCCCCGTCGGTGTGCAGGTCCACCGGGCAGCCGTGCTCGGCGGCCAGCTCCAGGACCGCCTCCGCGTACCCGGTGGGATCCGGGTCCAGGTCCGGGCAGCCACCGACCACGCCGGCGCCCATCCGCACCGCGTCCCGCAGCAGCGCCAGCCCGTCCGCCCCCGCCGCGCCGGTGAGCAGCCGGGGCACCGCGACCGCCGTCAGATCGGCCAGGCCGCGCAGCGAACGCCGGGCCTGCAGTGCCGCCTCCAGCGGCCCGAGCCCGTGCACGTCCCCGATCCGCACGTGCGCGCGCAACGCCGTCGCCCCGTGTCCGAGCTGGAGCAGCGCGGCCTCGGTGGCGCGCCGCCGCACCTCCTCGGGGGCGTACGAGACAGGGCCCGGGCTGTCGGCGGTGAGCGCCGTGTCGGCGTGGGCGTGGGGCTCGGCGGGGGCCGGCAGCAGCAGATAGCCGGCCAGGTCGACGCGCGCGCCGGGCGCGGGGAGGCTGCCCGCCGTCCCGACGGCCTCGATCCGGCCCCGTACCAGCCGCACGTCCACCGTCCTGCCGTCGGCGAGCCGCGCGTTGGCCAGCAGCAGCGAGCCCGACTCGGCGGTCGTCGCGGCCCCGTCGTCGGGCGGCTGGGGCTGCTTGCTGTCGGCAGACATCGGGCTCCTCCGGGGCTCGTGGCTGGCTCACCAAGATCAAGATCACGCAGCGTGGGGCAGAGCCTAGGGGCGCCCGCAGCCGCCTTCGAGGAGGAGCGCAATAGTCGTACCGATGAGGCCACGAGTGGCGTACGGGGCGCCGGACCGGCCCCTCCGGGAGGCCGCCGGGAAACGGATTTGGGTGATGGGCGGAGGACCGTGTAATGTCTTCCTCGCTCGCCCCAATAGCTCAGTCGGCAGAGCGTCTCCATGGTAAGGAGAAGGTCTACGGTTCGATTCCGTATTGGGGCTCTGGTGAGAAGGTCCCCGCCTTCGGGCGGGTTACCCGATCATCAAAGCGGTGTAGCTCAGTCGGTAGAGCAAGCGGCTCATAATCGCTGTGTCACCGGTTCAAGTCCGGTCACCGCTACACACAGTAGCCGATTGTGGGGTCGGTCCTTCGATCGGCTACTCTTCTATGCGTTCATCCGTCCATCCGTCCGTCAAGGAGCACTCACGTGGCTGCCACCGACGTCCGCCCGAAGATCACGCTGGCCTGCGTGGAGTGCAAGGAGCGGAACTACATCACCAAGAAGAACCGGCGTAACAACCCGGACCGTCTTGAGATGAAGAAGCACTGCCCCCGCTGCAACTCGCACACCGCGCACCGCGAGACGCGATAATCCAGGCTCGTTCACGAGGCCGTCCCCACTGGGGGCGGCCTCGTGGCGTTTGACGCAACAGATCCAGCAGGAGGTATCGAGTCCATGGCGCTCGACCAGTCCTTCGTGGGCCGGACCTATCCGCCCACCGCGCCCTACGAGGTCGGCCGGGAAAAGATCCGCGAATTCGCCGAGGCCATCGGTGACGCCAATCCCGCGTACACCGACACCGAGGCCGCCAAGGCGCTCGGTCACCCGGATGTGATCGCGCCGCCCACATTTGTGTTCGCCATCACCTTCAAGGCCGCCGGACAGGTCGTCGAGGACCCCCAGCTGGGCCTCGACTACAGCCGGGTCGTCCACGGCGACCAGAAGTTCGCCTACACCCGTCCCGTGCGCGCGGGCGACCGACTCACCGTCACCTCCACCATCGAGGCGATCAAGTCCCTCGCCGGCAACGACATCCTGGACATCCGCGGCGAGGTCCACGACGCCTCCGGCGAGCACGTCGTCACCGCCTGGACCAAGCTCGTCTCCCGCGCCCCCGAGGAGGCCTGACCATGACCGCGAAGATCGCCTACGACGACGTCGAGGCCGGCACCGAGCTCCCCGCGCGGAGCTTCCCCGTGACCCGCGCCACGCTCGTCCGGTACGCCGGCGCCTCCGGGGACTTCAACCCCATCCACTGGAACGAGAAGTTCGCCGTCGCGGTCGGCCTCCCCGACGTCATCGCCCACGGCATGTTCACCATGGCCGAGGCCATCCGCGTCGTCACCGACTGGGCCGGCGACCCCGCCGCCGTCGTCGAGTACGGCGTCCGCTTCACCAAGCCCGTCGTCGTCCCCAACGACGACACCGGCGCCCTCATCGAGGTCAGCGCCAAGGTCGCCGCCAAGCTGGACGACCGGCGGGTGCGCGTCGACCTCACCGCGACCAGCGCCGGACAGAAGGTCCTGGGCATGAGCCGCGCCGTGGTCCAGCTCGCCTGACGCCAGGAAGAGGACGTAGGTGTTGTGTCGGTCGACACGACACCTACGTACTCTTGAGCCCGTGCACGTACTCCACGACGCCCCCCTCGCCCCCCTCACCACCTTCCGGCTCGGCGGCCCCGCCGCCCGGCTGGTCACCGCCACCACCGACGACGAGGTGATCGCCGCGGTCCGCGAGGCCGACGCCTCCGGCACCCCGCTCCTCGTGATCGGCGGCGGCTCCAACCTGGTCATCGGGGACAAGGGCTTCGACGGCACCGCCCTGCGCGTCGCCACGAAGGGCTTCACGCTCGACGGCACCCGCCTGGAACTCGCCGCCGGCGAGGTCTGGACCGACGCCGTCGCCCGGACCGTGGAGGCCGGGCTCGCCGGCGTCGAGTGCCTCGCCGGCATCCCCGGCTCGGCCGGCGCCACGCCCATCCAGAACGTCGGCGCCTACGGCCAGGACGTCTCCGCCACCGTCACCGAGGTCGTCGCCTACGACCGGCGCGCCGGGGAGACCGTCACCCTCACCAACGCCCAGTGCGCCTTCTCGTACCGCCACAGCCTCTTCAAGGAGCACCTCGAGCGGTACGTCGTCCTGCGCGTCCGCTTCGAGCTGGAGGACGCCGGCGGGCTCTCCGCGCCCGTCAAGTACGCCGAGACCGCCCGCGCCCTCGGCGTCGAGGCCGGGGACCGGGTGCCGCTGGAGCGGGCCCGCGAGACCGTCCTGAAGCTGCGCGCCGGCAAGGGCATGGTCCTGGACCCCGAGGACCACGACACCTGGTCCGCCGGGTCCTTCTTCACCAACCCGATCCTCCCGGCGGAGGAGTACGCGGCCTTCCTCACGCGCGTCGCCGGACGCCTCGGCCCCGACGTCACCCCGCCGGCCTTCCCCGCGGGCGAGGACGGCGCCGTGAAGACCTCGGCCGCCTGGCTCATCGACAGGGCCGGCTTCACCAAGGGGTACGGCTCCGGGCCCGCCCGGATCTCCACCAAGCACACCCTCGCCCTCACCAACCGCGGCGAGGCCACCACCGAGGACCTCCTCGCCCTCGCCCGCGAGGTCGTCGCCGGCGTCCGGGACGCCTTCGGGATCACCCTCGTCAACGAGCCCGTGATGGTCGGCGCCGGCCTCTGACCCCGCGGTCACCGGCGTACGGGCGTCAGCCGGCCAGCCAGTCGTCGATCCCGGCCAGCAGCTTCGCCCGTACGTCCTCCGGCGCCGCCGAGCCCCGCACCGACTGGCGGGCCAGCTCCGCCAGCTCCTCGTCCGTGAAGCCGTGGTGCTCGCGGGCGATCTCGTACTGGGCCGCCAGGCGCGAGCCGAACAGGAGCGGGTCGTCCGCGCCGAGCGCCAGCGGGACCCCGGCCTCGAACAGCGTGCGCAGCGGGACGTCGGCGTGCTTCTCGTACACCCCGAGCGCCACGTTGGACGCCGGGCACACCTCGCACGTCACCCCCCGCTCGGCGAGCTTCCGCAGCAGCCGCGGGTCCTCCGCCGCCCGCACCCCGTGGCCGATCCGCGAGGCCCGCAGATCGTCCAGGCAGTCCCGCACGGATGCCGGACCGGTCAGCTCCCCGCCGTGCGGGGCCGCGAGCAGGCCGCCGTCGCGGGCGATCGCGAAGGCACGGTCGAAGTCCCGGGCCAGCCCCCGCCGCTCGTCGTTGGACAGACCGAAGCCGACCACCCCGCGGTCCGCGTACCGGACCGCGAGACGGGCCAGCGTCCGGGCCTCCAGCGGATGCTTCATACGGTTCGCCGCGACCAGCACCCGCATCCCGAGGCCCGTCTCCCGGGAGGCCGCGTCGACCGCGTCCAGGATGACCTCCATGGCCGGGATCAGCCCCCCGAGATGAGGGGCGTACGAGGTCGGGTCGACCTGGATCTCCAGCCACCCCGAGCCGTCCCTGACGTCCTCCTCCGCCGCCTCGCGCACCAGCCGCCGGATGTCCTCGGGCTCGCGCAGGCAGGAGCGGGCGATGTCGTACAGGCGCTGGAAGCGGAACCAGCCGCGCTCATCGGTGGCCCGCAGGCGCGGGGGCGTACCGCTGCTCAGCGCCTCGGGCAGGTGCACGCCGTACTTGTCGGCCAGTTCGAGGAGGGTCGAGGGCCGCATCGAACCGGTGAAGTGCAGGTGCAGATGGGCCTTGGGCAGCAGGGTGATGTCGCGGTGAACGTGCTCCATCGGCCGATCCTGCCGCAACCGGACGGGCCCGGGCACCCCTTTTCCCCGATCGGGACCGGCCCGAACGCAGAAGCGGCCCCCGGTTCCGAGGAACCGGGGGCCGCCGACCTGCCGAACTCCGACGGGTCAGTCGCGGGCCTCCGCCAGCAGCTTCTGGATCCGGGACACGCCCTCGACCAGGTCCTCGTCGCCGAGCGCGTACGACAGGCGCAGGTAGCCCGGCGTGCCGAAGGCCTCGCCCGGGACGACCGCGACCTCGGCCTCGTCCAGGATCAGGGCCGCGAGCTCGACCGAGTCCTGCGGGCGCCGGCCGCGGATCTCCTTGCCGAGCAGCGCCTTCACCGACGGGTACGCGTAGAACGCGCCCTCCGGCGTCGGGCAGTAGACGCCCTCGATCTCGTTGAGCATCCGCACCATCGTCTGGCGGCGCCGGTCGAAGGCGGCGCGCATCGTGGCGACCGCGTCCAGGTTCCCCGTCAGGGCGGCGAGCGCGGCGACCTGCGCCACGTTGCTCACGTTGGAGGTGGCGTGCGACTGGAGGTTCGTCGCGGCCTTCACCACGTCCTTCGGGCCGATGATCCAGCCCACGCGCCAGCCCGTCATCGCGTACGTCTTGGCGACGCCGTTCACGACGACGCACTTGTCGCGCAGCTCCGGCAGGACCGCCGGCAGGGAGACGGCGGAGGCGTCTCCGTACACCAGGTGCTCGTAGATCTCGTCGGTCAGCACCCACAGGCCGTGCTCGACGGCCCAGCGGCCGATCGCCTCGGTCTCGGCCTCGGAGTACACCGCGCCGGTCGGGTTCGACGGGGAGACGAAGAGGACGACCTTGGTCCGCTCGGTCCGGGCCGCCTCCAGCTGCTCCACCGAGACCCGGTACCCGGTGGTCTCGTCGGCCACGACCTCCACCGGCACACCGCCCGCGAGCCGGATCGACTCGGGGTACGTCGTCCAGTACGGCGCCGGGACGATGACCTCGTCGCCCGGGTCCAGGATCGCGGCGAAGGCCTCGTAGATCGCCTGCTTGCCGCCGTTGGTCACCAGGACCTGGGAGGCGTCGACCTCGTAACCGGAGTCGCGCAGCGTCTTGGCGGCGATGGCCGCCTTCAGCTCGGGCAGGCCGCCGGCCGGGGTGTAGCGGTGGTACTTGGGGTTCTTGCAGGCCTCGACGGCCGCCTCGACGATGTAGTCCGGCGTCGGGAAGTCGGGCTCACCCGCGCCGAAACCGATCACCGGGCGCCCGGCGGCCTTGAGGGCCTTGGCCTTGGCGTCGACGGCGAGGGTGGCGGACTCGGAGATCGCACCGATCCGGGCGGAGACCCGACGCTCGGTGGGAGGGGTAGCAGCGCTCATGCGGCCCATCGTCCCAGACCGCTTCACGGCCCGGCACACAGGTTTCACGGAGCGGACAGGAACGGTCATTCCTGGTCGTACGCGCGTCCGGTGCCGGGCCGGCGCGCTATCTGTTCGACGTGGGCCCCCTCAGCACGTACACTCTCTCCTCGTTGGCCCGCACCGACCACATCTCACGATGCGGTAGGTTGGGGGGCAGCAACAAAGGGTCGTAGCTCAATTGGTAGAGCACCGGTCTCCAAAACCGGCGGTTGGGGGTTCAAGTCCCTCCGGCCCTGCTACACACACCGCCAGGTTGTGTGCGCATGTACGTCTTCATTGCACCGCCGTGCGGCTCCACCCGGGCGCGGCACGGCCACGACCCGGAATCAGGTGAGAGATCGTGACGGACGCCGTAGGCTCCATCGACATGCCTGATGCCGAAGACGAGGCCGCGGAGTCGAAGAAGAAGGCCCGCAAGGGCGGCAAGCGCGGCAAGAAGGGCCCTCTGGGCCGCCTCGCGCTCTTCTACCGCCAGATCGTCGCGGAGCTCCGCAAGGTCGTCTGGCCGACGCGTAGCCAGCTGTCGACGTACACCACCGTGGTGATTGTCTTCGTCGTCATCATGATCGGCCTTGTCACCGTGATTGACTATGGCTTCCAGGAAGCAGTCAAGTACGTCTTCGGCTGACTTTTTGTTCCACCCCATCTGTATCGCAGGAAGAAGCAGCCACCGTGTCTGACGCGAACCTGAACGACGCCTTCGAGTCCGAGTCCGGCGAGGACGAGCTGGACATCGTCGAGGCCGCCGACGAGGACCAGGCGGACGCTGCGGACGAGATCGCGGGCGAGGCCGCCGAGGACGAGGCCGTCCACGTCGAGGACGCCGACGGCGACGCCGAGGTCGTGGCGGAGGACGCCGACGGCGACGCCGAGGAGTCCGACGAGGACGAGGCCACCGCGGACGAGACCGAGGAGGAGGCCGAGCCGGCCGCCCCGGTCGACCCGGTCGCCGCGCTCCGCGAGGAGCTGCGCACCCTGCCCGGCGAGTGGTACGTCATCCACACCTACGCCGGCTACGAGAAGCGCGTGAAGGCCAACCTGGAGCAGCGCGCCGTCTCGCTCAACGTCGAGGACTTCATCTACCAGGCCGAGGTCCCCGAGGAAGAGATCGTCCAGATCAAGGGCGGCGAGCGGAAGAACGTCAAGCAGAACAAGCTCCCCGGCTACGTCCTCGTCCGCATGGACCTGACGAACGAGTCCTGGGGTGTCGTGCGCAACACGCCCGGCGTCACCGGCTTCGTGGGCAACGCCTACGACCCGTACCCGCTGACCCTGGACGAGATCGTCAAGATGCTCGCCCCGGAGGCCGAGGAGAAGGCCGCCCGCGAGGCCGCCGAGGCCGAGGGCAAGCCGGCTCCCGCCCGCAAGCTGGAGGTCCAGGTCCTGGACTTCGAGGTCGGCGACTCGGTCACCGTCACCGACGGCCCCTTCGCCACCCTCCAGGCGACGATCAACGAGATCAACGCCGACTCGAAGAAGGTCAAGGGCCTGGTCGAGATCTTCGGTCGCGAGACCCCGGTCGAGCTCAGCTTCGACCAGATCCAGAAGAACTGACCTCACAGGTTTCCGATCAGGTCAGAGTGGCTGCGAAAGCCGCTCTGACCTGCTCGGTTTTTGGCCGCACCGCCATACCCGTTATCGTTGTGCGGTATGCCTCCATCCGGATGACCGGGTGGCGGGCTGAACACTCTCACTAGGACCCGGAGAGAGCACATGCCTCCCAAGAAGAAGAAGGTCACGGGGCTTATCAAGCTCCAGATCAACGCCGGTGCCGCGAACCCGGCGCCGCCGGTCGGCCCCGCGCTGGGTCAGCACGGCGTCAACATCATGGAGTTCTGCAAGGCCTACAACGCCGCGACCGAGTCGCAGCGTGGCATGGTCGTGCCGGTGGAGATCACGGTCTACGAGGACCGTTCCTTCACCTTCATCACCAAGACTCCGCCGGCCGCCAAGCTGATCCTCAAGGCCGCGGGTGTGGACAAGGGCTCCGGCGAGCCGCACAAGACCAAGGTCGCGAAGCTCACGAGCGCCCAGGTCCGCGAGATCGCCACGGTCAAGCTGCCCGACCTGAACGCCAACGACCTGGACGCCGCCGAGAAGATCATCGCCGGCACCGCCCGTTCCATGGGCATCACGGTCGAGGGCTGATCACCCCCCTCGTCACCCCAGTGGCAGGGCCAGCGCCGGCCCGTACCACGACTCCACACCTGAAACGAACACAGGAGCAGAAGTGAAGCGCAGCAAGTCTCTCCGCGCTGCGGACGCGAAGATCGACCGGGAGAAGCTCTACGCCCCGCTCGAGGCCGTCCGTCTGGCCAAGGAGACCTCCACCACGAAGTTCGACGGCACCGTCGAGGTCGCCTTCCGCCTGGGTGTCGACCCGCGCAAGGCCGACCAGATGGTCCGTGGCACCGTGAACCTCCCGCACGGCACCGGTAAGACCGCCCGGGTCCTGGTCTTCGCGACCGGTGACCGTGCCGAGGCCGCGATCGCCGCGGGCGCCGACATCGTCGGCTCCGACGAGCTCATCGACGAGATCTCGAAGGGCAACCGCCTGAACGAGTTCGACGCCGTGGTGGCCACCCCGGACCTCATGGGCAAGGTCGGCCGCCTCGGCCGCGTCCTCGGCCCGCGTGGTCTCATGCCGAACCCCAAGACCGGCACCGTCACCCCCGATGTCGCCAAGGCTGTCAACGACATCAAGGGCGGCAAGATCGAGTTCCGCGTCGACAAGCACTCGAACCTGCACTTCATCATCGGCAAGGTCTCCTTCGACGAGACCAAGCTGGTGGAGAACTACGGCGCGGCCCTGGAGGAGATCCTCCGTCTGAAGCCGTCCGCCGCCAAGGGTCGCTACATCAAGAAGGCCGCCATCGCCACCACGATGGGCCCCGGCATTCCGGTCGACCCGAACCGCACCCGCAACCTCCTCGTCGAGGAGGACCCGGCCGCGGTCTGAGCCCTCACGGCTCGCTGAGTGGTCAGCCGGCCCCCGCCCCTCTCCGGAGGGCGCGGGGGCCGGCTTTTTCGCGTTGCGGCACTGTCGGCACCGTGGGATACGGTCGAGGCGAACAGAGACCTGAATCAAGGGGTGGGGAACACCATGAGCAAGTCCTCCTGGAAGCGCGCGGGCGTCGCGCTCACCGCCGTGGCCGTCGTGACGGGGGCCGCGGGCTGTCAGGACGGTGACAGCAAGGCCGGGGGCGCCAAGGCGGCGGGACCCGGGGACGTCACGAAGGTCCTCACGGCCGCGTACGAGAAGACCTCGGCCGCCAAGTCGGCCAAGGTCAAGATGACCATGGCCATGGAGGGCGCCGGCGCCGACTCCGGGACCGCCGAGCTCTCCGGCGTGCAGGGCTGGGACCCCGCGGTCATGGACATCACCATGAAGGGCTCCATGCTGAGCGCCGGGGACCCCGAGGCCCCCGAGCAGATCCGCATGCTGATGCTCGACAACGTCATGTACATGGACATGGGCGCGAAGCAGGCCGCCGAGATGGACGGCAAGCGCTGGATGAAGCTGGACCTGAAGGCCGCGGCCGAGGCGTCCGGCGACAAGGACCTGCAGAAGCAGATGACCGGCGGCCTGGAGTCCATGAACCAGGACCCGGCCCAGCAGCTCGCCCTGCTCCTGGACTCCCCGGACCTCAAGCACGTCGGGGCCGAGAAGATCAACGGCATGGAGACCCAGCACTACAAGGGCACGCTGACCTTCGAGCAGATGCTGAAGGCCAACGAGACCTCCAAGGTCCTCCCGAAGGAGGACTACGACAAGCTCATCGCGAACGTGAAGAAGACCGGTCTCACGGGCTACGAGACCGAGGTCTGGGTCAACGGCGACGGCTACCCGGCCCGGATGGACATCGGCATGAAGATGAAGCAGGGCTCCATGACCCTGCGCGCCGACTACTCGGACTACGGCGCTCAGGCGGCCGTCAAGGCCCCGCCGGCCGGCGAGACGGTCGACCTCTTCAAGATGCTCAAGGAGATCGGCCAGGCCGGCGGCGAGGCGCCCCAGGGCTGATTTGCTCCTGGCCCAGGCCATCACGTACTCTTCCACAGAAGCCAAAGACCGCTGGTCGTCGCTGTGCCCGCAGGGGTACGGAGGCCGAAGGATTCGCTGAGAGACGCGAGCGACCCGCGCAGGTGACTGTGGAAGAGTTCCCGGATCGTTCGCGAGCCGGTCGAGCTGAGCCCCGTGCGCCTGCGCCCGGGGCGTTTTGTTTTGTTCAGCCCCTTCCGCGCGGTCCCATCACCCGGAAGGAGGCCGACGCTTATGGCAAGGCCCGACAAGGCTGCCTCGGTGGCCGAGCTGGAGGACCAGTTCCGCAGCTCGAACGCCGCTGTGCTGACCGAGTACCGGGGTCTCACCGTGGCGCAGCTCAAGACGCTGCGTCGTTCGCTCGGTGAGAACGCCCAGTACGCCGTGGTGAAGAACACGCTGACCAAGATTGCGGCCAACCAGGCCGGGATCACCGCGCTGGACGACCAGTTCACTGGTCCGACCGCGGTCGCCTTCGTCACCGGTGACCCGGTGGAGTCGGCGAAGGCGCTGCGTGACTTCGCCAAGGAGAACCCGAACCTCATCATCAAGGGCGGTGTCCTTGAGGGTAAGGCGCTCTCCGCCGATGAGATCAAGAAGCTCGCGGACCTCGAGTCCCGCGAGGTTCTGCTCAGCAAGCTGGCCGGTGCCTTCAAGGGCAAGCAGTCCCAGACTGCTCAGCTCTTCCAGGCGCTGCCGTCGAAGCTCGTCCGCACCGTGGACGCGCTCCGTGCCAAGCAGGCCGAGCAGGGCGGTGCCGAGTAATTCGGCTCGCGCAATGATCCGCACCGCCGCCTAGGCGGAGCGGGTCGCAGCGGGCCGAACGTACGCCCGCCTCACATGTACATCCGGCACCTGCCGATTTAGTGGAAGGATCGCCCATCATGGCGAAGCTCTCTCAGGAAGACCTGCTCGCGCAGTTCGAGGAGATGACCCTCATCGAGCTCTCCGAGTTCGTGAAGGCGTTCGAGGAGAAGTTCGACGTCACCGCCGCCGCGGCCGTCGCCGTTGCCGCCCCGGGTGCCGCTGGTGGCGCCGGTGGCGCCGAGGCCGTCGAGGAGAAGGACGAGTTCGACGTCATCCTCACCGGCGCCGGCGACAAGAAGATCCAGGTCATCAAGGTCGTGCGTGAGCTGACCTCCCTGGGCCTGAAGGAGGCCAAGGACCTCGTCGACGGCACCCCGAAGCCGGTCCTCGAGAAGGTCAACAAGGAAGCCGCTGACAAGGCCAAGGACGCCCTTGAGGGCGCCGGCGCCTCCGTCGAGGTCAAGTAAGACCTCGTCGCGCCAAGCGACTCTCTGAGCGTGTAACGCTCGCAGCGTGAAGGGCGATCACCCAACTGGGTGGTCGCCCTTCGGCGTACCCCGGGAGGGCGTGGCGGCGTTGGTCCGGGCCGCCGGAAGCGGAGTATGGTGATCTTCGCCGTGCGCCCCGTACACCGGGGGGCCTTGACGAACCGCACGCAGCGCGCAATTCTCAGGACGCGTCGTCACAACGATCCGTATCCGAGGCATGGATCGACGGCCGAACGGGCAGTATCGAGGTGCGCCGCATGGCGCGAGGTACCGCGGAGATGAGAACAACGAGGGTCGCGAAGAACCGCCCTGGACATCAGTGGGCCAAGTGGCTACACTGACCCTTTGCGCTGCCTGTTAGCTGCCCCCTGCCCGTCACCAGGGGCATACCCTCGCATCCGCTTCGACGGCCGACCTCTCTGACCTGGTCCTTTGGTCATTTCGGGAAGGCAAGCCGGCGAAGCAGCTGGGGACCGGTACGCGCGTAGTGAGTCCGAGCCCTCGGAAGGACCCCCTCTTGGCCGCCTCGCGCAACGCCTCGACCAATACGAACAACGGCGCCAGCACCGCCCCGCTGCGCATCTCCTTTGCAAAGATCAAGGAGCCCCTCGAGGTTCCGAACCTCCTCGCGCTGCAGACCGAGAGCTTTGACTGGCTGCTCGGCAACGCCGCCTGGAAGGCTCGCGTCGAGGCTGCCCTTGAGTCGGGACAGGACGTCCCCACGAAGTCCGGCCTGGAGGAGATCTTCGAGGAGATCTCCCCGATCGAGGACTTCTCCGGGTCGATGTCGCTGACCTTCCGCGACCACCGCTTCGAGCCGCCGAAGAACTCGATCGACGAGTGCAAGGACCGTGACTTCACGTACGGCGCCCCGCTCTTCGTCACGGCCGAGTTCACCAACAACGAGACCGGCGAGATCAAGTCCCAGACGGTCTTCATGGGCGACTTCCCGCTCATGACCAACAAGGGCACCTTCGTCATCAACGGCACCGAGCGTGTCGTGGTGTCGCAGCTGGTCCGTTCGCCGGGTGTCTACTTCGACTCCTCCATCGACAAGACGTCCGACAAGGACATCTTCTCCGCCAAGATCATCCCGTCCCGGGGTGCCTGGCTCGAGATGGAGATCGACAAGCGCGACCTGGTCGGTGTCCGCATCGACCGCAAGCGCAAGCAGTCCGTCACCGTCCTGCTGAAGGCTCTGGGCTGGACCACCGAGCAGATCCTGCAGGAGTTCGGCGAGTACGAGTCCATGCGCGCCACCCTGGAGAAGGACCACACCCAGGGCCAGGACGACGCGCTCCTCGACATCTACCGCAAGCTGCGTCCGGGCGAGCCGCCGACGCGCGAGGCCGCTCAGACGCTGCTCGAGAACCTCTACTTCAACCCGAAGCGCTACGACCTCGCGAAGGTCGGCCGCTACAAGGTGAACAAGAAGCTCGGCGCCGACGAGCCGCTGGACGCCGGTGTCCTCACCACCGACGACATCATCGCCACGATCAAGTACCTGGTGAAGCTCCACGCGGGCGAGACCGAGACGGTCGGCGAGAACGGTCAGCAGATCGTCGTCGAGACCGACGACATCGACCACTTCGGCAACCGTCGTCTGCGCAACGTCGGCGAGCTCATCCAGAACCAGGTCCGCACGGGTCTGGCCCGGATGGAGCGCGTCGTCCGCGAGCGCATGACCACCCAGGACGTCGAGGCGATCACGCCGCAGACCCTGATCAACATCCGGCCGGTCGTCGCCTCCATCAAGGAGTTCTTCGGCACCAGCCAGCTGTCGCAGTTCATGGACCAGAACAACCCGCTGTCGGGTCTGACGCACAAGCGTCGTCTCTCGGCGCTGGGTCCCGGTGGTCTGTCCCGTGAGCGGGCCGGCTTCGAGGTCCGAGACGTGCACCCGTCCCACTACGGACGCATGTGCCCGATCGAGACCCCCGAAGGCCCGAACATCGGTCTGATCGGTTCGCTCGCCTCGTACGGCCGCGTCAACGCGTTCGGCTTCATCGAGACGCCGTACCGCAAGGTCGTCGACGGCATGGTCACCGACGAGGTCGACTACGTCACCGCCGACGAGGAGGACCGCTTCGTCATCGCGCAGGCCAACGCCGCGCTGGACGACGACCTCCGCTTCACGGAGAACCGCGTCCTGGTCCGCAAGCGCGGCGGCGAGGTCGACTACGTCGAGCCGTCGGAAGTCGACTACATGGACGTCTCGCCGCGCCAGATGGTGTCGGTCGCGACCGCCATGATCCCCTTCCTCGAGCACGACGACGCCAACCGTGCCCTCATGGGCGCGAACATGATGAGGCAGGCCGTCCCGCTCATCAAGTCGGAGGCCCCGCTCGTCGGCACCGGCATGGAGTACCGCTGCGCCACCGACGCCGGCGACGTGCTCAAGGCCGAGAAGGACGGTGTGATCCAGGAGCTCTCCGCGGACTACATCACCGTCGCCAACGACGACGGCACGTACACCACGTACCGCCTGCACAAGTTCTCGCGCTCGAACCAGGGCACCTCGGTCAACCAGAAGGTCGTCGTCTCCGAGGGCGACCGGGTCATCGAGGGCCAGGTCCTCGCCGACGGCCCCGCCACCGAGAACGGTGAGATGGCGCTCGGCAAGAACCTGCTGGTCGCGTTCATGCCGTGGGAGGGTCACAACTACGAGGACGCGATCATCCTGTCGCAGCGCCTCGTCCAGGACGACGTCCTCTCCTCGATCCACATCGAGGAGCACGAGGTCGACGCCCGTGACACCAAGCTCGGCCCCGAGGAGATCACCCGGGACATCCCGAACGTCTCCGAGGAGGTCCTCGCCGACCTCGACGAGCGCGGCATCATCCGCATCGGTGCCGAGGTCGTCGCCGGCGACATCCTGGTCGGCAAGGTCACCCCGAAGGGTGAGACCGAGCTGACCCCGGAGGAGCGCCTGCTCCGCGCGATCTTCGGTGAGAAGGCCCGTGAGGTCCGTGACACCTCGCTGAAGGTCCCGCACGGCGAGACCGGCAAGGTCATCGGCGTCCGCGTCTTCGACCGCGAGGAGGGCGACGAGCTTCCCCCGGGCGTGAACCAGCTGGTCCGCGTCTACGTCGCCCAGAAGCGCAAGATCACCGACGGTGACAAGCTCGCCGGCCGCCACGGCAACAAGGGTGTCATCTCCAAGATCCTTCCGATCGAGGACATGCCCTTCCTCGAGGACGGCACCCCGGTCGACATCATCCTCAACCCGCTGGGTGTCCCGTCCCGAATGAACCCGGGACAGGTCCTGGAGATCCACCTCGGCTGGCTCGCCAGCCGCGGCTGGGACGTCTCCGGCCTCGCGGACGAGTGGGCGCAGCGCCTCCAGGCCATCGGCGCCGACAAGGTCGCCCCCGGCACCAACGTCGCCACCCCGGTCTTCGACGGTGCGCGTGAGGACGAGCTCGCGGGTCTGCTCCAGCACACCATCCCGAACCGCGACGGCGAGCGCATGGTGCTCCCGACCGGCAAGGCGCGCCTGTTCGACGGCCGCTCCGGCGAGCCGTTCCCGGACCCGATCTCGGTCGGGTACATGTACATCCTCAAGCTCCACCACCTGGTCGACGACAAGCTGCACGCCCGGTCGACCGGTCCGTACTCGATGATCACCCAGCAGCCGCTGGGTGGTAAGGCCCAGTTCGGTGGTCAGCGCTTCGGTGAGATGGAGGTGTGGGCGCTGGAGGCATACGGCGCCGCCTACGCCCTCCAGGAGCTGCTGACGATCAAGTCCGACGACGTCACCGGCCGCGTGAAGGTCTACGAGGCCATCGTCAAGGGCGAGAACATCCCTGAGCCCGGCATCCCCGAGTCCTTCAAGGTGCTCATCAAGGAGATGCAGTCCCTGTGCCTCAACGTGGAGGTGCTGTCCTCGGACGGCATGTCCATCGAGATGCGCGACACCGATGAGGACGTCTTCCGCGCAGCGGAGGAGCTCGGTATCGACCTGTCCCGGCGCGAGCCGAGCAGCGTCGAAGAGGTCTGACGGGAGTCCGGTACGGGGGCTCAGCAATGAGCCCCCGGCCGGCCCCAGGACCCCCGTATCAGACCCACAGCCTTACAACCCTGAGAGGGATTGACGCATAGTGCTCGACGTCAACTTCTTCGACGAGCTCCGGATCGGTCTGGCCACCGCTGACGACATCCGTCAGTGGAGCCACGGCGAGGTCAAGAAGCCGGAGACCATCAACTACCGCACGCTCAAGCCCGAGAAGGACGGACTCTTCTGCGAGAAGATCTTCGGTCCTACCCGGGACTGGGAGTGCTACTGCGGCAAGTACAAGCGTGTCCGCTTCAAGGGCATCATCTGCGAGCGGTGTGGCGTCGAGGTCACCCGCGCGAAGGTGCGCCGCGAGCGGATGGGCCACATCGAGCTCGCCGCTCCCGTCACCCACATCTGGTACTTCAAGGGCGTTCCGTCGCGTCTGGGCTACCTGCTCGACCTCGCCCCGAAGGACCTGGAGAAGGTCATCTACTTCGCGGCGTACATGATCACGTACGTCGACGACGAGCGCCGTACGCGTGACCTGCCGTCGCTGGAGGCCCACGTCTCCGTCGAGCGCCAGCAGATCGAGAACCGTCGCGACGCCGACCTCGAGGCCCGTGCCAAGAAGCTCGAGACCGACCTGGCCGAGCTGGAGGCCGAGGGCGCCAAGGCCGACGTGCGCCGCAAGGTGCGCGAGGGCGCCGAGCGTGAGATGAAGCAGCTGCGCGACCGTGCGCAGCGCGAGATCGACCGCCTCGACGAGGTCTGGAACCGCTTCAAGAACCTCAAGGTCCAGGACCTGGAGGGCGACGAGCTCCTCTACCGCGAGCTGCGTGACCGCTTCGGCACGTACTTCGACGGCTCGATGGGCGCCGCGGCGCTGCAGAAGCGCCTGGAGTCCTTCGACCTGGAGGAGGAGGCGGAGAAGCTCCGCGAGATCATCCGTACCGGCAAGGGCCAGAAGAAGACCCGTGCGCTCAAGCGCCTCAAGGTCGTCTCCGCGTTCCTGCAGACCGCGAACAGCCCCAAGGGCATGGTTCTCGACTGCGTGCCCGTGATCCCGCCGGACCTGCGTCCGATGGTGCAGCTGGACGGTGGCCGCTTCGCGACCTCCGACCTGAACGACCTGTACCGCCGTGTGATCAACCGCAACAACCGTCTGAAGCGTCTGCTCGACCTCGGTGCCCCCGAGATCATCGTGAACAACGAGAAGCGGATGCTCCAGGAGGCGGTCGACGCCCTCTTCGACAACGGCCGCCGCGGCCGCCCGGTCACGGGCCCCGGCAACCGTCCGCTGAAGTCCCTCAGCGACATGCTGAAGGGTAAGCAGGGTCGATTCCGTCAGAACCTGCTCGGTAAGCGTGTGGACTACTCCGCGCGTTCCGTCATCGTCGTCGGCCCGCAGCTCAAGCTGCACCAGTGCGGTCTGCCGAAGGCGATGGCCCTGGAGCTGTTCAAGCCGTTCGTGATGAAGCGCCTGGTCGACCTGAACCACGCGCAGAACATCAAGTCGGCCAAGCGCATGGTCGAGCGCGGCCGCACGGTCGTGTACGACGTCCTCGAAGAGGTCATCGCCGAGCACCCGGTTCTGCTGAACCGTGCGCCCACGCTGCACCGCCTCGGCATCCAGGCCTTCGAGCCGCAGCTGGTCGAGGGCAAGGCCATCCAGATCCACCCGCTCGTCTGCACCGCGTTCAACGCGGACTTCGACGGTGACCAGATGGCCGTCCACCTGCCGCTCTCCGCGGAGGCGCAGGCCGAGGCCCGCATCCTGATGCTGTCCTCGAACAACATCCTCAAGCCCGCCGACGGCCGTCCGGTGACGATGCCGACCCAGGACATGGTCCTCGGTCTGTTCTTCCTCACCACCGACGGCGAGCTGCGGGACGTCAAGGGCGAGGGCCGCGCGTTCGGCTCCACGGCCGAGGCGATCATGGCGTTCGACGCCGGCGAGCTGTCGCTGCAGTCGCCGATCGACATCCGCTTCCCGATCGGCACCGTTCCGCCGCGCGGCTGGGTTCCCCCGGTCGCGGAGGAGGGCGAGCCGCAGTGGCAGCAGGGTGACTCGTTCCGCCTGCGGACGACCCTGGGCCGTGCGCTCTTCAACGAGCTGCTGCCCGAGGACTACCCGTTCGTCGACTACTCCGTCGGCAAGAAGCAGCTCTCCGAGATCGTCAACGACCTCGCCGAGCGCTACCCCAAGGTCATCGTGGCGGCGACGCTCGACAACCTGAAGGCGGCGGGCTTCTACTGGGCGACCCGTTCCGGTGTCACCGTGGCCATCTCCGACGTCGTCGTTCCCGAGGCGAAGAAGGAGATCGTCAAGGGCTACGAGGCGCAGGACGAGAAGGTCCAGAAGCAGTACGAGCGCGGTCTGATCACCAAGGAGGAGCGGACCCAGGAGCTCATCGCGATCTGGACCAAGGCGACCAACGAGGTCGCCGAGGCGATGAACGCGAACTTCCCCAAGACGAACCCCATCTTCATGATGGTTGACTCGGGTGCCCGAGGAAACATGATGCAGATGCGGCAGATCGCCGGTATGCGTGGTCTGGTGTCGAACGCGAAGAACGAGACCATCCCGCGTCCGATCAAGGCGTCCTTCCGTGAGGGCCTCTCCGTCCTCGAGTACTTCATCTCGACGCACGGTGCCCGTAAGGGTCTGGCCGACACCGCCCTGCGTACCGCCGACTCGGGTTACCTGACCCGTCGTCTGGTGGACGTCTCGCAGGACGTGATCATCCGCGAGGAGGACTGCGGCACCGAGCGCGGTCTGAAGCTGCGGATCGCGGCCAAGGACGAGTCCGGTGTCCTGCGGAAGACGGACGACGTCGAGACCTCCGTGTACGCGCGGATGCTCGCCGAGGACGTCGTCGTGGACGGCAAGGTCATCGCGCCGGCCAACGTCGACCTGGGTGACGTGCTCATCGACGCCCTCGTCAACGCGGGCGTCGAGGAGGTCAAGACCCGCTCGGTCCTGACCTGTGAGTCCGCCGTCGGCACCTGCGCCTACTGCTACGGCCGCTCGCTGGCCACCGGCAAGCTGGTCGACATCGGTGAGGCGGTCGGCATCATCGCCGCCCAGTCCATCGGTGAGCCCGGTACCCAGCTGACGATGCGTACCTTCCACACCGGTGGTGTGGCCGGTGACGACATCACCCAGGGTCTGCCCCGTGTCGTCGAGCTCTTCGAGGCCCGGCAGCCGAAGGGTGTCGCCCCGATCTCGGAGGCGGCCGGCCGCGTCCGCATCGAGGAGACCGAGAAGACCAAGAAGATCGTCGTCACCCCGGACGACGGCAGCGACGAGACGGCCTACCCGATCTCGAAGCGTGCCCGTCTGCTCGTGGGCGAGGGCGACCACGTCGAGGTCGGCCAGAAGCTGACCGTGGGTGCCACCAACCCGCACGACGTGCTGCGGATCCTCGGTCAGCGCGCGGTCCAGGTCCACCTGGTCGGCGAGGTCCAGAAGGTCTACAACTCGCAGGGTGTGTCGATCCACGACAAGCACATCGAGATCATCATCCGGCAGATGCTGCGCCGGGTGACGATCATCGAGTCCGGCGACGCGGAGCTGCTGCCGGGCGAGCTGGTCGAGCGCTCGAAGTTCGAGCAGGAGAACCGTCGTGTGGTCACCGAGGGCGGTCACCCCGCCTCCGGCCGTCCGCAGCTGATGGGTATCACCAAGGCCTCGCTGGCGACGGAGTCCTGGCTGTCGGCCGCCTCCTTCCAGGAGACGACCCGAGTGCTGACGGACGCGGCGATCAACGCCAAGTCCGACAGCCTCATCGGCCTCAAGGAGAACGTCATCATCGGTAAGCTCATCCCGGCCGGTACGGGTCTGTCCCGCTACCGCAACATCCGGGTCGAGCCGACCGAGGAGGCCAAGGCCGCGATGTACTCGGCCGTCGGCTACGACGACATCGACTACTCGCCGTTCGGTTCGGGCTCCGGCCAGGCCGTTCCGCTGGAGGACTACGACTACGGTCCGTACAACCAGTAAGCGAGTCGGTTGACCGAAGGGCGGCACCCCGTGACCGGGGTGCCGCCCTTCGGCGTTCCCGTGGGCCGGACGGTCAGCGGCCGACGAGTTCCCAGGCCGTGAGCAGGACGCCCATGGTGGCGGCCACCGCGAGGATGCTGGACAGCGGCCATCGGGCGCGCTCCAGGTCGTCGAGGCGGGCCTCGTGGTCGGCGAGCTGCCGGTCGGTCTGGTCGCTGCGCTGCACGAGCAGGGCGAGCGAGCCGTCGACCCGGGCGAAGCCGGCCTCCAGGGTGCCGCGGAGCCGTTCCAGCTCCAGGGCGACGGCGACGGGATCGTTCGGGTCAGGCTCGGTCATCGGCACCGCCCGGGGTGGGGCGGAGCCAGGCCGGGAGCAGGTTCTGGACCAGGTCGAGGGCCATGACCCGGGTGAGTGCGCCGGCGACGGCCAGGGCTCCGGCGACCCAGGGGAGGGTCTCGGGGATGCCGGAGGCGTCGACGATCGCGGGCAGCACGACGGCGATGCCGACGGCGGTCTGGAGGACGGTACGGGCCGTGCGCTTGGCGGCATCGGTCATCGTGGGTCTCCTCGGGGTTGTGCGGGGGTGGTACGCGGGGGTTCAGGCCGTGTACGGCACCTTCAGGGCGTTCCAGGAGGCGGCGCCCGGGATGCCGTCGGCGGCGGAGCCGCGGAAGCCGAGCTTGTGCTGCCACCTGGCGTACGAGCGGCGGTCGGCCTCGCTCCAGCGGGGGCCGGGGCCGACCGCGTACGCGGAGCAGCCCTCGGCGACGAGGCGGCGGCCCATCGCCGTGATGATCGGGGAGCTCGTCTCCGTGCGGAAGAACGAGGTGCCCGGGAAGGGCTGGTAGCGGGGGCGGGGAGGGGTGGGCTTCGCCCCGGGGACGGGGGCCGGCGGGTTCTTGACGGGGGCCTTGGCGAGCCGCCTCTGCACCCGGTCGCGCATGCCGGGCATGCCGAAGCCCTTCGGGTCGGACTTCAAGTCGGACCACTCCAGGTGGCCGATGACGGACTTCGCGCCCCAGCCGTGGGCCCGGCAGAGAGCGGCCGAGACCCGCTCGATCGCGTCGAGCTGGGCGGCCGGCCACGGGTCGGATCCGTCGCCGAGGTTGACGCACTCGAAGCCGTAGAAGCGGGCGTTCCCGTCGACGGCGTGCGCGCTGCCCTGGTGCTCGCGGGGCGCGGGCGGGCGCTCGCCGTACGTCTCGCTGACCACGGCCTTCAGCACGGACGGGTCGCCGCCGCCGGCGTGGTTGGCCCGGCCGGAGCCGACCAGGTGGACGGTGCCGTCCTTGGCGATCACTCCGTGGCACAGCGGCCCGGGCAGGCCCTTGTAGCCGTGGAAGCACATCTCGACCGAGGAGGCCGTGCCGCTGGAGACGGTGTGGTGGATCATGACGCCGGCGACCGGGCCCCAGGCACCGGCCTGGTTGCGGTGGTGGGTGCGCCAGCCGGGGTGCTCGACGACGGTGACGCCTTCGGCGCGGAGCGCGGCGGCGAGCCGGTCCGCGGGCAGGGGAGTGGCCATCTGGTGTCCTCCGGACATGCGAAAGCCCCGGCCGTCGGGGCGCGGGGCGGGCGGAGAGGTGGGGGGCGTTCCGGCGGCGGTGGCGGGCCGGGGCGGGGTGCGGGTCTTCGTGAGCCGTGGGCTACGGAACCGGGGCCGCGGGCCGAGGGCCGGGGGCCTACGCGACCGGGGTCTGCGGTGCCGGCTCGGGGGTCGGCGCGGGCTCCGGGTCCGGGGCGGGCGCCGGCTCCGGCGGGGTGGCCGGGGCCCAGGCCGCGCACAGCTCCGCGTAGGCGGCCCGGCGGGCCTCGAAGTCGGCGAGCGCGGCGGCGACCGCGCTCCGTACCGCCTCCGGGTCGGGCACGGCCTGCTTGCCGGCCACGGGCTGGATCACGGCGGTGCCGTAGCCCCGCAGCGACGCGCCGTTCGGGCCGTTCTCGTTGACCTGGGCGCTGACGTACACCGCCGGGTACTCGCCCGTCACCGGGTCGATCTCCAGCGGGCCGCCGAGCGTGTTGTCGTAGAGGCGGACGGCGACGGCGTGGCCGTTCTCGGTGACGGTGCCGCGGCCGGCGTAGTCGACGGCCAGGCCCCAGGGGTGGTTCGGATCGGGGGTCATGCGGGGATCCTTTCCGGGGTTTTACGGGGGAACGGGGCGGTTCAGGACTGGCGGCCGTGCATCATGACGGGCTTCGCGTAGACGGTGCCGGAGGCACTGGTGACGCGGGCGTGGAGCTCCACGTTCATGTCCTTGCCGAAGTCGGCCTGCATGTCGGCCGTGACCGCGCCGGTGTGGTCGAAGACCGATCCGGCGTTCACGGTCGGACCGAACTGGACGCCGTTGACCATCACCCGGATCTCGCCCGTGACGCCCGCGGCCGAGACCCGGGTGTACATGCGCAGCCGCATCTTGGGCTGCCAGATCGGGTTCTGGGACTGGGCGATCGTCGTCCAGGCCGTCGCGCCGGTCGACGGCCAGTTCGCGGAGGCCATGTCCTGCGGCGGCAGCATCGCCAGCCAGGGCCGGGCCAGGCCCCCGGTCAGGATGTCGTCCGACAGGACTTCGTGCCCGTACGCGTCGTTGACCCGTAGCACCGGCTTCGTGGAGTCGGGGCCGCTGGTGTTGATCTGGACCAGGTTGGCCGAGGTGGCGGGGGCGTTCGGGTCCGTCTGGCGGCGCAGCGTCAGCGAACCGTTGACGACCTCGGTCAGGGGCGGGCGGACGTTCACGGCCGTGGAGAGGGCCTGGATCCGGCGCTCCATCTGGATCAGCCGGTCGATGATGTCCTCGGGCAGCAGCGCCATCAGCGTTCCTCCAGTGCGAGATCGGCGGTGTCGGGACGGCCGCGTTCGGCCGGCCGCACCTTGACGCCGACGATCCGGTAGCGGGCGTCGAGGCCCGTCGGATGCCATTCGTCGGTGATGCGGATGCGGGCGGTGCGGCCCAGCAGCGCCGGCGGGACGATCCCGCCGAGCCGGATGCTGATCTCGGGGATCAGCACGGACCCGGCCGCCGCGTCCACGGCCGCCTGGGCCAGCGAGTCCAGCGTCGCCTTGTCGCTGATGTCGTTGTGGTCCGAGGACAGGTCGAGCTGGGGCCAGCGGTCGTCCAGCGGCTTCTTCGGCGTCGCGACGGACGACAGCGTGGGCCGCGAGGTGGTGGCGGCGTTGGTGTTGGTGGTGGCGCCCCGGGCCAGGGCATGGGTGCCGCCGCGGGTGGCGTCGTCCGGGAGCGAGTACGACAGGATGGTGCCGGGCCGGTCGAAGACCATGTCCGTGCTGCCGGTGTGGAGCTTGGGCGAGCCGAGCCGGAGCTGGCGGACC
This sequence comes from Streptomyces sp. NPDC126503, assembly GCF_040302405.1. Classification (NCBI taxonomy): domain Bacteria; kingdom Bacillati; phylum Actinomycetota; class Actinomycetes; order Kitasatosporales; family Streptomycetaceae; genus Streptomyces; species Streptomyces sp. NPDC126503. Next base: position 55,736 of record NZ_JBEORS010000008.1, read on the forward strand.
CGCTTGCCGTCCTCCGGGTCCCGGAACACGAAGATCTGGTACTCGAACCCGTTCTCCTGGGCGCCGAGCTGGTCGAGCGCCTCCTGGTACACGGTCTCGTCGCCGTGCAGCCACGACGCGGTCCGCAGCACGCCGGACGTCGCCTCGGGGTCACCGGTCTCGATGCCGCTGGAGCCGAGACCCGCCGAGAGCGACGACCACAGGGTGCGGGCGATGGTGAACTGGTCCGTCGGCTGGGTGTACTTGAGATCCGTACGGATGCGGCGGCGGGCCGCGTACGAGTCGAAGGTCGACGCCTGGATGCCCAGGGACAGCACGCCCCGGTCGCTGCCCTGGAGGGTGCTGGTCCAGACGATGCCGCCCCACCACAGGTCTCCGCCGCGCTCCAGATAGACCGTGGTGCGGCCCGGCTTGATCTTGTGGGCCCGCTCGGCCATCGTGCGGTCGGGGATGGGGACCGTGCCGGACAGGGAGCCGGCCCGGCCGATGTAGTCCTCGAAGGAGACGTCCCGCAGCGGCAGGATGTCGAGGGTCGTGTCGGTGAACAGGTCGCAGAAGATGGCCCGGTAGGGCGTGTCGAGTGCCATGGTGGGCCCCCTTACAGGACGTAGGTGGCGGAGACGCGGAGGTGCCGGCCGGCCTGGAGGGCGGCGTTCGGCGTCCAGGTCCGCAGCGTGATCGTTCCGCCGGGGTAGAAGACCGCGCCACCGGAGGCGAAGCCGTCGGTGGCGGCCGCCTCGTACTCGAAGGGCGGCCGCCAGCCCGCCGGGAGGGTGACGAGCGGCTCGTCGTTGATGTTGCCGATGTTGGTGGCGGTGATGTCGGCGCCGTTGCGGGTGACGAGCACCGTCACCGTGGCGATGCCGCGCGACCGGCGGGCCGCGAAGGACAGCAGCGTCCAGCCCGTCAGCGCCGTCGCCCCGGAGGTGATGAACTCCGTCTCCACCGGAGGCTGGTAGTTCACCCAGGAGGTGCCGTTCCAGCGCTGGAGCACACCGTTGTGGTCGCGGAACTGGCCGGGGTAGCCGCCCGTGGAGAGCGCGCCGCTGGGCGCGATGCCGCCGATCTCCTTCGGGTACGCGACCCACGCGGTGCCGTTCCAGCGCTGGAGGTAGTGGGCGTTGTCGTTGTCCTGGTACTGGCCCGGGTAGGCGCCGGCCACGCCCGCGTTGTTGTACACGGGCAGGATGCCGCCGACCCCGACGACGGTGGTGCGCAGGTCGGTCATGGCACCGCCCGTCCAGTCGATGCCGCCGCTGCCCGCCGAGGCCCCGGCCTTCACGTACACCGAGAACAGCGGGAGGGACGCCGGCGGCACCTGCGGGGTCTGGGGCTGCGCCTTCGGCTCGCCCTTGATGACCTCCAGGACGGCCTCGTGCCGGGTCTGCTGGTCGAACTCGTCGTCGTACACGCGCAGGACCACGAGGTCGATGCGCGGGTTGAGCGGATCGCCGTCCCCGAAGGTGACGGTGGTGTCCGCGTCGAGGGTGACGGGGTAGGCGCCCTGGCCGTTCGTCCCCTGCACGACGGCCCGCCCCGCGTACACGGTCGCGCTCATCGGGCCGTTCGAGCTCATCCAGAGGCCGCCGACCCGGTACTTGCCGTCGACGGTGCCGGGCAGGATGCCGGACCGGGAGACGAGCGGGTTGGCCGGGGTGACGGCGCCGTGGGCGGTGAGGCGGGTCGCGGCCCTGGTCTGCCCGTTCGGCGTGAGCCAGCCACTGCGCAGTGCCATGGTTTTCTCCTGTCGGGTGGGGCCGGTCAGTACTGCGGGTGGACCGTGATGAACGTGTTGTCGAAGTTGGCCCTGATCTGGGCGGTGTTGGTGCCGGACTTGAACATGCCGGTGACGGTGTACGTCAGGCCGGGCGTCAGGCCGTAGAAGCGTGTGATGGAAGCCATCGAGGCGGGCGTGGTGCCGGTGTAGAAGACGGCGGTCTCGTCGCTCTCGGTGATCTTGGCGACACCCGCCTGGGAGAGCCGCAGACCCATCACGACGGTGTGGGGCGTGGTGGACGTGGCCCACATCCGGGCGCCGTAGTTGATCAGGATGGCGCCCGAGGGCGGCGCGATGAAGTCGATGTCGAGCGGGGTGCCGCCCGTCTCCAGCAGAGCCGGGGTGTACGTCGTCGAGGTCGTGTACCCGTGGTCGTTGGAGCCGGTGTAGTACGGCCCCGGGTACGCCGGCCGCCACGCCGCACCGTCCCAGCGCTGCAGCACCCCGTTGTGGTCCCGGTACTGGCCCGTGTACGTGGCCGGCGTGGTCCCCGACGCCGAGGACGGGATGATGCCGCCGATCGCCGAGGGGTACGAGACCCACGCGCCGCCGTCCCAGCGCTGGAGGGCGCCGCCCGCGTCCTGGTACTGGCCCGGGTAGGCACCCGGCAGCACCGGGCCCTCGACCGGGATGATGCCGCCGAGGGAGACGACCGGGGTGCGCAGGTCCTTCAGCGCCCGGTCCCAGGGGATGCCGCCGGTGCCCGCGCTGGCGCCGGCCGGGACGGTCACCTCGTACAGGGGCAGGCAGCGCGGCGGGACGGCCGGCGGCTGCGGGTCCTGGCGCGCCTCGCCCTGGATGATCTCGATCTTCGCCTCGTTCTGCTCGACGGTGTCGTAGAGCCGGTCGTAGATCTTGAGGACGAGCAGGTCCTTGCGGCTGTACTGGGCGTGGCCGGGCGCGAAGGTGACGACCTCGGAGGCCGGCAGGGTGACCGGGTAGGCGCCCTGCGAGATCTCGCCCTGGATGACGGCCCGGCCCTCGGACACGGTCGCGGACATGGCGGCGGAGCCGAAGGTCCAGAAGCCGGCGAGCCGGTACCGGCCGTCGTACGAGCCGGGGAAGATGCCGGAGCGGACCTGGACGGGGTTGGCCGGCGTGGTCGCGCCGGTCTGGGTGAGGCGGGTGTCCTCGCGGGTCTGGCCGGTCTCGGTGACCCAGCTGCTGCGCAGGTTCATGGGAGTTCTCCGTTCGACGGGAAGGGGAGGGACGGAAGGAAGGTCAGGACTTGATCCACTCGGCGGAGAGGTTGCAGGCGTAACCGGAGCCGCCGAGGGTGCGGACCGCCGCGGTGTGCGTCTGGTAGCCGGACAGCGTGACCGTGTTGCCGGCGGTGAGCTTGATCAGGGCCTGGCCGCCGACGACCACCGCGCCGTTGCCGGCGGGGGTGAGCCAGGTGGCGCGCGGGACGCCGACGCCGTTGACCGCGATGCGGGCCCCGCGCATGCCGGTCTGCGCGTCGTTGGCCCACACGGCGTGGCAGGAGACGCGCCACCAGCCGGTGCGCGGCACGGTGTACGTGGTGGAGCCGTTCCAGCCGGGGCCGTCGTCGATGTCGGCGCCCTGCAGGGTGAGGGTCGTCCACGCGTTGGCGGGGACGCTCTGCGACACGGTCTGCGAGGCGCTGAAGAGGATCTTCGACTTGCCTTCGGCGTACTGCCAGGCCGTACCGTCCCAGCGCTGGAGCGCGCCCGCGTTGTCGCGGTACTGCCCGGTGTACGAGCCGGTGGCCAGGGCGCCGCTGGGCGCGATGCCGCCGATGGCCTTCGGGTACGAGACCCAGGTCGTGCCGTCCCAGCGCTGGAGCAGGCTCGCCGCGTCCCGGTACTGGCCGGTGTAGGCGCCCTTGTAGCCGCTGGTCGGCATGATGCCGCCGAGCGCGACGGCCGGCCAGTGCTGGGTGGTGACGGCGCCGGTCTTCCACGCGATGCCGCCGGTGCCGGCCGAGATGCCCTTGGGGACCCGGATCGTGTAGAGCGGCAGCGTGCTGCCGGCCGGGCTCTGCGGGACGGTGGGGGTGGCGTCGGGGGCGCCCTTGACCAGGCGCACCACCGCCTCGGTCGTACCGGTGCGGTCGTAGGCGTCGTCGACGACCGCCAGCTCGATCAGGTCGATGCGGTCGTACTGCGGGTCGCCGTCCTCGATCGTGAACGTCTCCGGCGCGGTGACGGCGACGAGGTAGGCGCCCTGGGCGGTGTCCTTGCCCTGCACGATGGCGCGGCCGGTGCCGATCGTGCACTGCATGGGCGAGGTGTCGGTCAGGACGAAGCCGCCGGGCACGATGCCGGCGCGGGAGCGCAGCGGGGTCTCGTCCGGGCTCTGGCCGCTGGGGGTGAGGAGGGCGGCGAGGGTGAGGCGGGTGTCCTCGCGGGTCTGGCCGGTGGGCTGGAGCCAGGCGGCTCGTACGGTCATGGGATCACCTCTCCGAAACGGTTCGGGATGGTCGGTGGGACGCGGCGGCCCGGCGCCGCAAGGAGACTGACGGGCAGTCACCGAGCGGGCGCCGGGCCGGGGCACCGGGGCGGGGTGAGGGGGTGAGGGGTGCGGAGCGGCGCGCGGGCCGGGTCACGGGTGTGCGGCGCGCGCGGGAGGGCGCCGTTTCACCGGCGTACTCCAGGGGCCCGAGTCGTACGGGTCACCACTCGGCGCTGCGCCACCGCACGGTCATCAGTGCCTGCTCCGTCCCGTCCTCGGGCCGGAAGGACAGGTCGGTGCGGCCCGGCTCCAGGACGAACAGCTCCTCCGGGGTGGAGTCGGCCATGGCCGTGTGCAGCCGGGACGCGGAGTTGTTCAGCATGACCGTGCCCGCACGGGTGTCGACGGTCAGTTCGTCTCCGGCGGCCAGGTCGATCGCGTACCGCAGCCGGCGCCGGCTGATCCGCTCGGTGACGGACGGCATGGAGCACGGGCCGCGGAAGACGATCACCGGGTGGGTCGGGGCCGAACCGGTGTTCTCGACCGCCGCGTCACCGGTGCTCTTGGCCTCGCCCCACTTCAGCGGCCAGGTCAGCGGCCAGACCAGGCCCGACTCCGGCTGCGGGGGAGTGGTGCTGGAGATCTGCTCGTTCACCGCGTACCGGCGCGGGTCGGAGGCCAGCCACTGCACCGACATGCGCGAGCTGCCCTGGGTGGCGAAGCCCTGGTCGGCCGGGACCACGCGCTGCGCGATGCGGGCGCGGACGGTGAGCAGCTCGCCGTGCAGCCGGACGGTCAGCCAGCGCTCCTCGTCCAGCAGGGCGAGCGCCTGGCGCAGGGCGCGGACGGCCTCGGTCGTGCCGCCCTGCTCCGGCATGAGCACGATCGTGCCGCCGATCTTGCGCGGCTTGGCGAAGCGCGCGCCCGGCCAGGCGCCGTGCGAGGTCGGCCGGTCGGCGTCGGAGGAGTCGTACTCCGGCAGGTCCTCCCAGCCCGCCAGGCCGGACTTGTCGACGGTGAAGGGAGTGCCGGGCCCGATGAGGAGCCCGGCCCACTGCACCTGCCCGTCCTGGGTGATGAGCGAGCCGGGTGCGAGGTCGGCGGTGTAGGAGTTTCCGGCGTACGGGGTAGTGGTCTCGGCCATGGGGCCGTCACCTCACTTCGGATGGGGTCAGCGGTGGGCGGGTCGTTCCCCGTGGGGGGCGCGGCGGCGGGACGCTCAGGAGGCCCAGCGGAGGGCGGCGGCCCGCTCCCGGGTGTTCACCCGCTGGTGGGCGGTCATGAGGAACAGGAGGTCCTCGGCGGTCGCCCGCGGGCCGGCCCCCTCCACCTCGCGGAACTCCCGCACGCGGTGCGGTGGCGGCGGCGGCTCGGTGAGGGCCGGGACCCGCCGGTTCTCCAGCTGCGACAGGGAATCGATGCGGTAGTCGTCCGGGGTGCCGGGCGAGACGATGCCGCCCTCGGCCAGCATCGGCAGCTTGTCGAGCTCGACGCCGAACTTCTTGCCGGTGAGCGGGATTTCGAAGCTGAGCTCGTTGAGCCCGTCGATGATCCAGTTGGCGAAGGCGATCAGACCGTTGATCGGGCCCTTCACGACGCCGAGCACGGTGTTCATCGCGCCCTCGATCAGGTCACCGATCCCGGTCAGGGACCTGCTCACCGCGTCCTTGGCGGTGCGGAAGAACCCGGGGATCTTGTCGGTGATCCAGGAGACGACCGGCCTGACGGCGTTCTTGATGCCGTCGAACGCGCGGGAGGCGATCCCGCGCAGCGCGTTCGAGGCCGACCGGACGGCGGAGCCGATCCGGGAGATCCCGCCGATGGCCGAGCCGACGACCCTGAGCGCCCCCTTGAAGACCGTCTGGACGGCCTTGAAGTACGTGCTCACCGCCTTGCCGATGGCCTTGACGACCGGCTGCAGGAACGTCCAGACCGCCTGGAATCCCTTGAGCGCCTGCTGGAACACCTGCCGGATGATCCGCTGACCCGTCTCGGAGTTCACGGCCAGCTCGATCAGGTACGCCGCGACGGGCACGATCAGGCCGACGAGGAAGCCGAGCGGGTTGGCCCGCATGGCGACGTTGACGCCCGTCATGGCGACCGAGGCGACGGTCATCACGGTGCCGAAGGTGCCCATCATCCGACTGATGACGTCGGTGACGGGCAGCAGCGGCAGCAGGATGCCGGCGACGACCCCGGCCCCGGTCCCGATCCTGCGGGCCGCGGTCCGGGCCTTGCCGGCGGCGGTGCCGATCCGCTTGACGCCCGCGGGGGCGGTGGACCGGCGGATCTTCGTGACGGCGGTGGCGGCGCCGGCGGCGTTCCGGCCGAGGGTGCGGAGGGTGGAACCGGCGGTACGGGCGGCGGTGGCGAAGGCGCCGACACCGCCGGCGGCCCGCTGGACGTCCTGGGTGAAGCGGCGGAGTGAGTTGCCCGCGTCGGTGAGCCCCCGTTTGAGGGAGTTCATCGTCGGGGCCGCTCCCCGGAAGGGGTTCGGTATGCCGGGCCCCAGGGCTATGGCACTCATGCGCGTGCTCCACGCGCCTTCACGAGGTACATGAGCGCGGCGGCGGTGGTGTGCGGGTCACTGTTGCGGGCCGCGTGGTAGTGCTCGATGTGCAGACCGCCGCCGGCGCCGGCGGCCGCCTGGCCCTGGGCCGCGCGGGCCCGGCGGGCGGTGAGGGCGAGCAGCCGGTCCAGCTTGGAGAGCGGGAGGACGGCCTCGGCCTCGCCGGCCTCGGCGAGGATCGCCGGGACACCGCCGGTACGGGGCAGGACGACGCCACCGGTGGCGAGCATGGGGATGGTCGGCAGGTTGACGCCGAAGGTCTTGCCGCCGACGATCGGGACCCAGCCCGGGACGCTGACCTTGACGCGGTTCAGGGCGCCGATCATCCGGTTGATCAGGGAGATGACCGCGTTGATCGGTGTCTTGACGCCGCTCTTGATGCCGTTGAACGCCCGGGACGCGATGTCCTTGAGGCCGTTCCAGATGGACGACATCTTGTCCTTGACGGCGCTGAACGCCTTCGGGATCGCGCTCTTGATCCAGTTGACCACCGGAGTGATGACGCGCTTGATGCCGTTCCAGACGGTGCTGATGACGCTCTTGATCGCCTTCATGACCGTGGTGATGACGGTCTTCCAGACCTTCACGTAGGTCTTGATGACGGTCGCCACGGCCTTGACGACGGTGGAGACGGCCTTCTTGATGCCGTTCCACACCGACTTGATCAGCGATCCGGCCTTCTTCATGATCGGCCCGACGGCCTTCATGACCGAGCTGATCACGCTCTTGATGGCGCTGAACGCCTTCTTCAGGACCGTCTGCATCGTCTTCGAGCGCAGCGCCATGTCGACGATCGCCTCGATGAGCGGCATGAAGAGTTCGAGCAGACGGACCAGGAAGTTGCCCTTCATGGACCTGTTGAGCTTGTCCTGGCCCTTGGCCGCCTTGCCGGCACCGGACTCGTACCTGGCAAGCTTGCCGCCGGCCGTCTGAGCGGTGTTGCCGGCCTTCTTCATGGCGCGCTCGGCCTGGTCCGAGGCGGTCTTCAGGTTCTTGAGCTGGGTGCTGGAGCCCTGGGCGCTGCTCTTGAGGTTCTTGAGCTGCCCGTTGGCCGTACGGCCGGCGTCACCGACCTTCTTGACGGACGTACCGGCGCCGGACGCCTGCGTCTTGAGGGTGCGCAGGGAGTCGGACGCCTTCTTCATGGAACTGACGAGAGACATGGGTTACCTCCTTTCTGGGTGTGGGGGATCAGGTGGCCGCGATGACGCGCTCGGCCCCCTGGGCCGCGGCCTTGAGGTTGTCGAAGGCCAGCTTCACGGCGTCGCCCGCCTTCGCGAGCCGCTCGGCCTCGGTCGCCGCGTTCGCCAGGCCGCGGGCCTTGGGCAGCTTCCGCGGGTTGAAGTTCTCCTGGGACGAGGCGAGCTTGCCGATGGCCGTGGCGAGGGTCTCGATGTCCGTGGGCTTCGCGGCGTCGGTCGCCTTGGTCACCGCCTCGACGCCGGTCGCCAGCTTGTCGAGCTGCGCCTTGCTCTTCATCTTGGCGACGGCCTTGTTGAAGTTGATGATCCGGCGGTTGATGTCTCCGAGGGCCTGCTTGAGCGCGTCGAAGGTGGTCGGGTCCGGCGGGTTGGTGAGAGTCACGCCCGCTCCGACGGCTGCCTCCCGGTCCGTGACTTCCTGGGTCGGCTGGAGCTTGGGGAACCGGCTGTCGGGCTCCATCGCGAAGATCTTGTCGCGGAGGTAGGGGCCGAGCCTGGGGATCCAGCCGAGTATCCAGTTGAAGAGAACCTTCTGCAGAAAGCGCTGGAACAGCTTGAAGTTCGTCAGGAACATCAAGGCGAGCACGGCGCCCAGCATGGGAATGAAGATGCCGGTGATGGCTGAGAGGAGCCAGTCTTTCCAGGCGCTCTCTCCCTCCTGCTTCTTCTCGTACGCGGCGGCGAACCCGTCGAGACCCATGGCCTCCAGGTACTCCGTCCACGGTTCCTTCTGGAGCTCCTCGTACATGGTCTTGAACCGTTCGGTGAAGTTGAACGGCAGCATGTTCTCTGTGACGATCTTGGGGTCGACCGCGATGAGGGCCCTCTTCAGGTCGGACAGATGGGTCGTGACGCTTCTGCCCTTTTTTTCCGCGTCCGTCTTCCCCTCGTGATCACCCTGGTAGGTGAACGTTTCCTTTTTCTCCTCGGTGTTCTTCTCAAGGAGCGCCTTCTTCAGGGCGGCGATGTCCTTGATGAGGTCTTTGATCTCGTCGCTCATGGTTGCTCCGCTTCCGGCCCGTACGGGCCAAGCGCCGAAAAGCCCCCGCCGGTGAAACCTCGGCAGGGGCTCGTTCGTCTGGGGCAGCGCGGCGGCTACGCGTCCTCGTCCTGGCGGGCGCCGCGCCGCGCGGTCGTCGCGAGGGCGTCGTTCCAGCCGGCGGCGTACGCGAGGGTCTCGTAACGGGAGACCTCGGCGTACAGCGTGCCGAGCAACGCTCTCTTGTCGAGGGCGACGGGTCCGTCGAGGAGCTGGCGGAGGCGGTCCTGGAGCGGGATGTGCGGTCGCGATGCCCCTGCCTGAGTCATGGACGCCTGCCTTCCGTTGCTTGCCCGTGCGTGTGTGGCGGCGCCGCGGAGTGAGGAGCGGGGGCACCACGTGTTCGAACTACTGTGCGAACAGAGTGTGGAACACCTGTTCGGTGTTTGTCGAGCGGGAAACGTCTGACGGCGTGTCTTCTGGCTGGTTGTCCGCAGGTGTTGGCACCCGATCGGAGCTTCTGTTCGACGGGGTACCCTGGACGGCGCGTTCCCTTGACCTGACACAGTCAGGGGGCGAGGGGCGCGAGGGGCGCGTGGGGACCCCAGGGGGCTGGAAGGCAGCATCGACGCATGGACACGGAGCCGGGAGCGAACCGGCGGGAGCGAGTCATCGACTGGCTGGCGTCCCACCCCGACCTGCCCCACCTCTTCGCACGCCTCTCCGAGCTCGTGCACGTCCATGGATACGACCCCGAGGACCTCGTCGTCCTGCCCCGGTCCGAGATCGACCGGCGTGAGACCACCGCCTTCACCTCCGGCTGGGCCGAGGCCGTGTCCGACGAACTCCCGCGTATCCGAAGGGAGTACGAGAAACGCGTCGCCGACGCCTACGCGCAGGGTCAGGGTGACGCGCGTGGAATCCGCCGGCCGCCGCGCCGCGCCGGCGAGAGCGGACAGGACGGCGCCCGGATCATCGCGCTGCCCTTCGCCCGCCTCCTCGAACCGCCGGCCGCCGTCGTCGAGGCCGAGGAGCGCGTCCGCAGGGAGCGCGAGATGTTCGAACGGAGAAGCGAACGGATCGAGCCGTCGACGCCTTCCGAGCCGTCCGATCGAACGGAACCAGCAGATTGGCCGGAAAACGTCGGTCCGGCCGAGCAGGCCGATCAAGCCGATCAAGCCGGCCGAACGGACAGTTCCGAGCGCCCGGTCCGGCCCGACCGGAGGCCCGACCGGCCCGAGCCCGAACCCGAGCACGCCACCGGGCCCGAACACGACGCCGAACCGGACGTCCTGCTGACCGCCCAGGAGAGCCGGGCCCGCAGGAACGTTCAGCCGGTCCGCAGGGTCGCCCGCCGCAAGGGCGGCCGACCGATCGTCCCGCCGCTCGCCGGGGTGCCCGGACAGACGGGCTCCGCCGGCGAGCGCCGTGCTTCCGAGCCGGGTGACCCGGAGGGACGCGGCGGCAAGGGGCGGCGGCTGTCGGACCGGGCCAGGGCCCTGGAGGAGGACCTGGCCGCCGGGCGAGCACAGGAAGCGCCCCCGGAGTCCGCTCCCTGACGGGAACGGCCTCCGGGGGCCGTGGGGGGCTGTCAGCCGAAGAACCGGGCGAGCTGATGCGGCGAGACCTCGGGGGCCTCGCCCGACGACGCGTCGCCGTCCTGTCCTTCGGTTTCCTCGTCCTCGTCGTCGACGCCCGGACGGGGCACCGGTTTCGGGGGATCGGGCTGGTCGCCGTCCTCGGCGCCGTTGACGCACTGGAACATCCAGTTGGCGACGGCCAGGTGATCCACCGCCGCGGCGAGGAGGTGATCGGTGATCGACCACTCCGCCGACTCCCCGTGCAGCTCGCGGTGGAGCGCGCTCTCCCGCGGCAGGGCCTTGATCAGCACCAGGAGCCGGCGGCTCGAGAGCTCACCGCGGTGCCAGTCGAGGAGGTCGGTGGCGTAGTAGCGGAGGAGATCCGCCTCGAGGGCCTCGGCGTGTTCGTCGACGAACTCGACGAGGCTCAGTCTTCCCCCAGGCCGAGCCCGGTCTCCTTGCCGTAGGCCTCCAGGATGGCGGCGATGTCCTGCATCGTGACGTCGTGCTGCTCGAAGCGGTTGAACTGCTCCTCACCCATCAGGAGTGCGAGCAGGCCGTCCACGTCGTTGTCGTCGAGCTTGCGCAGCGCCTTCGCGGTGGCGCGGCTCAGCTCGGTGGGAAGGGTGTAGGTCTCGCCGTCCAGCTCGAAGGACCACTTGCGGCCGTGGGCCTCCTGGCGCTGGGCGCGGGCTGCGTTGACGTCGAAACGGGCCATGGTGATGCGTACTCCTTGTTCGCGTGGTTCGCGTGGATGAATGAGGAGAGGGGTGGGGCGGGACGGCGGGGTGCCGTCCCGCCCCGGTGGAGCCGGATCAGACGGCCGCGCCGTACTGGCTGTCCTTCATGAGGAAGGTGGCCAGCGGCTTGCCCGTGCCGGCGGACATGGCGGAGAAGGTGATGCCCAGGGTGGACGCCGCCTTCCGGGCCAGCTTGATGTCGTCCGAGGCGGTGACCTGGCCGCGCGGGATCACGAAGCGGTACGTGACCGCGGTGCCGCCGGCCTTGGTGTCGGTGAACTCCAGGCCGAGGGCGCGCACGTCCGCGAACGGACGCTCGGCGATCTCGTACTTGAAGACCTCCGTCGACGTGGCCGGCTCGGGCGCGACCTTGCCGCCGCCCATGAAGAACGGGAGCGTGTCCTCGTTGAACTGGAGCATGGCGAACTTCAGCGAGAGGTCACGGGCCGAGTAGATGTAGTGGACCGGGGAGACCGACTGCCAGGCGTCGATGGCCTCCAGCTTGTCCTTCTTGGAGAAGGTGACACCGTCACCGGTGGTGTAACCGAGGTCGGTCCAGTCCTTCCAGTCGGTCGCGGAGTCGGTGCCGAAGCTCGGGACGGCGGTGTCGGCCTTGGCGACGAAGAGCTTGCCGACGCCGGCGACGCGGATCTCGGCCGAGTTGTTTCCTGCCATGGTGGGTTTCTCCTTGGTGAGAGGGTGTGGGAGAGCACCGCCCCGGGCGTCCTGCCCGGGTACGGCAAAGGCCCCGCCGGACGGCGAGGCCTGGTCTGTGGGGGAGCGCCCGAGGGGCTAGAAGACGCTCACGGAGAGGCGGATCACGCAGAGGTAGCGGTTGGCGCCCCGGTAGACGTAGTCGGGCAGCCAGCGCGGCCCGTCCTGCTCCTCGACGTCGCTGATGAAGTTCACGCCGACCTTCTTGCCGATGGTGGCGAGCAGCGCCCGGCGGGCGGCGTTGGCGAGGACGTGGGCCGCGTTCTTGGTCGGCCCGTACACCTCGAACTCGATCAGTGGCATGTCGACGTGCTGGTCACCGATCCAGGCGCCGCCGCGGCGGTTCACCAGGACGGCGCTCTGCGTGCCGTCGAAGCCGGCCGGCGCCTGGACCGCGATGGTCGCGCCGGCCAGGGCCGGGTCGGCCTTGAGGACGTCGACGACCAGCTTCTCGACGTCTGGGAAAGCACTCGGGGGAGTGGTCATGACGGTTCTCCTCGGGAGGGGGAGGGCGGACGGGGTGAGGCGTGGTGCGCGGTGGTGCGAAGGGCCGTTCGCGCCCCGTCCCCCCGCACCCGGTGGGCGGGGCGGGGGAGGAGTGCGGTGCGGCGGCCGCCGTCCGGGGCGCTCCGGCGGGAAGGGGGAGGGCGCGGACGCGCTCCCGGACGGCCAGCGGCGGAGCCGCGGCCCGTCTCGCGGGCACAGCTCCGCCGCTGCACCAACTGTGACAGAGAGCGTGCGCGCACGCAACTAGTTCGGTGAGGGTCCGCGAACCCGCACGTCAGCGGCTCGATAGGTTGGCCGCCACTCGACCGAGGGAGCCCCCATGACCGCCGATCCGCCCCCTTCCGGCCCCGCACCGGCCCCCGCCGCACGGCCCGCTCCGGCCGGAAGGCCCGCGCCCGCGCCCGGCCCCACCTCCGCCTCCGGCGCGGGACCCGCCCCCGCGCCCGGCCCCACCTCCGCCTCCGGCGCGGGACCCGCCCCCGCACACCGCCTCCCCGCGGCCGCCCCCTCGCGCCGCCCCCGCCTCCTCTACGTCACGGACCTCGCCTATCCCGCCCGCGGCCGCCGCTACGGAGACGAGGACGTCGACCTCACCGCCCGCCTGCGCCGCGCCGGCTTCGACCTGGCCCTCTGCCACCCGCTCGACGCCGCCGCCCTCATGGACTCCTTCGACGCGGTCGTCGTCCGCAACAGCGGCCCCGTCCTCCCCTACCAGCGGGAGTACGAGGCCTTCCGCGAGCGCGCCGCCGCCCTCGGCACCCGCGTCTACAACCCGCTCCACGGCCGCGGCGACATGGCGGGCAAGCAGTACCTCCTGGACCTCACCGCCGCCGGGTACCCCGTCATCCCCACCGTCGACCGCCCCGAGGACCTGCACCTCCTCCCCGCCGCCGGGCAGTACGTGGTCAAGCCGAAGGCCGGCGCCGACTCCCTGGGGCTGCGCTTCGTCCCGCACGAGGAACTCCCCGCCCTCGCCGCCGCCGGGGACCTCCTCGTCCAGCCGCGCGTCGACTTCCGCCACGAGGTGTCCTTCTACTTCGTCGACGACCGGTTCCAGTACGCGCTGTACGCCCCGGACCCCGAGCACCGCTGGGTCCTGGAGCCGTACGAGCCCACCGCGGCCGACCTCGCCTTCGCCCGCCGCTTCATCGACTGGAACACCCTCCGCCACGGCGTCCAGCGGGTCGACGCCTGCCGCACCCGCGAGGGCGAACTGCTCCTGGTCGAGCTGGAGGACCTCAACCCCTACCTGTCCCTCGACCGCGTCACCGAGCCGGTCCGCGCCCGCTTCGCCGAGACCCTGGCCCGTTCGCTCCACGCCTTCCTCGCGGCATGACGAAGCGCCCCGTCCCTCCGGAAGGGAGGGACGGGGCGCGCCGGGGACAGCGGGGTGCGGGCGGTGGTCAGGCGGTACGGCTCCGGCGGCGGGCCGCCCGCTCCGCCGCGAACACGTCCTCCAGGCGGAACAGCTGCGCCCGGCCGGCCTTGCCCGCGGCCCGCAGGTGGCCCAGCTGCACCCACTTGCGGATCGTCGCGGGGGCGACCCCCGCCTCCTCGGCGGCGAGCGGGCCCGGGATCAGCGCGGGCAGGGCGGGCAGGTGGGGCGAGCTCAGCATGAGGTCTCCTTCGTGTCGTCCATCGCCGCCGCGATCTCCTCGGGGCGGGCGCCCGAGGCCTCGGCGAGCTCCTGCCACTGCTCCTCCGGCCACAGGTGCCGGTACGCCGGGTCGTCCTGGCAGCCGCAGGCCGCGTCCGTGCACACGCACGCCGGGTTGACGCACAGCACCGCCCGCCGGTCCGGGAAGGCCCGCAGCGAGACCGAGTCGCACCAGGGGCAGCGGCCCCGGACCCGGACGATCGTCTCCGCGTCGCCGAGCGTCCGGGCGCAGCGGCGGGCCATCCGCCGGATCTCGTCCCGGACGTGCCGGGCGAGCACCGGATGGGCGGCGATCTCGTCGAGCAGCCCCACGATCCGGCGCAGCCGTTCGATCACCCCGGCCCGGCGCGGGCGGGGGAGGGTGAGGCGGGCGCAGACCGCCTCCTCCAGCTCCACCACGCCGTCGGTGATGTCACGGATGGCGTCGGAGACGTGCAGGCGGATGGGGGCGGCGCCGTGGCCGGGGACGACGAGCCCGTGCCGCTGTTCGAGGAGCAGCGCCTCGCGCCGCTCCTCGCGGATCTGTTCGTCGCGCCCGGGGCGCGGCGCGTGCTGCGGCGCGCCGCCGGGGCCCGGGCGGCCGGGCGCGAGCTCCTCGGTGAGCTCGGGGAACTGCCGTACGAGCGAGGCGGTCCACAGCGTGATGTCCCGCAGGACACCCTCGGCGGCGGGCCCGTCCGCCGCGCCGGAACGGGGAGCGGGGGCCTCGCCGGAACGGGGAGCGGTGGCCGGGGCGGCGGGGTCGAAGCGGTCAGCCACGGCGGCCGCCCCCGGGGAGGGCGAGCGCGACCGCCTTCGCCACGCGGTGCGCGTCCGCCGGGCGCCCGTTGCGCCAGAGGCGGCCGGCGCAGACGCCGTCGAAGTAACTCTCGGCCGGGGCGACCGCGGCCTCGCACTCACGGCGGACGGGGCAGCCGGCACAGGCGCGCAGGGCGGGGGCCGCCTCCTTGGCGCGGCGGGCGAAGACGACGGACGGGGAGAGGCCGGCGCACGCGGCGGAGGCCTGCCAGGGGGTTGGGTCGGGCTGGAACAAGACGGTTCTCCACGGTCCGAGGCCCACCGGAGTGTCCAGCGGGCCGGGGCGGCCCCAGGTCTCGGGGGGCCGACAAGTGCGGCGGCGAGCCAGCGTGACATGTTGCGTGCGAGCTCGCAACTAGCTCTGTGGAGAGCCCTCCATCGAATTGCCACGATTGCGTGCCCGAAAGCACGTAATTCCGTGCGCGCAAGCACGCTAAAGTAAGGGGCCCGGAGGGTGGGGAGTGAGGGAGCGGTAAAACATGAGCACTCAAGGGCTCGACGAATTCGCAGGCTGGGTCGAAGGCCTGATGAGACAGCGCGGCTACGACATCGACAGCCCGCGCGGTGGCGGCAAGTCCCGGATCGCGGACGAGGCGGGGGTGCACCGCGCCGCCGTGACCCGTCTGCTGCAGCGCCAGAGCATGCCCGACCTGGAGACCATGCGGCGCATCGCGCCGCTGCTCGGCGTCTCCGTGCGCGACATGCTGATCCGGTCCGGGCGCGTCACGCCCGAGGAGCTGCCGCTCGCCGCGGACCTCCTGCCGCCGAACGACTGGCAGCCGACCATGGAGGACTTCGCCCGCTGGCTGGGCGTGCCCGACGAGCGCCTCGGCGTCTTCGTCAAGGTCGTCAACCAGTTCCTGGAACCCGAGCCCGACGACGCGGAGGAGACCGCCGCCACGGAAGCGCGGCGTACCGCACGCGACTGACTCCGGCCCGGACCGGCCCCGGGGCCGGTCCGCACGGACCACCCCCGGGGCCGTTCCCGCGCCTCCCGCATCCCGTCCGCCGGACCCGCGGCCCCGCGCCGCCGACGGGCAACTCCGCCCGCACGCCGCCGGGTTGGCCGAGCGGCCCGGCGGGGCGCCGGCGTACCCGGGCCCGCGGGCGGAGGAGGGCCCGGCCGGGCGCCGGTGGCCGCGCCGTACCGGGTGCCGGGGGACTCCTCCGTACGTGTGAGGGCGGAGGGGACGGTACGGCCGGGGGACCGGCCGCCGGCGGGGTGGGCCCGCGGGCGGCCGGGCCTGGTGCATTTGTTTTGACCGGAGTCCGTGCGATAGGTACGCTCATGCCTTGTGCCTGGGGTGTGCCTGGGCTCGTGTGCGTGTCCTCAGCCGCACGGCGAGTCCGCGACAGGGCCACCGCGATCCGCGCCTTTTCCGCCCCTGGCGGAGGTCCGCGCGATCCGACACACCCGACCGCGTGGGTCGGTGACTGTTCCAGGTTAGTTTTACTTACGGCACACAGAAACCGGAGAAGTAGTGCCTACGATCCAGCAGCTGGTCCGCAAGGGCCGGCAGGACAAGGTCGAGAAGAACAAGACGCCCGCACTCGAGGGTTCCCCTCAGCGCCGCGGCGTCTGCACGCGTGTGTTCACGACCACCCCGAAGAAGCCGAACTCGGCGCTGCGGAAGGTCGCGCGTGTGCGTCTGACCTCCGGCATCGAGGTCACGGCCTACATCCCGGGTGAGGGACACAACCTGCAGGAGCACTCGATCGTGCTCGTGCGTGGTGGCCGTGTGAAGGACCTGCCGGGTGTTCGCTACAAGATCATCCGCGGCTCCCTTGACACCCAGGGCGTCAAGAACCGCAAGCAGGCCCGCAGCCGCTACGGCGCCAAGAAGGAGAAGTAAGAATGCCTCGTAAGGGCCCCGCCCCGAAGCGCCCGGTCATCATCGACCCGGTCTACAGCTCTCCTCTTGTCACCTCCCTGATCAACAAGATCCTGCTGGACGGCAAGCGCTCCACCGCCGAGCGCATCGTCTACGGCGCCATGGAGGGCCTCCGCGAGAAGACCGGCCAGGACCCGGTCATCACGCTGAAGCGCGCTCTTGAGAACGTCAAGCCGGCTCTCGAGGTCAAGTCCCGCCGTGTCGGTGGTGCCACCTACCAGGTGCCGATCGAGGTCAAGCCCGGTCGCGCCTCCACGCTCGCGCTGCGCTGGCTCGTCGGGTACTCCCGCGCCCGCCGCGAGAAGACCATGACCGAGCGCCTCATGAACGAGCTGCTGGACGCCTCGAACGGCCTCGGCGCTTCGGTCAAGAAGCGTGAGGACACGCACAAGATGGCCGAGTCCAACAAGGCCTTCGCGCACTACCGCTGGTAGTCGCAACCCACATCGAGACCGAGAGAAGACTGAAGCCTTATGGCTACCACTTCGCTTGACCTGGCCAAGGTGCGCAACATCGGCATCATGGCCCACATCGACGCGGGCAAGACGACCACCACCGAGCGGATCCTGTTCTACACCGGCGTTTCGTACAAGATCGGTGAGGTCCACGACGGCGCTGCCACGATGGACTGGATGGAGCAGGAGCAGGAGCGTGGCATCACGATCACGTCCGCTGCCACCACCTGCCACTGGCCGCTCGAGAACGTCGACCACACGATCAACATCATCGACACGCCGGGCCACGTCGACTTCACCGTCGAGGTGGAGCGTTCGCTGCGCGTGCTCGACGGTGCGGTCACCGTGTTCGACGGTGTGGCCGGTGTCGAGCCCCAGTCCGAGACCGTCTGGCGTCAGGCGGACCGTTACGGCGTTCCGCGCATCTGCTTCGTCAACAAGCTCGACCGGACCGGTGCCGAGTTCTTCCGCTGCGTCGACATGATCGTGGACCGCCTCGGCGCGACCCCGATCGTCATGCAGCTCCCGATCGGTGCCGAGGCCGACTTCCAGGGCGTCGTCGACCTCGTCCGCATGAAGGCTCTTGTCTGGTCCGCCGAGGCCACCAAGGGTGAGATGTACGACGTCGTCGACATCCCGGCCACGCACACCGAGCTGGCCGAGGAGTGGCGCGGCAAGCTCGTCGAGGCCGTCGCCGAGAACGACGAAGAGGTCATGGAGCTCTTCCTCGAGGGCCAGGAGCCCACCGAGGAGCAGCTCTACGCCGCGATCCGTCGCATCACCATCGCCTCCGGCAAGGGCGGCGAGACCACGGTCACCCCGGTGTTCTGTGGCACCGCGTTCAAGAACAAGGGTGTCCAGCCCCTGCTCGACGCGGTCGTGCGCTACCTCCCCTCCCCCCTGGACGTCGAGGCCATCGAGGGCCACGACGTGAAGGACCCGGAGGAGGTCGTCCGCCGCAAGCCGTCCGACGAGGAGCCGCTGGCCGCCCTCGCGTTCAAGATCGCGAGCGACCCGCACCTCGGCAAGCTCACCTTCATCCGGGTCTACTCGGGTCGCCTGGACGCCGGCACCGCGGTGCTGAACTCCGTCAAGGGCAAGAAGGAGCGCATCGGCAAGATCTACCGCATGCACGCGAACAAGCGTGAGGAGATCGACTCGGTGGGCGCCGGTGACATCGTCGCCGTCATGGGCCTGAAGCAGACCACCACCGGTGAGACGCTGTGCGACGAGAAGGCCCCGGTCATCCTGGAGTCCATGGACTTCCCGGCCCCGGTCATCCAGGTCGCCATCGAGCCCAAGTCCAAGGGTGACCAGGAGAAGCTGGGTGTCGCCATCCAGCGTCTCGCGGAGGAGGACCCCTCCTTCCAGGTCCACTCGGACGAGGAGACCGGCCAGACCATCATCGGTGGTATGGGCGAGCTTCACCTCGACGTCCTCGTCGACCGCATGCGTCGCGAGTTCAAGGTCGAGGCGAACGTCGGTAAGCCGCAGGTCGCCTACCGTGAGACGATCCGCAAGGCCGTCGAGCGCGTCGACTTCACGCACAAGAAGCAGACCGGTGGTACGGGTCAGTTCGCCAAGGTCCAGATCGGCATCGAGCCGATCACCGAGGGCGACGCCTCGTACGAGTTCGTCAACAAGGTCACCGGTGGCCGCATCCCCAAGGAGTACATCCCCTCGGTGGACGCGGGTGCGCAGGAGGCCATGCAGTTCGGCATCCTCGCCGGTTACGAGATGACCGGTGTGCGTGTGATCCTGCACGACGGTGCGTACCACGAGGTCGACTCCTCCGAGCTCGCCTTCAAGATCGCCGGCTCGCAGGCCTTCAAGGAGGCCGCGCGCAAGGCTTCGCCCGTCATCCTTGAGCCGATGATGGCCGTCGAGGTCGTCACGCCCGAGGACTACATGGGCGAAGTCATCGGTGACATCAACTCCCGCCGTGGCCAGATCCAGGCCATGGAGGAGCGCAGCGGCGCTCGCGTCGTGAAGGGCCTCGTGCCCCTCTCGGAGATGTTCGGCTACGTCGGAGACCTCCGCAGCAAGACCTCGGGTCGCGCAAGCTACTCGATGCAGTTCGACTCCTACGCCGAGGTTCCCCGGAACGTCGCCGAGGAGATCATCGCGAAGGCCAAGGGCGAGTAACTCTCCCGAGTACACGCTTTAGGCTTGACCCAGTCGCCGGGGCTCCAACCCCGTAACCCGAGGAACCGGGCCCCGGCTACTGGCTTCCCAGCAAAGATCACCTGGCGCCGATGAAGCAAGGCGTTCAGAACCACTCCAGGAGGACCCCCGTGGCGAAGGCGAAGTTCGAGCGGACTAAGCCGCACGTCAACATCGGCACCATCGGTCACATCGACCACGGTAAGACGACCCTCACGGCCGCCATTACCAAGGTGCTGCACGACGCGTACCCGGACCTGAACGAGGCCTCGGCCTTCGACCAGATCGACAAGGCTCCCGAGGAGCGCCAGCGCGGTATCACGATCTCGATCGCGCACGTCGAGTACCAGACCGAGTCGCGTCACTACGCCCACGTCGACTGCCCCGGTCACGCGGACTACATCAAGAACATGATCACGGGTGCGGCGCAGATGGACGGCGCCATCCTCGTGGTCGCGGCCACCGACGGCCCGATGCCGCAGACCAAGGAGCACGTGCTCCTGGCCCGCCAGGTCGGCGTTCCGTACATCGTCGTCGCCCTGAACAAGGCCGACATGGTGGACGACGAGGAGATCCTGGAGCTCGTCGAGCTCGAGGTCCGTGAGCTCCTCACCGAGTACGAGTTCCCGGGCGACGACCTGCCGGTCGTCCGCGTCTCGGCGCTGAAGGCGCTCGAGGGCGACAAGGAGTGGGGCGAGAAGCTCCTCGGCCTCATGAAGGCCGTGGACGAGGCCATCCCGCAGCCCGAGCGTGACGTCGACAAGCCGTTCCTGATGCCGATCGAGGACGTCTTCACGATCACCGGTCGTGGCACCGTCGTCACCGGTCGTATCGAGCGTGGTGTCCTCAAGGTCAACGAGACCGTCGACATCATCGGCATCAAGACCGAGAAGACCACCACCACGGTCACCGGCATCGAGATGTTCCGCAAGCTGCTCGACGAGGGCCAGGCCGGTGAGAACGTCGGTCTGCTCCTCCGTGGCATCAAGCGCGAGGACGTCGAGCGCGGCCAGGTCATCATCAAGCCCGGTTCGGTCACGCCGCACACCGAGTTCGAGGCCCAGGCCTACATCCTGTCGAAGGACGAGGGTGGCCGTCACACCCCGTTCTTCAACAACTACCGCCCGCAGTTCTACTTCCGTACCACGGACGTGACCGGCGTCGTGACCCTCCCCGAGGGCACCGAGATGGTCATGCCGGGCGACAACACCTCCATGACCGTCGAGCTGATCCAGCCCGTCGCCATGGAGGAGGGCCTCAAGTTCGCCATCCGTGAGGGTGGCCGGACCGTCGGCGCCGGCCAGGTCACCAAGATCAACAAGTAATTGTCGATCTGACCTGGTAGCTCCCCGGAGCTGCTGAGCAGTGGAGAAGGCCCCGCACCGAAAGGTGCGGGGCCTTCTCGCATGTCCGGTCCGGCCCGGCCGGGGCCCGTACGGGCCGGGACCTCACACCCCCCAAGGAGTCCAGGACCAGGGACGGCCGTCCGCGCCCAGCCCCACCACTGTCAGTCCCCGCGCCCCGGCGTGCGCCGTCGCCGCCAGGGCCGCCGGCCGCTCCGTGCGCACCCCGTACCGGTCCCCGGCCCGTACGGCCGTCCGGCCCTCCAGGTCCGTGCCGAGCAGCACCGTCCCCAGCGCCGGTGACCGCACCGCCGCCACCGGCCCGTACCCGTCCAGACCCGCGTCGCCGCCCGGCCCGAGCAGCGTCCCCGACGCCGGCGGCCGGTGGAACAGCTCACCGGCCGCGCTCGCCACCGTCGCCCCGGACAACGGCAGCCGGCCCGCCGCCTCCCGGCCGTCCACCCAGTGACGTACGGACTCCCGCCCCGCCGCGTACACATGCGTCCGGCCCGCCGCGTCCACCGACACCGCGAAACCGTCCTGCACCTCCGCGCCGCCCGGCAGCACCCGCCACGGCCCCCAGGCCCCACCGGGCTCCCGCACGCGCGTGGAGACGCCCTTGTCCGCGTTCCGTACGAAGAGGTGGACCCGGCCGTCGGGGGCCGTCACCGCCACGGGGGCGCCGATCCGCCGGCCCCGGTCGTCCCCCCGCTCCGGATTGCCGAGCCCCCGCCACGCGAGGAACGGACCGCCGGGGGAGCGCTGCTCCAGGAGCACCACCTCACGCCGGTCCGGCCGGCCCCGGCCCTCCAGGGCGGCGAACCGCACCGCGAACAGCAGCAGCCGGCCGTCACCGAGCACGGCCGCCCCCGGGGCCGGAGCCAGCGGCCCGCCGCCCAGGTCCTCCGGGCCGCCCCACACCCCGGGCGCCGACTCCCGCCACCGGACCGCGCGCAGTCCGAGGACCCCGTACGCCTCCAGCCGGCCGCCCGGGCCCTCCGCGACCACCGGCCCGCGCAGCGGCCAGCGGTGGTGGGTGGAGCGCACCCAGCCCTTCCGGTTGGTCAGCGGACGGTCGCCGCCCACCCCATAGTCGCCGCAGCCCGACGGGTTCCCGCACCGCCAGGACGGGTCCCCGCCGTACGGCACGAGCCGCGCGGCCTTCTCCGCCAGCACCGAGGGCGGCAGGTTCTTCGGCCAGTGCCGGTTGTAGTAGCCGCGGAACGCGGTCACCGCGAACGCCGGGACCGGCTCCCCGTCCCGTACCGCCTCCGCCACCCACCGGCACAGCGCCGCCCAGGTGAAGCAGGCCACCGCCGTGTGGTCGCCGTGGTCCGAGTAGCCCGGCTGCTCGCTGTCCCGCTTCCGGGTCGCCTCGTCGCTGTGCTGCGTGTCCGGATCCGGGTCCAGGGTGTGCACCACCGTCGGCCGGTGGCGGCGCAGAAGGTCCACGAGCACGCCGGTCAGCTGCTCGTGGTCGTACGTGTCCACCCGGGTCACCGGCGACCCCGCCGACAGGTGCGTCCGCAGCTCCAGCGCCCGGTCCTCCCAGAGCGCGGGCACCGCCATGTACCGGCGGGAGGTGTGCATCGGCAGGTTCAGGAAGACCAGCTCCACCCGGCGTCCGCCGTGCGCCAGGACGTCCACCTCGGCCCGCCGCCCGCCGGCGAGCGTCAGCACCCGGCGCCGCCAGGGCGTGAAGCGGGGCAGACCGAGCGCCTCCGCGTACGCCTGCCGCAGTCCCTGGTGCCGGGACGAGGAGTAAGCGGCCCGGTCCGGAGGGGTCTCCGGCATGCCCGCGATCCGGTTCACGCCGGTGTGCTCGCCCGCCGTCACGTACACCGAAACCAGCGGCACGCCCGCGTCGAGCAGCCGCTGAGCGTCCGGATTCATGAAGTACAGGTCGTCGTCGGGATGCGCGGCGAACTGCATGAGCAGCGCCCGGCCCGGCCCGGCCCGGTCGACCGGCTTCCCCGGAGCCGGATCGGCGGTCGGCACGGTCCTGCGCGGCTGGGGGACGGAGCACCCGGCGAGCGTCGCCGCGGTCCCCGCGCCGGCCGCCAGGGCGGCGGCCAGAACCGTCCGCCGGCGGGCTGATATGTGCACTCCACGCCCCTTCGCTCGTCCGTTCCCCTGCAAGACGGCTGTGCGGGGGAGGGGGTTGTGCGACCGGGGCCGCTGCGCGCAGGATCACAGCACCAGGAAAAAGATCTTGAGAAAGTTTCCGGGAAACCCGCGAGCGGATGTCGAGACGCCGGAGCCGGCTCCGACCGAAGGGTGACAGCGCGCCACAGGGGCGGGCGGAACGGGGAGGATCCCACCATGAAGTACGTCGCGATGATCTACGGCAACCAGGCCAAGTGGGACGCGTTCCCGGCCGAGGCCTGGCCCGAGGCGATCGCCCGCCAGGAGGCCTTCAACCGGAAGTACCGCGAGAGCGGCGAACTGATCGGCGCCTACGGGCTCGCCGACGCCGCGGCCGCGCAGCTCGTCCGCCGCGAGGGCGGGGCCCCGGCCGTCACCGACGGGCCCTACCTGGAGACCAAGGAGTACCTGGCCAGCTTCTACCTGCTGGACTGCGACAGCCTGGAGCGGGCGCAGCAGATCGCCGCGGACATGCCCTTCGCGGACGTCGACCCGGTCGAGCTGTGGCCCGTCCTGCACGAGTCGTCGGCGGACGTGTGACCGGGGGCCCGCTCCACGTCGAGGACCTGCTGCGCGATCTCGCGCCGCAGGTCCTCGGCCGGCTCGTCCGCCGGTACGGCACCTTCGACACCTGCGAGGACGCCGTCCAGGAGGCCCTGGTCGCCGCCGCCCTGCAGTGGCCCGCCGAGGGGGTGCCGGACAACCCGCGCGGCTGGCTCGTGACCGTGGCCTCCCGCAAGCTCGTCGACCAGGTACGCAGCGAGGCGGCCCGGCGCCGGCGCGAGGACGCCCTGGCGCTGGCCACCCCGGCCGCCGAACTCCTCGCGCCCGCGGCCGACGACGATCCGGTCGCGGACCGGGACGACTCCCTGGCCCTGCTGTTCCTCTGCTGTCACCGCGACCTGTCGCCGCCCAGCAGGATCGCGCTCACCCTGCGCGCGGTCGGCGGCCTCACGACGGCGCAGATCGCCGCCGCGTTCCTGGTGCCCGAGGCGACCATGGCGCAGCGGATCAGCCGTGCCAAGCAGACGATCAGGGCCGCGGGGAACCCGTTCGCCCTGCCGGAGGGCGAGGACCGCACGGAGCGGCTCGCCGAGGTCCGGCACGTGCTGTACCTCGTCTTCAACGAGGGGTACACGAGCAGCGGCGGCGAGGAGCTGACCGCGCCCGGGCTGTCCACGGAGGCGATCCGGCTCACCCGGCTGCTGCACCGGCTGGTGCCCGACGACGCGGAGACGGCCGGCCTGCTGGCCCTGATGCTCCTCACGGACGCGCGCCGGCCGGCCCGGACGGGCCCGCACGGCGAACTGGTGCCGCTCGCGGAACAGGACCGGGGCGCGTGGGACGCGGGGCTCGTCGCCGAGGGCGTGGAGCTGATCAGCCGCACGCTGCCGCAGGGCCGGGTCGGCCCGTACCAGCTCCAGGCGGCGATCGCGGCCGTCCACGACGAGGCGCCCACCGCCGAGGAGACGGACTGGCCGCAGATCCTCGCCCTCTACGAGCTCCTGGAGCGGACCGGCCAGGGCCCCGTGGTCACGCTCAACCGGGCGGTCGCGGTCGCCATGGTCGACGGCCCCGAGGCGGGCCTCGCCCTCCTGGACACCCTCGCCGCGGACAAGCGCCTGGCCCACCACCACCGCCTGCAGGCCACCCGCGCCCACCTGCTGGAACTCCTCGGCGACCGGGAAGCCGCGGCCACCGCCTACCGCGAGGCCGCCCGCCACACCCTCAGCGCCCCGGAACGCCGCCACCTCACGCAGAGGGCGCGGCGGCTGGCGTGAGTGCCCCCTCGCGCGACCCTGCGTGTAGCCGTACGTGACGTGGGGTACAGTCTTGGGCCCCGATTGGCGGCGGGACGGCCGCGTGTGGCAGACTGTCGGGGTTGCTCGGTTGAGTGCCGATGCTGCGCGCCTCCCGCCGGGAGGACCGGAAGCGAGTCCCACAGTACTCGTCGTCCCTTGTCAGGGGCGGACGTACGGGAATCTTCCGGGAAGCGTCAGCGGGGCGCCGACCAGGCACCCGGTGGGTGTTCCGCCCCCGGCTTCGCGGGTTTTTGGGCCCGCACCCCCTTGGTTGGGAAATCCTTCGGGACTTCTTCGTAGAGGGAGTGCGACACGCCCGACCGCGTGGGTCGGAGGAGGGGTCTTCAGATCCCCCGGGTTCCAGAGCGTTACGAGACAAAGGACTACTGAGTAGCCATGGCGGGACAGAAGATCCGCATCCGGCTCAAGGCCTACGACCACGAGGTCATCGACTCCTCGGCGAAGAAGATCGTCGAGACGGTGACGCGCACTGGTGCGTCGGTCGCGGGCCCGGTGCCGCTGCCCACTGAGAAGAACGTGTACTGCGTCATCAAGTCGCCGCACAAGTACAAGGACTCGCGCGAGCACTTCGAGATGCGCACGCACAAGCGCCTCATCGACATCCTCGACCCCACGCCGAAGACCGTCGACTCGCTCATGCGTCTCGACCTGCCGGCTGGCGTCGACATCGAGATCAAGCTCTGAGGTGACGCGCGAGATGGCTAAGAACATCAAGGGCATCCTGGGCGAGAAGCTCGGCATGACGCAGGTCTGGGACGAGAACAACCGGGTCGTCCCGGTGACCGTCGTCAAGGCCGGCCCGAATGTCGTGACCCAGGTGCGTACGAACGACACCGACGGCTACGAGTCGGTCCAGATCGCCTTCGGCGAGATCGACCCGCGCAAGGTGAACAAGCCCCTCAAGGGCCACTTCGCCAAGGCGGACGTCACCCCGCGCCGTCACCTCGTCGAGATCCGTACCGCTGACGCCAGCGAGTACACCCTCGGCCAGGAGATCACCGCCGAGGTCTTCGAGGCGGGCATCAAGGTCGACGTGACCGGCAAGAGCAAGGGCAAGGGCTTCGCCGGTGCCATGAAGCGGCACAACTTCCGCGGTGGCAAGGCCTCCCACGGTGCCCACCGAGTGCACCGCAAGCCCGGTTCGATCGGTGGCTGCGCCACCCCGGGCCGTGTCTTCAAGGGCATGCGCATGGCCGGCCGCATGGGCAACGAGCGCGTGACCACCCAGAACCTGACCGTTCACGCCGTTGACGCGGAGAAGGGCCTGCTGCTCATCAAGGGCGCGGTTCCTGGTCCGAACGGCGGCCTCGTCCTGGTCCGCACCGCGGCCAAGGGGGCCTGAGGATATGAGCACCATTGACATTCTGTCGCCCTCCGGCGACAAGACCGGGACCGTCGAGCTCCCGGCCGAGATCTTCGAGGCCAAGGTCAGCATCCCGCTGATCCACCAGGTCGTCGTCGCGCAGCTGGCCGCCGCCCGTCAGGGCACGCACAAGGTCAAGACGCGTGGCGAGGTCCGTGGTGGTGGCAAGAAGCCGTACCGCCAGAAGGGCACCGGCCGCGCCCGTCAGGGTTCGACCCGCGCCCCGCAGTTCGCCGGTGGTGGCGTCGTGCACGGGCCCGTGCCGCGTGACTACTCGCAGCGGACCCCCAAGAAGATGAAGGCCGCCGCCCTCCGCGGTGCCCTCTCCGACCGGGCGAACCACTCCCGCATCCACGTCGTCTCCGGCGTGGTCGAGGGTGACGTCTCCACCAAGGCCGCCAAGACGCTGTTCGGCAAGATCTCGGAGCGCAAGAACCTGCTCCTGGTCGCCGAGCGCTCCGACGAGGCCGCGTGGCTGTCCGCCCGCAACCTGCCCCAGGTCCACATCCTGGAGCCGGGCCAGCTGAACACGTACGACGTGATGCGATCCGACGACGTGGTCTTCACCCAGGCCGCCCTCGAGTCCTTCGTGTCTGGCGCCCCGAAGTCGCAGGCTGCTGACACCGAAGGGAGCGAGGCCTGATGTCCGAGGCCACGATCACCAGCAAGACCTTCACGGACCCGCGTGACGTCCTCGTCAAGCCGGTTGTCTCCGAGAAGAGCTACGCGCTGCTCGACGAGAACAAGTACACGTTCATCGTCGCGCCCGGCGCCAACAAGACCCAGATCAAGCAGGCCGTCGAGGCGGTCTTCTCGGTCAAGGTCACCTCGGTCAACACGATCAACCGTCAGGGCAAGCGCAAGCGCACCCGCACCGGTTTCGGCAAGCGCGCCAACACCAAGCGCGCCATCGTGACCCTTGCCGAGGGCAACCGTATCGACATCTTCGGCGGCCCGACCGCCTGACGGCGGTCGAGTCGTCCGGAATCGGACGAGGACTGAGAAATGGGAATCCGCAAGTACAAGCCGACTACGCCGGGCCGCCGTGGCTCCTCCGTAGCCGACTTCGTCGAGATCACGCGGTCCACGCCGGAGAAGTCGCTGGTCCGCCCCCTGCACAGCAAGGGCGGCCGTAACAACACCGGTCGTGTGACCGTCCGTCACCAGGGCGGTGGCCACAAGCGCGCCTACCGCGTGATCGACTTCCGTCGTCACGACAAGGACGGCGTGCCGGCCAAGGTCGCTCACATCGAGTACGACCCCAACCGCACCGCGCGCATCGCTCTGCTGCACTACGCGGACGGCGAGAAGCGCTACATCATCGCCCCGCGTGGCCTCGCGCAGGGTGACCGGGTGGAGAACGGCCCTGGCGCCGACATCAAGCCCGGCAACAACCTGGCCCTCCGTAACATCCCGGTCGGTACCACGATCCACGCGATCGAGCTCCGTCCCGGCGGTGGCGCCAAGTTCGCCCGCTCCGCGGGTGCCTCCGTGCAGCTGCTGGCGAAGGAGGGCACCATGGCCCACCTCCGCATGCCCTCCGGTGAGATCCGTCTCGTCGACGCCCGCTGCCGCGCCACCATCGGCGAGGTCGGCAACGCCGAGCAGTCGAACATCAACTGGGGCAAGGCCGGCCGCAAGCGCTGGCTGGGCGTTCGCCCGACCGTTCGCGGTGTGGCGATGAACCCGGTCGACCACCCGCACGGTGGTGGTGAGGGCAAGACCTCCGGTGGTCGCCACCCGGTCTCCCCGTGGGGTCAGAAGGAGGGTCGTACTCGTTCGCCGAAGAAGGCTTCGAACAAGTACATCGTCCGCCGCCGCAAGACGAACAAGAAGCGCTAGGAGCGGGTTTAGATGCCGCGCAGTCTCAAGAAGGGACCCTTCGTCGACGACCACCTCATCAAGAAGGTGGACGCTCAGAACGAAGCCGGAACCAAGAACGTCATCAAGACCTGGTCCCGTCGCTCCATGATCGTGCCGGCCATGCTGGGCCACACGCTCGCGGTGCACAACGGCAAGACCCACATCCCGGTGTTCGTCACCGAGTCGATGGTCGGCCACAAGCTCGGCGAGTTCTCGCCGACGCGCACCTTCCGGGGCCACGTCAAGGAAGACCGGAAGTCGAAGCGCCGCTAGTAGCGGATCGCATTCAGACACGTAAGTAACTGAAGGGACAACCATGGAAGCCAGGGCCCAGGCGCGGTACATCCGCGTCACGCCCATGAAGGCCCGCCGCGTGGTGGACCTCATCCGTGGCATGGACGCCACGGAGGCCCAGGCGGTCCTGCGATTCGCTCCGCAGGCCGCCTCCGTGCCGGTCGGCAAGGTGCTCGACAGCGCCATTGCCAACGCCGCGCACAACTACGACCACACGGACGCCTCTTCGCTGTTCATCAGCGAGGCGTACGTCGACGAGGGCCCGACCCTGAAGCGGTTCCGTCCGCGTGCTCAGGGCCGTGCCTACCGGATCCGCAAGCGGACCAGCCACATCACCGTGGTCGTCAGCAGCAAGGAAGGAACCCGGTAATGGGCCAGAAGGTTAACCCGCATGGGTTCCGGCTCGGCATCACCACGGACTTCAAGTCCCGCTGGTACGCCGACAAGCTGTACAAGGACTACGTCAAGGAAGACGTCGCCATCCGTCGGATGATGACGTCCGGCATGGAGCGCGCCGGCATCTCGAAGGTGGAGATCGAGCGCACCCGTGACCGCGTCCGCGTGGACATCCACACCGCCCGTCCGGGCATCGTGATCGGCCGCCGTGGCGCCGAGGCCGACCGCATCCGCGGTGACCTCGAGAAGCTCACGGGCAAGCAGGTCCAGCTGAACATCCTCGAGGTCAAGAACCCCGAGGTCGACGCTCAGCTCGTGGCCCAGGCCGTGGCCGAGCAGCTGTCCTCCCGCGTCTCCTTCCGTCGGGCCATGCGCAAGAGCATGCAGTCCGCCATGAAGGCCGGCGCCAAGGGCATCAAGATCCAGTGCGGTGGCCGTCTCGGCGGCGCCGAGATGTCCCGCTCGGAGTTCTACCGCGAGGGCCGTGTGCCGCTGCACACGCTCCGCGCGAACGTCGAGTACGGCTTCTTCGAGGCCAAGACGACCTTCGGCCGCATCGGCGTGAAGGTCTGGATCTACAAGGGCGACGTCAAGAACATCGCCGAGGTCCGCGCCGAGAACGCCGCTGCCCGCGCCGGCAACCGCCCGGCCCGTGGTGGCGCTGACCGCCCGGCCGGCCGTGGTGGCCGCGGTGGCGAGCGTGGCGGTCGCGGTCGCAAGCCGCAGCAGGCTGCTGCTGCCGAGGCCCCCAAGGCCGAGGCCGCCGCCGCCGCTCCGGCTGAGAGCACCGGAACGGAGGCCTGACCGAAATGCTGATCCCCCGTAGGGTCAAGCACCGCAAGCAGCACCACCCGAAGCGCAGCGGTATGTCCAAGGGTGGTACGCAGGTTGCGTTCGGCGAGTACGGCATTCAGGCCCTCACTCCGGCGTACGTGACCAACCGCCAGATCGAGGCGGCTCGTATCGCGATGACCCGCCACATCAAGCGTGGCGGCAAGGTCTGGATCAACATCTACCCGGACCGCCCGCTCACGAAGAAGCCTGCCGAGACCCGCATGGGTTCCGGTAAGGGTTCGCCGGAGTGGTGGATCGCGAACGTCAAGCCCGGTCGGGTGATGTTCGAGCTGTCGTACCCGAACGAGAAGATCGCGCGCGAGGCCCTGACCCGTGCGGCCCACAAGCTGCCGATGAAGTGCAAGATCGTTAAGCGCGAGGCAGGTGAGCTGTGATGTCGGCCGGTACCAAGGCGTCCGAGCTGCGCGAGCTGGGCAACGAGGAGCTTGTTGCCAAGCTTCGCGAGGCCAAGGAAGAGCTGTTCAACCTCCGCTTCCAGGCGGCGACCGGGCAGCTCGAGAACCACGGTCGGCTCAAGTCCGTCCGTAAGGACATCGCCCGGATCTACACCCTGATGCGCGAGCGCGAGCTGGGCATCGAGACGGTGGAGAACGCCTGATGAGCGAGAACAACGTGACTGAGACTGACAACAAGAGCGGCTCGCGCAACGCCCGCAAGGTGCGTGAGGGCCTCGTCGTCAGCGACAAGATGGACAAGACCGTCGTCGTCGCTGTCGAGGACCGCGTCAAGCACGCGCTGTACGGCAAGGTCATCCGCCGTACGAACAAGCTCAAGGCTCACGACGAGCAGAACCAGGCCGGCATCGGCGACCGCGTCCTCCTCATGGAGACCCGGAAGCTGTCTGCCACGAAGCACTGGCGCGTCGTCGAGATCCTCGAGAAGGCCAAGTAATCCCTCCTAGGGGGATTCCCTAGGAATCGTTCCGCCAGGCTCGGCAGGGGCACGACCTCCCCGGAGGCTGCCCCTGCCGGGAACCGGCAGACAATCAGGAGATAGACGTGATCCAGCAGGAGTCGCGACTTCGCGTCGCCGACAACACTGGTGCCAAGGAGATCCTTTGCATCCGTGTTCTCGGTGGCTCGGGTCGCCGCTACGCGGGCATCGGTGACGTCATTGTCGCCACCGTCAAGGACGCGATCCCCGGTGGCAACGTGAAGAAGGGTGACGTCGTCAAGGCGGTCATCGTTCGCACCGTCAAGGAGCGCCGCCGCCAGGACGGCTCGTACATCCGCTTCGACGAGAACGCCGCCGTCATTCTGAAGAACGACGGCGACCCTCGCGGCACCCGTATCTTCGGCCCCGTCGGCCGTGAGCTGCGCGAGAAGAAGTTCATGAAGATCATCTCGCTCGCGCCGGAGGTGCTGTAAGCATGAAGATCAAGAAGGGCGACCTGGTCCAGGTCATCACCGGTAAGGACAAGGGCAAGCAGGGCAAGGTCATCGCGGCCTTC
Source organism: Streptomyces sp. NPDC126503 (assembly GCF_040302405.1). Classification (NCBI taxonomy): domain Bacteria; kingdom Bacillati; phylum Actinomycetota; class Actinomycetes; order Kitasatosporales; family Streptomycetaceae; genus Streptomyces; species Streptomyces sp. NPDC126503. Next base: position 86,716 of record NZ_JBEORS010000008.1, read on the forward strand.
CCCGCCGAGTCCCGCGTCCTCGTCGAGGGTGTCAACCGGGTCAAGAAGCACACCAAGGCCGGCCCGAACCAGGCCGGCGGCATCGTGACGACCGAGGCTCCGGTCCACGTCTCCAACGTCCAGCTGGTCGTGGAGAAGGACGGCAAGAAGGTCGTCACGCGTGTCGGTTACCGCTTCGACGACGAGGGCAACAAGATCCGCGTTGCCAAGCGGACGGGTGAGGACATCTGATGGCTACCACCACTCCGCGTCTCAAGACGAAGTACCGCGAGGAGATCGCGGGCAAGCTGCGTGAGGAGTTCTCGTACGAGAACGTCATGCAGATTCCCGGCCTCGTGAAGATCGTGGTCAACATGGGTGTCGGCGACGCCGCCCGTGACTCGAAGCTGATCGAGGGCGCCATCCGCGACCTCACCACGATCACCGGTCAGAAGCCGGCCGTCACCAAGGCCCGCAAGTCCATCGCGCAGTTCAAGCTGCGCGAGGGTCAGCCGATCGGTGCGCACGTCACCCTCCGTGGCGACCGCATGTGGGAGTTCCTGGACCGCACCCTGTCGCTCGCGCTTCCGCGCATCCGCGACTTCCGTGGTCTGTCCCCCAAGCAGTTCGACGGCCGGGGCAACTACACCTTCGGTCTCACGGAGCAGGTCATGTTCCACGAGATCGACCAGGACAAGATCGACCGTGTCCGGGGTATGGACATCACCGTGGTCACCACGGCGACCAATGACGACGAGGGCCGTGCCCTTCTGCGTCACCTCGGCTTCCCGTTCAAGGAGGCGTAAGCGAGATGGCGAAGAAGGCTCTCATCGCGAAGGCTGCCCGCAAGCCCAAGTTCGGTGTGCGTGCGTACACCCGCTGCCAGCGCTGCGGTCGTCCCCACTCCGTGTACCGCAAGTTCGGCCTGTGCCGCGTCTGCCTTCGTGAGATGGCTCACCGTGGCGAGCTGCCGGGCGTGACCAAGAGCTCCTGGTAATCCCCTACTTGGGATAACCGGAGTCTCTCGGTAAGGATTGGGTCGGCGGAGGCCCACCCCCTGATGGCTTAGGCTTGTGGGGTTGGGCGTCCGCCGCCCGTACGACTTACTACGCCGTAGGTCCCCGCGCCGCACCCGTCCCGCCCCTGTGTGGGGAGAGGGATGGCGCACTGGAAACCCCGGCGAGAGAGGCCGAAGGCCAATTCATGACCATGACTGATCCGATCGCAGACATGCTCACGCGTCTGCGTAACGCGAACTCGGCGTACCACGACTCCGTGACGATGCCGCACAGCAAGATCAAGTCTCACATCGCGGAAATCCTCCAGCAGGAGGGCTTCATCACGGGCTGGAAGGTCGAGGACGCCGAGGTCGGCAAGAACCTCGTTCTCGAGCTCAAGTTCGGTCCGAACCGTGAGCGCTCCATCGCGGGCATCAAGCGGATCTCGAAGCCGGGCCTCCGGGTTTACGCGAAGTCCACCAACCTGCCGAAGGTCCTCGGCGGCCTGGGCGTGGCGATCATCTCCACGTCCCACGGTCTCCTGACCGGCCAGCAGGCTCAGAAGAAGGGCGTGGGTGGGGAAGTCCTCGCCTACGTCTGGTAGTCGGGAACGGAGGAAAAGCCAATGTCGCGTATCGGCAAGCTCCCCATCACGGTTCCCGCCGGCGTGGACGTCACCATCGAGGGCCGCACGGTCACGGTCAAGGGTTCCAAGGGCACCCTGACCCACACCGTCGCCGCGCCGATCGAGATCGTGAAGGGTGAGGACGGCGTTCTCAACGTCACCCGCCCCAACGACGAGCGTCAGAACAAGGCCCTGCACGGCCTGTCCCGCACGCTGGTGGCCAACATGATCACCGGTGTGACCCAGGGGTACACGAAGGCGCTCGAGATCAGCGGTGTCGGTTACCGCGTCGCCGCGAAGGGCTCCAACCTGGAGTTCCAGCTCGGTTACAGCCACCCGATCCTGGTGGAGGCCCCCGAGGGCATCTCCTTCAAGGTCGAGTCGCCGACCAAGTTCTCGGTCGAGGGCATCGACAAGCAGAAGGTCGGCGAGGTCGCCGCGAACATCCGCAAGCTTCGTAAGCCCGACCCGTACAAGGCCAAGGGCGTGAAGTACGCGGGCGAGGTCATCCGCCGCAAGGTCGGAAAGGCTGGTAAGTAAGCCATGGCATACGGCGTGAAGATTGCCAAGGGCAAGGCCTACAAGGGCGCTGCTCTGAAGCGTCGCCACATCCGCATCCGCAAGAAGGTCTCGGGAACGGCAGAGCGTCCGCGCCTCGTCGTCACCCGGTCCAACCGCGGCATCACCGCTCAGGTCATCGACGACCTCAAGGGTCACACCCTGGCGTCGGCGTCCACCCTGGACGCGTCCATCCGCGGCGGCGAAGGCGACAAGTCGGCGAAGGCGAAGCAGGTCGGCCAGCTCGTGGCCGAGCGTGCCAAGGCCGCCGGCGTCGAGGCTGTCGTGTTCGACCGTGGCGGCAACCAGTACGCCGGGCGCATCGCCGCCCTGGCGGACGCCGCCCGCGAAGCCGGCCTGAAGTTCTGAGCCGGTTCCGTAGCTCAGCGGAAAACGAAGAGAGGTAATTCCAATGGCTGGACCCCAGCGCCGCGGAAGCGGTGCCGGTGGCGGCGAGCGGCGGGACCGGAAGGGCCGTGACGGCGGCGCAGCTGCCGCCGAGAAGACCGCTTATGTTGAGCGCGTTGTCGCGATCAACCGTGTCGCCAAGGTTGTGAAGGGTGGTCGTCGCTTCAGCTTCACCGCGCTGGTCGTGGTGGGCGACGGTGACGGCACCGTGGGTGTCGGTTACGGCAAGGCCAAGGAGGTGCCGGCCGCCATCGCCAAGGGTGTGGAGGAGGCCAAGAAGCACTTCTTCAAGGTCCCCCGTATCCAGGGCACCATCCCGCACCCCATCCAGGGTGAGAAGGCCGCGGGCGTCGTCCTGCTGAAGCCTGCTTCCCCCGGTACCGGTGTGATCGCCGGTGGCCCGGTGCGCGCCGTCCTGGAGTGCGCCGGCGTTCACGACATCCTGTCGAAGTCGCTCGGCTCCGACAACGCGATCAACATCGTGCACGCGACCGTGGCGGCCCTGAAGGGCCTGCAGCGCCCCGAGGAGATCGCGGCCCGCCGTGGTCTGCCGCTCGAGGACGTCGCCCCCGCGGCTCTGCTTCGTGCGCGTGCTGGGGCGGGTGCGTAATGGCCCGCCTCAAGATCACGCAGACGAAGTCGTACATCGGCAGCAAGCAGAACCACCGCGACACCCTGCGTTCCCTTGGTCTCAAGGGCATCAACACGCAGGTCGTCAAGGAGGACCGCCCCGAGTTCCGCGGAATGGTGCACACCGTCCGCCACCTCGTGACGGTCGAGGAGGTCGACTGACATGGCGGAGAACAACCCGCTGAAGGTCCACAACCTCCGTCCCGCCCCGGGCGCCAAGACCGCCAAGACCCGTGTGGGTCGTGGTGAGGCGTCGAAGGGTAAGACGGCCGGTCGTGGTACGAAGGGCACGAAGGCCCGCTACCAGGTTCCGGAGCGCTTCGAGGGTGGCCAGATGCCCCTCCACATGCGTCTCCCGAAGCTGAAGGGCTTCAAGAACCCCTTCCGCACCGAGTACCAGGTCGTGAACCTGGACAAGCTGGCTTCGCTCTACCCGCAGGGTGGCGAGGTCACGGTGGCCGACCTGGTCGCCAAGGGTGCCGTGCGCAAGAACCAGCTCGTCAAGGTCCTGGGCCAGGGCGAGGTCTCCGTGGCGCTGCAGGTGACGGTTGACGCCGTCTCCGGCTCCGCCAAGGAGAAGATCACCGCCGCCGGCGGCACCGTCACCGAGCTCGTCTGAGACGACTCGATGGCCTGATCGAACAAAAGCCTGGCCGCTACCCCTCCGGGGGTGGCGGCCAGGCTTTTTGTTTCCCGGGCCCGGTGCGAATCAGGCGGCGGAGGAGACGGGCCCCGCGCCACGAGGGACCCTCCCACCGGGGTGGAGCCGCCTCCGCCGGTGTACGCCGGTGGTGCTCGGGCCAGGGAGACGCCAAGGGGGGCCGCTCACGCGGACGTGGGCGGCGCCTGCCCGCAGCGGGAAGCGGCCGGCGCGGCGGGGTCCCTCGCGTCAGCAGGCGCCGCTGGTCCGACGGTCTTCCCGGGCCGATGAGGGAGGTCGTCCCGTCCGCTCACCGGCCGCGCACCGGACGAAAGTGGGGACCGCCCCGGTACGCAGCACACCCCGGCGGGGCTCTGCGACCTGATGGAGACATTTCCGCTGGCCTCGGCAGCCGGGTATGGTATCCGCTGTTAGCGTTCCGGGCAGTCTGTGGTAGGTGCACAGAACTGCCTTCTTGTGTACCTGCTCATCATCCATAACTGACCGTTGCCCTCACGCGCGCTACGCGGGGGTCGCAGGAGGCACCGTGCTCACCGCGTTCGCCCGGGCGTTCAAGACGCCCGACCTGCGCAAGAAGCTGCTCTTCACGCTCGGCATCATCGTCCTGTACCGCCTCGGGGCCCACATTCCGGTGCCCGGCGTCAGCTACGAGGCCGTCCAGCAGTGCGTCAAGCAGGCCAGCGAGGGCGACAGCAGCCTGTTCGGCCTGATGCAGATGTTCAGCGGCGGCGCGCTGCTGCAGATCACCATCTTCGCGCTCGGCATCATGCCGTACATCACGGCGAGCATCATTCTGCAGCTGCTGACCGTCGTCATCCCGCGGCTCGAGGCCCTCAAGAAGGAGGGGCAGTCCGGCACGGCCAAGATCACGCAGTACACGCGGTACCTGACGATCGCCCTGGCCGTCCTTCAGGGCACCGGCCTCGTCGCCACCGCCAAGAGCGGTGCGCTGTTCAGCGGCTGCGCCGTGGCCGACCAGGTCGTGCCGAACCCCTCGATCTTCACCATCACCACCATGGTCATCACCATGACCGCCGGTACCGCTCTCGTCATGTGGCTCGGTGAGCTGATCACCGACCGGGGCGTCGGCAACGGCATGTCGATCCTGATGTTCATCTCGATCGCCGCCGGCTTCCCCGGGGCCCTGTGGGCCATCAAGGAGAGCGGCGACATGGCCAACGGCTGGATCGAGTTCGGCATCGTGATCCTCGTGGGCTTCGTGATGGTGGCCCTCGTGGTCTTCGTCGAGCAGGCCCAGCGGCGCATCCCGGTCCAGTACGCGAAGCGCATGATCGGCCGGCGCTCCTACGGCGGTACGTCCACGTACATCCCGCTGAAGGTGAACCAGGCCGGTGTGATTCCTGTCATCTTCGCTTCGTCGCTGCTCTACATCCCGGCCTTGATCGCGCAGTTCTCCAACTCCACCGCGGGCTGGAAGACCTGGATCGAAGCCCACTTCGTCAAGGGTGACCACCCCTACTACATCGCCACGTACTTCCTCCTGATCGTGTTCTTCGCCTTCTTCTACGTGGCGATCTCGTTCAACCCCGAGGAAGTCGCCGACAACATGAAGAAGTATGGTGGCTTCATCCCGGGTATCCGGGCTGGTCGACCTACTGCCGAGTACCTGAGCTACGTGCTCAACCGGATCACTTGGCCGGGCTCGCTGTACTTGGGTCTGATCGCTCTTGTGCCGACGATGGCGTTGGCAGGCTTCGGTGGCGCCAATGCCAACTTCCCCTTCGGCGGGACGAGCATCCTCATCATCGTGGGTGTGGGGCTGGAGACCGTGAAGCAGATCGAGAGCCAGCTCCAGCAGCGCAATTACGAAGGGTTCCTCCGCTGATGCGAATCGTCCTCGTCGGACCGCCCGGGGCCGGCAAGGGTACGCAGGCCGCGTTCCTTGCCAGGAACCTGGACATCCCGCACATCTCCACGGGTGACCTGTTCCGAGCCAACATCTCTCAGGGCACGGAGCTGGGTCTGAAGGCCAAGGCGTTCATGGACGCCGGCGACCTGGTGCCCGACGAGGTGACCATCGGGATGGCCAAGGACCGCATGGAGCAGGCCGACGCCGCCAACGGCTTCCTGCTCGACGGCTTCCCCCGGAACGTGGCCCAGGCCGAGGCTCTGGACGCGGTCCTCAAGGCCGAGGACATGCAGCTGGACGCGGTCCTGGACCTGGAGGTCCCCGAGGACGAGGTCGTGAAGCGGATCGCGGGCCGCCGCATCTGCCGCAACGACTCCTCGCACGTCTTCCACGTGACGTACAACGCCCCGAAGACCGAGGGTGTCTGCGACGTCTGTGGTGGCGAGCTGTTCCAGCGCGACGACGACTCCGAGGAGACCGTCCGCCGGCGCCTGGAGGTCTACCACACGCAGACCGAGCCGATCATCGACTACTACCGGGCGCAGAACCTGGTCGTGACGATCTCGGCGCTCGGCAAGGTGGACGAGGTCACGGCGCGTGCGATGGGCGCGCTGAAGAAGTAACCCACGGTTCGTCCGGTACGGCCGCGGTGCCCCTCGGGGGCGCCGCGGCCGTATCGTTGTTCTGTTACCCCTCAATCGACGGAAAGGCCGCGGCCACGATGGTGCAGATCAAGACCCCCGAGCAGATCGCGAAGATGCGCGAGGCGGGGCTGGTCGTCGCGGCCATCCACGCGGCGACGCGCGAGGCGGCCGTGCCCGGCGCCACCACCCGGGACCTGGACGAGGTCGCGCGGAAGGTGATCGCCGACCACGGGGCGAAGTCGAACTTCCTCGGGTACGGCGGGTTCCCCGCGACGATCTGCACCTCGGTGAACGAGGTCGTCGTCCACGGCATCCCCGACGAGAAGACCGTCCTGAAGGACGGCGACATCATCTCCATCGACTGCGGCGCCATCGTCGACGGCTGGCACGGCGACGCGGCGTACACCGCCTTCGTCGGCACCGGCCACGCCCCGGAGCTGATCGAGCTGTCGCGGGTGACGGAGGAGTCGATGTGGGCCGGCATCGCGGCCATGAAGCCCGGCAACCGGCTGGTCGACATCTCGAAGGCGATCGAGACGTACATCAAGCGCCAGCCGCGCCCCGCGGTCGGTGACCACAGCCTCGGCCGGTACGGGATCATCGAGGACTACGGCGGCCACGGCATCGGCACCGAGATGCACATGGATCCGCACCTGCTGAACTACGTCTCGCGCAAGCGCGGCAAGGGCCCGAAGCTGGTCCCCGGCTTCTGCCTGGCGATCGAGCCGATGGTCTCCCTGGGCACCCCGCGCACGGAGGTCCTGGAGGACGACTGGACGGTCATCACGACCGACGGCACCTGGTCCTCGCACTGGGAGCACAGCGTCGCCCTCACCGAGGAGGGCCCCCTGGTCCTCACCGCGGTCGACGGCGGCAAGGCCAAGCTGGCCGAGCTCGGCGTGACGGCGGCGCCGGACCCCCTCGGATAGCCGTCCCGGATCCGGCGCGGCTTCTTGCGTAAGGATCTTCCGGGGTGGGCAAACTTCCCGGATTCGTCTTTTCCGAAGCGCTGACGTAGACTGATGCGTCGGCTCTCGTGTACCCGTGTGTCCGCACCGGGGATCGGGAGTCGATCAAGGTAGCCGATTCGAAAGGCGAAGCGTGGCCAAGAAGCAAGGTGCCATCGAGATCGAGGGCACCGTGATCGAGTCCCTGCCGAACGCGATGTTCAAGGTGGAGCTCCAGAACGGTCACAAGGTCCTCGCGCACATCTCCGGCAAGATGCGTATGCACTACATCCGTATCCTGCCGGACGACCGGGTCGTCGTGGAGCTGTCTCCCTACGACCTGACGCGTGGCCGGATCGTCTACCGCTACAAGTAGATCTTGCCCGCACCCCGCCTCCGGCGCGGGTGGTGGCACTGACCCGGAGAACCTCACATCCCATGAAGGTCAAGCCGAGCGTCAAGAAGATCTGCGACAAGTGCAAGGTGATCCGCCGTCACGGCCGGGTCATGGTCATCTGCGACAACCTGCGCCACAAGCAGCGCCAGGGCTGACGCACGCCGACCGACCTGCCTTCCGCAGTTCTTCGCGCGACGCGAGCAATACGTACATACGCAGAGCCCGTCCGGCCGTGCACCACGGCTGACGGCACCTCCGGCGGGGGCCGGGGACCCGACCTGTACCTCATACGGCAGTCGGGACCGGTTCTGCGGCAGACCCCCGAGAACACAGGAGCCATTGAATGGCACGCGTTTCCGGTGTTGACATCCCGCGCGAAAAGCGTGTGGTGGTCGCACTCACCTACGTCTTCGGTATCGGGCGCACCCGGTCCGAGGAGATCCTCGCCGCCACTGGCGTGAACCCGTCCACCCGTGTCCGCGACCTTGCCGAGGAAGACCTCGTCAAGATCCGCGAGTACGTGGACGCCAACCTCCAGACCGAGGGTGACCTCCGCCGCGAGATCGCGGCCGACATCCGCCGCAAGGTCGAGATCGGCTGCTACCAGGGTCTGCGCCACCGTCGTGGCCTGCCCGTCCGCGGTCAGCGCACCAGCACGAACGCTCGTACCCGCAAGGGCCCGCGTCGCGCCATCGCCGGCAAGAAGAAGCCGGGCAAGAAGTAGTCCTCAGCGGACTTGACCACGGTCTTCGCTGTAGGACCGACCACCTCCCGTAGGAGTTATAGATGCCCCCCAAGGGTCGTCAGGGCGCTGCCAAGAAGGTGCGCCGCAAGGAAAAGAAGAACGTCGCTCACGGCCACGCGCACATCAAGAGCACGTTCAACAACACGATCGTCTCCATCACGGACCCCTCGGGCAACGTGATCTCCTGGGCCTCCGCCGGCCACGTCGGCTTCAAGGGCTCGCGCAAGTCCACCCCCTTCGCCGCGCAGATGGCCGCCGAGTCGGCCGCCCGCCGCGCGCAGGAGCACGGCATGCGCAAGGTCGACGTCTTCGTCAAGGGTCCCGGCTCCGGCCGTGAGACCGCGATCCGCTCCCTCCAGGCCACCGGCCTCGAGGTCGGCTCGATCCAGGACGTCACCCCCACGCCGCACAACGGCTGCCGTCCCCCCAAGCGCCGCCGCGTCTGACGCGCCGCCTGCTTGACCTGGGTTTTCCGGGCGGTGCGCCCCCTCGCGGGGCGTGCCGCCCGTACCCTTGCAGTACGCAGTACGCAGCGCCGCGGCAGTACCTGCCGCACCCCGTCGGGCGTCAAATAGTGGGCGTCCACGACTGAAGGAACACACATGCTTATCGCTCAGCGTCCGTCGCTGACCGAAGAGGTCGTCGACGAGTTCCGCTCCCGGTTCGTGATCGAGCCGCTGGAGCCGGGCTTCGGATACACCCTCGGCAACAGCCTCCGCCGTACCCTCCTCTCCTCGATCCCGGGTGCCGCTGTCACCAGCATCCGCATCGACGGTGTCCTGCACGAGTTCACCACCGTGCCGGGCGTCAAGGAGGACGTCACCGACCTCATCCTCAACATCAAGCAGCTGGTCGTCTCCTCGGAGCACGACGAGCCGGTCGTGATGTACCTGCGCAAGCAGGGCCCGGGCCTGGTCACCGCCGCCGACATCGCGCCCCCGGCCGGTGTCGAGGTGCACAACCCCGACCTCGTCCTCGCCACGCTCAACGGCAAGGGCAAGCTGGAGATGGAGCTGACCGTCGAGCGCGGTCGCGGCTACGTCTCCGCCGTCCAGAACAAGCAGGTGGGCCAGGAGATCGGCCGTATCCCGGTCGACTCCATCTACTCGCCCGTCCTCAAGGTCACCTACAAGGTCGAGGCGACCCGAGTCGAGCAGCGCACCGACTTCGACAAGCTCATCGTCGACGTCGAGACCAAGCAGGCCATGCGCCCGCGCGACGCCATGGCGTCCGCCGGCAAGACCCTGGTCGAGCTGTTCGGTCTCGCCCGCGAGCTGAACATCGACGCCGAGGGCATCGACATGGGCCCGTCCCCGACGGACGCCGCCCTCGCCGCCGACCTGGCGCTGCCGATCGAGGAGCTGGAGCTCACGGTCCGCTCCTACAACTGCCTCAAGCGTGAGGGCATCCACTCCGTGGGTGAGCTCGTGGCGCGCTCCGAGGCCGACCTGCTCGACATCCGCAACTTCGGTGCGAAGTCGATCGACGAGGTCAAGGCGAAGCTGGCCGGCATGGGCCTGGCCCTCAAGGACAGCCCGCCCGGATTCGACCCGACCGCCGCCGCCGACGCCTTCGGCGCCGACGACGACGCGGACGCGGGCTTCGTCGAGACCGAGCAGTACTAAGGGCTCGGGCCTTCGGGTCCGTACTCGGGTGCGGGCGGGTTGTGCTCGACCGCGCAGTTCCCCGCACCCTTCCCGGGGCGCACGCCCCGGTCTCCGACAGGTAACCGCCTGCTCGGATACTGACACCGGTACCTCATACGGCCGGTGCAGATCACAAGGAGAAACACCATGCCGCGTCCCGCCAAGGGTGCCCGTCTCGGCGGCTCCGCCGCGCACGAGAAGCTGCTCCTCGCCAACCTGGCGAAGTCGCTCTTCGAGCACGGCCGCATCACGACGACCGAGGCCAAGGCCCGCCGCCTGCGTCCGGTCGCCGAGCGCCTGATCACCAAGGCGAAGAAGGGCGACATCCACAACCGTCGCCTGGTGCTGCAGACGATCACCGACAAGGGCATCGTCCACACCCTCTTCACCGAGATCGCGCCGCGCTACGCGGAGCGTCCGGGTGGCTACACCCGCATCACCAAGATCGGCAACCGTCGTGGCGACAACGCCCCGATGGCCGTGATCGAGCTGGTCGAGGGCGAGATCGCCAAGAAGGCCACCGTCGCCGAGGCCGAGGCCGCCACCAAGCGCGCCGTCAAGGAGGCCGACGAGGCCCCCAAGGCCGAGGAGACCAAGGCCGACGACGCCGCCGAGGCGCCGGCCGAGGAGTCGAAGGACGCCTGAGCGTTCTGAGAGCCTTCGCGAGCGGGCCCGTACCCCTGAGGGGTGCGGGCCCGCTCCGTCGCGTCTGAGAGGATTCACGACGTGAGTGATGACGTGCAGCCCGGGTTCGTACGGGTACGGCTGGACCTTTCGTACGACGGTCGGGAGTTCTCCGGCTGGGCCAAGCAGGCCCGCGGGCAGCGGACCGTGCAGGGCGAGATCGAGGACGCCCTGCGGACGGTGACCCGGGCCAAGGAGACGTACGAGCTGACGGTGGCCGGCCGGACCGACGCGGGGGTGCACGCCCGTGGGCAGGTCGCCCACGTCGACCTCCCCGTCGAGCTGTGGGAGGAGCACCGGGAGAAGCTGCTGCGGCGGCTCGCCGGGCGCCTCTCGCACGATGTGCGGATCTGGTCCGTGGCCGAGGCCCCGGAGGGCTTCAACGCCCGGTTCTCCGCGATCTGGCGCCGCTACGCCTACCGCGTCACCGACAACCCCGGCGGCGTCGACCCGCTGCTGCGCGGACACGTCCTGTGGCACGACTGGGCCCTCGACATGGACGCCATGAACGAGGCGGCCACCGCCCTCGTCGGCGAGCACGACTTCGCCGCGTACTGCAAGAAGCGCGAGGGCGCCACCACCATCCGCACCCTGCAGGAGCTGCGCTGGGAGCGGCGCCCCGACGGCATCCTCGAAGCGACCGTGAAGGCCGACGCCTTCTGCCACAACATGGTCCGCTCGCTCGTCGGCGCGCTCCTCTTCGTCGGCGACGGGCACCGGCCGGTGGAATGGCCCGGCAAGGTGCTGGCCGCCGGCGTGCGGGACTCGGCCGTGCACGTCGTCCGGCCGCACGGCCTCACCCTCGAAGAGGTCGGCTATCCGGCGGACGACCAGCTCGCCGCCCGGAACCGGGAGGCCCGCAACAAGCGGTCACTCCCCGGGGGCGCCGGCTGCTGCTGAGGCCTGCGCCCGGCCGCGGGCGTAGATCTGGTTGAAGGCGAAGGTGCCCAGGTCGGTGCTGACCCGGTAGATCGGCTGGTCGGCCGTGGTGACCTTCTTGCCGTTCGTGAAGCCGGCCTGGGTGAAGTACGCGTAGCGGCCCAAGGAGTTCGAGCGGCGCAGGCACACCGTGGCGCGGCAGAACTCCTTCACGCCCGCGCCCGCCAGCGGGGCGACGCCGCCCTTGGCCTGCTTCACCTTGAGGGCCGCGGCCTCCGAGGGGAGGACGGCCACGCCGACGGTGACCGCCACGCCGTCCTGGACGTAGGTGGCGCGCAGGACGCGCAGGCAGCCGTTGTCCTTGAGGACGGCGGCGAGCGCGCCCTGGGCGACCGCCGCGCAGTTCGTGGTCGAGGAGGTCGCGCCCTTGGTGTACGGGCGGCCGTTCATGGTGAGCTTCTTGCCCGGGAAGAGGCCTTCGGCGCTGATCGGGGCCGTGTCCTTCTTCGGGTCGGTGATGTAGTCCTTCGGGTTCGGCGGGGGCGGCGGCGCCACGGAGGAGAAGGTCGGCTCGGGCGTCGGGGAGCCGGTGGGGGGCACGGAGACGGTCGGGACCCCGCCGTTCTTGGCCTCGTCGTTCTTCTTGTTCGTGGTGACGACGGCGGTGGCGACGATCGCTCCGACCGCCAGCGTGGCCACGATCCCGCCGCCGATCATCAGCCGCCGCCTGCGCCGGCCACGGGCGGCCGAGGCCTCGGCGAGCGCGCTCCAGTCGGGGGCGTCACCGCCCTGCGCGCCCAGGGGGTTCGGCGGCTGCTGCCGCTGTTCCCAGGGCGGCGGCTGCTGCCCGTAACCGCCCTGCTGCCCGTACCCCTGCGCCGGCGGCTGCCCGTACCCCTGCTGACCCGGTTGCGGCGGCTGCTGACCCGGCTGCTGCGGCTCGTGCGGCCACTGCGGTCCCCCAAAGCTCATGCCGCGCATCCTAAACCGGTTGGGGAAGGCGGCGGCGGGCGGCGACAATGCACCTCATGGGACATGTCGAGGCCGCACATCTTGAGTACTACCTTCCGGACGGGAGGGTGCTGCTCGGGGACGCCTCCTTCCGCGTCGGCGAGGGCGCCGTCGTCGCCCTCGTCGGGGCCAACGGCGCCGGCAAGACGACCCTGCTCCGGATGATCTCCGGGGAGCTGAAGCCGCACGGCGGCACCGTCACCGTGAGCGGCGGCCTCGGCGTGATGCCGCAGTTCGTCGGCTCCGTCCGGGACGAGACCACCGTCCGTGACCTGCTGGTCTCCGTGGCGGACCCGCGCATCCGGGAGGCCGCGAAGGCCGTGGACGAGGCCGAGCACCTGATCATGACCGTCGACGACGAGGCCGCGCAGATGCGGTACGCGCAGGCGCTCAGCGACTGGGCCGAGGTCCAGGGGTACGAGGCGGAGACCCACTGGGACGTCTGCACCATGGCGGCGCTCGGCGTGCCGTACGAGAAGGCGCAGTTCCGGCAGGTACGGACGCTCAGCGGCGGCGAGCAGAAGCGGCTGGTCCTGGAGTCGCTGCTGCGCGGCCCCGACGAGGTGCTGCTCCTGGACGAGCCGGACAACTACCTGGACGTCCCCGGCAAGCGGTGGCTGGAGGAGCGCCTGCGGGAGACCCGCAAGACCGTGCTGTTCATCTCTCACGACCGGGAGCTGCTGTCCCGGGCCGCGCAGAAGATCGTCGCGGTCGAGCCCGGCCCGGCCGGTTCGGACGTGTGGGTGCACGGCGGCGGTTTCGACACCTTCCACGAGGCGCGCCGCGAGCGGTTCGCGCGCTTCGAGGAGCTGAAGCGGCGCTGGGAGGAGAAGCACGCCCAGCTGAAGAAGCTGGTCGTCACCCTGCGGCAGGCGGCGGCCGTCAGCCACGAGATGGCCTCCCGGTACGCGGCGGCGCAGACCCGGCTGCGGAAGTTCGAGGAGGCCGGCCCGCCGCCGGAGCCGCCGCGCGAGCAGGACATCCGGATGCGCCTGCGCGGCGGCCGGACCGGGGTACGCGCCGTGACCTGCGAGAACCTTGAGCTGACCGGGCTGATGAAGCCGTTCTCGCTGGAGGTGTTCTACGGGGAGCGGGTCGCCGTCCTCGGCTCGAACGGCTCGGGCAAGTCGCACTTCCTGCGGCTGCTCGCGGGAGACCCGACGGTGGCGCACACGGGTACGTGGAAGCTGGGCGCCCGGGTGGTGCCGGGGCACTTCGCGCAGACCCACGCCCACCCGGAGCTGGAGGGCCGCTCGCTGGTCGACATCCTGTGGACGGAGCACGCCAAGGACCGGGGCGGCGCGATGTCGGTGCTGCGCCGGTACGAGCTGGAGCGGCAGGGCGACCAGCCCTTCGACAAGCTCTCCGGCGGGCAGCAGGCCCGGTTCCAGATCCTGCTCCTGGAGCTGGCCGGCACCACGGCGCTGCTCCTGGACGAGCCGACGGACAACCTGGACCTGGAGTCGGCCGAGGCCCTCCAGGACGGCCTGGAGGCGTACGAGGGGACGGTCCTCGCCGTCACCCACGACCGCTGGTTCGCGCGCTCCTTCGACCGCTACCTGGTCTTCGGCTCGGACGGGGTCGTCCGGGAGACGCCGGAGCCCGTGTGGGACGAGCGGCGGGTGCAGCGGGCGCGGTGACGGTGCCCCGGCGGCGCCCCGGGCATTTTGACCCGCCGGGGGTGGCGCGGGTACCGTAGCGGTTTGTTATGCGTATCGGCTTCGTCGTTCTCACGCGAAGGGGCCCTACGCAGGTTCCCTGGAGCAGTTACCAGTGGCTCGCATACGGGCGGTGTCCCGGCAGTGTGGGCCCCAGCTGCATGATCGCTTCAGGTGTGTCTGGACTCCATCCACTGAAGAAGCGAAGGCTACGAAGTGCGTACGTACAGCCCCAAGCCTGGCGATGTGTCTCGCCAGTGGCACATCATCGACGCGCAGGACGTCGTCCTGGGCCGTCTGGCCACGACGGCTGCGAACCTCCTGCGAGGCAAGCACAAGCCCGTCTACGCGCCGCACATGGACATGGGCGACTTCGTCATCATCATCAACGCTGACAAGGTCCACCTGTCCGGCAACAAGAAGACCCAGAAGATGGCCTACCGTCACTCCGGCTACCCGGGTGGTCTGCGCTCCGTCCGTTACGACGAGCTGCTGGCCAAGAACCCCGAGAAGGCCGTCGAGAAGGCCATCAAGGGCATGATCCCCAAGAACACCCTGGGCCGTCAGATGCTCTCGAAGCTGAAGGTCTACGCGGGCGAGAACCACCCGCACGCTGCTCAGCAGCCGGTCCCGTTCGAGATCACCCAGGTCGCGCAGTAGTTCCGGCCACCCCCTAAGAACGAAAGAAATCTGAGGAGCATCGTGGCCGAGACCACCCCCGAGACCCCCGTCGACGAGTTCGAGGGCGTCGAGGAGTACACCACCGAGACCGAGAACGTCGAGGGCGACTACACGTCCGAGTCCCTCGCGTCGCGCTTCGGCGACCCGCAGCCGGCCGCCGGCCTGGGCCGTCGCAAGAACGCCATCGCCCGCGTCCGGATCGTTCCGGGCACCGGCAAGTGGAAGATCAACGGTCGCACCCTTGAGGACTACTTCCCCAACAAGGTGCACCAGCAGGAAGTCAACGAGCCCTTCAAGGTGCTCGAGCTCGACAACCGCTACGACGTGGTCGCCCGCATCGCGGGTGGCGGCGTCTCCGGCCAGGCCGGCGCCCTGCGCCTCGGCGTGGCCCGCGCCCTCAACGAGGCCGACGTCGAGAACAACCGCCCGGCGCTGAAGAAGGCCGGCTTCCTCTCCCGTGACGACCGTGCGGTCGAGCGGAAGAAGGCCGGTCTCAAGAAGGCCCGTAAGGCTCCGCAGTACAGCAAGCGTTAATCGCCTGCTCGGTCTGCTCGTAAGGTACGCCCCGGCGGCACATTCTGTGCCGCCGGGGCGCGCCCCTTTCAGGGGCCAGTTCCGGGCGTCGCTGGGGACGTCCGTGGATCGCAATGGAGGACAGCTGTGGGACGACTCTTCGGCACGGACGGCGTGCGCGGTGTCGCCAACGCCGATCTGACGGCGGAGCTGGCGCTCGGCCTGTCGGTCGCCGCCGCGCACGTGCTCGCCGAGGCGGGGACCTTCGAGGGCCATCGGCCGACCGCCGTGGTCGGACGGGACCCGCGCGCGTCGGGAGAGTTCCTGGAGGCGGCCGTCGTGGCCGGCCTCGCCAGTGCCGGAGTCGACGTGCTGCGCGTCGGTGTGCTGCCGACCCCGGCCGTGGCGTACCTGACCGGCGTCCTCGGCGCCGACCTCGGCGTGATGCTGTCCGCCTCCCACAACGCCATGCCCGACAACGGCATCAAGTTCTTCGCCCGTGGCGGCCACAAGCTCGCCGACGAGCTGGAGGACCGCATCGAGGCCGTGTACGAGGAGCACCGCACCGGCGCCCCCTGGGACCGCCCGACCGGTGCCGGCGTCGGCCGCGTCCGCGACTACGACGAGGGCTTCGACAAGTACGTCGCCCACCTGATCGGCGTCCTGCCCAACCGCCTCGACGGGCTGAAGATCGTCCTGGACGAGGCCCACGGCGCCGCCTCCCGCGTGTCGCCCGAGGCCTTCTCCCGGGCCGGCGCCGAGGTGATCACCATCGGTGCCGAGCCGGACGGCCTCAACATCAACGACGGCTGCGGCTCCACGCACCTGGAGATGCTCAAGGCCGCCGTCGTCGAGCACGGCGCCGACCTCGGCATCGCCCACGACGGCGACGCCGACCGCTGCCTCGCGGTCGACCACACGGGCGCCGAGGTCGACGGCGACCAGATCCTCGCCGTCCTCGCCCTCGCCATGCGCGAGGCGGGCACCCTGCGCGGCGAGACCGTCGTCGCCACCGTCATGTCCAACCTGGGCTTCAAGCTCGCCATGGAGCGCGAGGGCCTGACCCTCGTCCAGACCGCGGTCGGCGACCGCTACGTCCTGGAGTCCATGAAGGAGAACGGCTTCGCGCTCGGCGGCGAGCAGTCCGGGCACGTCATCGTGCTCGACCACGCCACCACCGGCGACGGCACCCTCACCGGCCTGATGCTCGCCGCCCGGGTCGCGGCCACCGGCAAGTCCCTCGCCGAGCTGGCCGCCGTCATGGAGCGGCTCCCGCAGATCCTCATCAACGTCAAGGACGTCGACAAGTCCCGGGTCTCCACCTCCGGCGAGCTGGCCGCCGCCGTCACCGACGCCGAGCGCGAGCTGGGCTCCACCGGCCGCGTCCTGCTGCGCTCCTCCGGTACGGAGCCGCTGGTCCGCGTCATGGTCGAGGCCGCCGACATCGAGCAGGCCCGGTCGGTCGCGCAGCGCCTGGCGGACGTCGTGAAGTCGGCGCTGGGCTAGGAGTCCGAGCCCGGTACCGCGCGTACGCGGAGGGCCCCGTCGCACAGAGTGCGGCGGGGCCCTCGCGCGTACGGCGCCGGGGTGTCAGGGGCGGGCCTTCGGGCCGACTTTCGCGCCCGGCCGCCCGCGCCGGGTCCACCGGCCGCGCTGCGTCCGCCACAGCAGCTTCTGCGCGTACAGGGTCAGCGTCCCGGCCAGCATGATGCCGAGGAGGTTGAGCAGCAGCTGCTCCACCGAGCCCCACATCTGGCCGAGCTCGCCGTAGCCGAGGGCCACCGCCGCGTTCGCCGCCGCCGGGACGGTCGTCACCGAGATCGCCACGCCCACCAGGGCGCCCGACTTCGCCGAGGTCAGCGACAGGGTGCCGGCCGCGCCCGCGAGCAGCGCCACCACGAAGGAGAACGGGTCCGGCTGCCAGATGAAGCTGGTGTTGGGCCGGGTCCCGTCCAGCTGCTCCCTGCTGAACAGACCGGCCGCGTCCATGCCCAGGCTGAACAGGGTCGTCACCGCGATCGCCGCCGCGAAACCGGCCAGCAGCGCGATCAGCGAACGCGCCGCGAGCCTCGGGGCGCGCCGTACCACCGCCGTACAGACCCCCGCCAGCGGGCCGAACTCGGGGCCGACCGCCATCGCGCCCACGATCAGGATCGCGTTGTCGAGGACGACACCGCAGGCGGCGATCATCGTCGCCAGGATCATGAACGCGGCGTACGTGACGGAGAGCGTCGACTCCTCGTGGGTCGCGTCGGTGAGCTGTTCCCAGATCACCGCGTCGGCGGACTCGCCGGGGGCTTCCTCCTCGGCCGCGTCCGCCCGCTTCGACAGCGACAGGCCGACGTCGTCGACGGAGATCGCCCCGTCCTCGTCGATCCGCAGCCCCCGCAGCCCGGTGAGCAGCTCGTCGCAGGCTTCCCGGGCCACGTCGCACATCACCACGTCCCCGGAGGGGTCGCGCGCGGCGCCCGGCAGCACCACCAGATGGGTGGTGCCGACGGTCGACTCGATCAGCTTGACGGCGTCCGGCGTCCGGCCGGGCGGCACGATCATCCGCAGGTGCAGCATGGGCCGAGCTTACGGACGTCACAGCTTGCGCAGGCTCAGACGCTGCACCTTGTGGTCCGCCCCCTTGCGGACGACGAGGGTCGCCCGGCCGCGCGTCGGGGCCACGTTCTCCAGGAGGTTGACCTTGTTGATGGTCCGCCACATCGTGCGCGCGTAGTCCAGGGCCTCCTCCTCGGAGACCTGCGTGTAGCGCTGGAAGTACGAGTCCGGGTTCTGGAAGGCCGTCTCGCGCAGTTTGCGGAAACGATTCAGGTACCAGCCCTCGATGTCCTCGGCCCGCGCGTCCACGTACACCGAGAAGTCGAAGTAGTCCGCCAGGCCCACCCGGGTCCGGCCGTCCTTGCCGGGCAGCGCCGGCTGGAGGACGTTCAGCCCCTCCACGATCAGGATGTCCGGCCGGCGCACCACCAGCCGCTCGCCCGGCACGATGTCGTAGATCAGGTGCGAGTAGACCGGGGCGGTGACCTCCTCCTTGCCCGCCTTCACGTCCGCCACGAACCGGGTGAGGGCCCGCCGGTCGTACGACTCGGGGAAACCCTTCCGGGACATCAGGCCGCGCGCCCGGAGCTCCGCCATCGGGTAGAGGAAGCCGTCGGTGGTGATCCGCTCCACCCGCGGGTGCTCCGGCCAGCGGGCCAGCAAAGCCTCCAGGAGCCGGGCGACGGTCGACTTGCCGACCGCGACGGAGCCGGCGACCCCTATGACGAACGGGGTGCCGCGCTGCTCCGCGTTCTCCCCGAGAAACGTGTTCAGCGCCCCCCGCAGCCCGCTCGTGGCCTGCACGTACAGGTTGAGCAGCCGGGAGAGCGGCAGATAGATGTCGCGCACCTCGTCCAGGTCGATGACGTCCCCGAGCCCGCGCAGCCGCTCGACCTCCTCGGCGGTGAGCGGCAGCGGCGTCTTGTCCCGCAGGGCACTCCACTCGGCCCGGGTGAGGTCGACGTACGGGGTCGGCTCGGAGGACCGGCGGGGGGAGGCGCCGTTGCCGTGGGGGCTTCGTGGCGGCGAAGTGATCACCCCGCCATTGTCCCGGCTCCCGCCGGACCGTGGGTGGTGGGGTCGGTCACGTGGCGGAAGGGATTGCCCCGGGCCCCGGCCGGGGCGATCATGTGGGGCCGCGTGCGCCGGAGCCGTACGCGGGGGAGCCGTCGTCCGGCGGCGTGGAGAGAAGCAGAGAGTCACCGCACATGCGTACGCCCGTCAGAGCCGTCACCGCCGTCTCCCTCGCCCTCCTCGTCACCGCGTGCGGTGGCGGCCAGCAGGCCGGCGGCCGGGGCGAGGGGCCCGCCGGGGGGACCGCCCCCAGCACCTCCGCCGCCCCCGCCACGCCGTCCGCGCCCCCGCGGAAGGTGCTCACCCAGGCCGAGCTGGAGGAGGCGATCGTCGGCCAGGGGGACCTCCCGGGCTACGCGGTGGGGGAGAGGAAGGGACCCGGGATCGGTTCGCCTTCCGTGACGGTCGACAAGGAGGCGTGCAAGCCCCTCGCCGACGCGCTGTACTCCATTCCGCACCATCTCGCCTTCGCCACCGCGGAGACGACGATGACGGAGATGCCGAAGGCGGGTGGCGCCACGGCTCCGGGAAACGCCGCCACCGACCTGTCGCTCTCCTCGTACGAGGCGGACGGAGCGCAGGAGGCACTGGCGGCGGTGCGGACCTCGGCATCGGCGTGCCGAGACGGTTTCACCTTCACGGTCATCGACGAGACGACGAAGGTGCGCTCGGTCGCTCCCCTCCCGGTGGCCGTCGGCGACGAGGCGCTGGCCTGGACGATCACTCTGGACCGGAGCAGCGGTCCGCACCTCACCAACGTCGTCCTGTTCCGCAAGGGCGGCACGGTGGCGGTCGCCTCCACCACGAGCGGCGCCCCCGGCGGCATCGCGACCCCGCCGCAGGCCCTGCTCGACGCGCAGGCCGCCAAGCTGTCCTGAGTCCACGACCGGGGGCGGCATCCGCCGTAGGCTGCCGCCATGTGCGGAATCGTGGGATACGTCGGCGGTCAGTCGGCGCTTGATGTAGTGGTCGCGGGCCTCAAGCGGCTCGAATACCGGGGCTACGACTCGGCCGGTGTCGCCGTGCTCTCCGACGGCGGGCTCGCCGCGGCGAAGAAGGCCGGGAAGCTCGTCAATCTGGAGAAGGAGCTGGTCGACCGGCCGCTGCCCGGCGGGTCCGTGGGGATCGGGCACACCCGCTGGGCCACGCACGGCGGGCCGACCGACGCCAACGCGCACCCGCACCTCGACAACGCGGGGCGGGTGGCCGTCGTGCACAACGGCATCATCGAGAACTTCGCGGCCCTGCGCGAGGAGCTGGCCGAGCGCGGGCACGACCTGCTGTCCGAGACGGACACCGAGGTCGTCGCGCACCTCCTCGCCGAGGAGTTCTCCTCCGCCGGTGACCTGGCGGAGTCCATGCGGCTGGTGTGCCGGCGGCTCGACGGCGCCTTCACCCTGGTCGCCGTCCACGCCGACCAGCCCGACGTGGTCGTCGGCGCCCGCCGCAACTCGCCCCTGGTCGTCGGGGTCGGCGAGGGCGAGAACTTCCTCGCCTCCGACGTGTCGGCCTTCATCGCCCACACCCGCTCCGCCATCGAACTCGGCCAGGACCAGGTCGTGGAGCTGACCCGCGAGGGCGTCACCGTCACGGACTTCGACGGCGCCCCCGCCGACGTCCGCGCCTACCACGTCGACTGGGACGCCTCCGCCGCCGAGAAGGGCGGCTACGCCTCCTTCATGCTCAAGGAGATCGCCGAGCAGCCCAAGGCCGTCGCCGACACCCTCCTCGGCCGGATCGACACGGCCGGCCGGCTCACCCTGGACGAGGTGCGCATCCCGGCGGCCGTCCTGCGGGAGGCCGACAAGGTCGTCGTCATCGCCTGCGGCACGGCCTTCCACGCCGGGCTCATCGCCAAGTACGCCATCGAGCACTGGACCCGCATCCCCTGCGAGGTCGAGCTGGCCAGTGAGTTCCGCTACCGGGACCCCATCCTCGACCGGCGCACCCTCGTCATCGCGATCTCCCAGTCCGGCGAGACCATGGACACGCTCATGGCGCTGCGGCACGCCCGCGAGCAGGGCGCCAAGGTCCTCGCCATCTGCAACACCAACGGGTCCACGATCCCCCGCGAGTCGGACGCCGTCCTCTACACCCACGCCGGGCCCGAGGTCGCCGTCGCGTCCACCAAGGCCTTCCTCACCCAGCTCGTCGCCTGCTACCTCCTCGCCCTCTACCTGGGCCAGGTGCGCGGCACCAAGTGGGGCGACGAGATCCACGCCGTCGTCCGGGAGCTCGCCCGCATCGGTGACGAGGTCGACCGGGTCCTGGAGACCATGGAGCCCGTCCGGGCCCTCGCCCGTTCGCTCGCGCACAAGGACACCGTGCTCTTCCTCGGCAGGCACGTCGGCTACCCGGTGGCCCTGGAAGGCGCGCTGAAGCTCAAGGAACTCGCGTACATGCACGCCGAGGGCTTCGCGGCGGGCGAGCTGAAGCACGGGCCGATCGCGCTCATCGAGGACGACCTGCCGGTCGTCGTCGTGGTGCCCTCGCCGCGCGGCCGGTCCGTCCTCCACGACAAGATCGTCTCCAACATCCAGGAGATCCGGGCGCGCGGCGCACGCACCATCGTCATCGCCGAGGAGGGCGACGACAGCGTCGCCCCCTACGCCGACCACCTCATCCGCGTCCCGGCCACCCCCACGCTGCTCCAGCCGCTCGTCGCCACGGTGCCGCTCCAGGTCTTCGCCTGCGAACTGGCCACCGCCCGGGGCAACGAGGTGGACCAGCCGCGGAACCTGGCCAAGTCCGTGACGGTGGAGTGAGGAACGACAACGCATGATCATCGGGGTGGGGATCGACGTGGCCGAGATCGACCGGTTCGCCGCGTCGGTCGAGCGCACACCGGGGCTGCTCCAGCGCCTCTTCGTCGAGAGGGAACTGCTGCTGCCGAGCGGCGACCGGCGGGGCATCGCCTCGCTGGCCGTCCGGTTCGCGGCGAAGGAGGCCGTGGCGAAGGCGCTCGGGGCGCCGGCCGGGCTGCACTGGACGGACGCCGAGGTGTACGTCGAGGACACCGGGCAGCCGCGCCTGCGGGTCCGGGGCACGGTCGCGGCACGGGCGGCCGAGCTGGGCGTGAAGCACTGGCACGTGTCGCTCAGCCACGACGCGGGGGTGGCGTCGGCGGTGGTGATCGCGGAGGGGTGAGGGTGCGGGCGGAGAGCGCGTTCCGGGTGAGCCCGGAGGCCCTGGGGCAGACTGCTGACCATGCGCACCGCTTACCGTGTGGAGACCGTCCGGGCCGCAGAGGCCGACCTCATGGCGCGGCTGCCCGAAGGGGCGCTCATGCAGAGGGCCGCCGCCGGGCTCGCCGCCGCCTGCTGCTCGCTGCTCGGAAGGGGGCGGGTGTACGGGGCCCGGGTCGTCCTCCTCGTCGGCAGCGGCGACAACGGCGGTGACGCCCTGTACGCCGGGGCCCGGCTCGCCCGGCGCGGGGCGGGCGTGAGCGCCGTCCTGCTCGGCACGCGGGCCCACGAGGGCGGCCTCGCGGCGCTCCGGGCGGCGGGCGGGCGGGTGATCGGCGGCCCCGGGCGCGGCCCGCACGACTCGAACGACCGGGACGATCCGTACGAGGTGCTCGCCGCCGCCGACCTCGTCCTCGACGGCATCACCGGCATCGGCGGGCGGGGCGGACTCCGCCCGGACGCCGTCCCGCTCGCGCGGGCCGCGCGCGGTTCCGGCGCCGTCGTCGTCGCCGTCGACCTGCCCAGCGGCGTCGACGCCGACACGGGCGAGGTCCAGGGGGAGGCGCTGCGGGCCGACGCGACCGTCACCTTCGGCGCGTACAAGCCGGGTCTGCTCGTCGACCCGGCCCGCGAGTACGCCGGGGCCGTACGGCTCGTCGGCATCGGCCTCGACCTGCCGTCCGTGCCCGACCTGGAGGCGCTCCAGCACCAGGACGTGGCCCGGCTGCTGCCCCGGCCGGGCGCCGAGAGCGACAAGTACCGGCGCGGTGTCGTCGGCATCGTCGCCGGCTCCGCCCGCTACCCCGGCGCCGCCGTCCTCGCCGTCTCCGGGGCGCTGCGGAGCGGGGCGGGCGCGGTGCGGTACGTGGGGCCCGCGGGCGACGCGGTGATCGCCGCGCACCCGGAGACGCTGGTGCACGCGGGGCCCCCGGAGAAGGCCGGCCGGGTACAGGCCTGGGTCGTCGGACCGGGGCTCGGTGACGGGCCCGGCGCGGGCGTCGCCGTCGCGGAGGTGCTCGGCTCCGGCGTGCCGGTGCTCGTGGACGCCGACGGGCTGCGCGGCCTGGACCCGGCCGCCGTACGGGCCCGCACGGCGCCGACCCTCCTCACCCCGCACGCCGGTGAGGCCGCCGCCCTGCTCGGCGTTCCGCGCGCGTCCGTGGAGGCGGGCCGGCTGGCGGCGGTACGGGAACTGGCGGAACGCTTCGGTGCGACGGTCCTGCTCAAGGGCTCGACGACGCTGGTGTGCGGGCCGGGCGCGGAGCCCGTAAGGGTGAACCCGACCGGTACCTCCTGGCTCGCCACCGCCGGCAGCGGCGACGTCCTCTCCGGCCTCGCCGGCTCCCTCCTGGCGGCGGGACTCCGGCCCCTGGACGCGGCCTCCTGCGCCGCCTACCTCCACGGCCTCGCCGCCCGCCACGCGACGGGCCCGGGCGCGCCGCTGACGGCGACGGACGTGGCGGCGGCCCTGCCGGCGGCGTGGCGGGACGTGACGGCGCCGTAAGGGCGTGGGCGGCCGGCCCGCCCGTCAGTGTCCCCGGGGTGCGTACATGATCACGGCCATGCCGGCGAGGCACACCAGCGCGCCGAGGACGTCGAAGCGGTCCGGGCGGTAGCCGTCGGCCACCATGCCCCAGGCGATCGACCCGGCGACGAACACCCCGCCGTACGCGGCCAGGATGCGGCCGAAGTCACCGTCGGACTGCAGGGTGGCGACGACCCCGTACAGACCGAGCGCGACGACGCCCGCGCCGATCCAGATCCAGCCCCTGTGCTCACGGACGCCCTGCCACACCAGCCAGGCCCCTCCGATCTCGAAGAGGGCGGCGACGGCGAACAGGGCGACGGAACGGGCGACGGTCACGGTGCGGGTCCTTCGGCAGGGCGGGGCGGGGCGGGGTCGGAAGGGAGGGGCGCGCACCCCGACCGTAGCCCTCAAGGCCGGTGCGGAGGCCGAGGGCGGAGGCGGGGGCCGGGGAGGGATCGCTCCGGGAGGGCGGCGGAGGTCACGTATCCCGCCGTCAACGTCCGTGATCGACAAGCCCGTTGGGGGACCAGGAGGGCCGAGGCGACCGTCGGTGATGCCCAGGTCCGCCGGGGTGCGGGGGCCGGACGCCGGGGACCGCGCGCGGGGGCGTGACCGGGGCGACAGACGGGGTACGCGGCCGGGGAGCCCGCACCTGAGAGACTGGGCGCGATGACTGAGACACCGCCGCCCCGCCGAGCCCGCGCCGAGATCGACCTCGGCGCGCTGCGTGCGAACGTCCGCACGCTGCGCGCCCGCGTCGCCCCCCACGTCCGGATCATGGGCGTGGTCAAGGCCGACGCGTACGGACACGGCGCCGTCCGCTGCGCCCGCGCCGCCCTGGACGCGGGCGCGGACTGGCTCGGGACGGCCACCCCGCACGAGGCCCTCGCGCTGCGGGCCGCCGGCATCACCGACGTGCCGGTCATGTGCTGGCTCTGGACGCCCGGCGACCCGTGGGACGAGGGGATCGAGGCCGGCCTGGACATGTCGGTCAGCGGCCTGTGGGCGCTGGAGGAGGTCCGGGCCGCCGCCCGCCGCACCGGCCGTCCGGCCAGGGTGCAGCTGAAGGCCGACACCGGCCTCGGCCGCAACGGCTGCCAGCCCGCCGACTGGCCCCAGCTCGTCGGCGAGGCCCTGCGCGCGCAGGAGGAGGGCCTGGTCCGGGTCACCGGCCTCTGGTCGCACTTCGCCTGCGCCGACGAGCCCGGGCATCCGTCGGTCGCCGGGCAGCTCGACACCTTCCGCTCGATGCTCGACCATGCCGAGAAGGCGGGGGTGGAGCCCGAGGTCCGGCACATCGCCAACTCGCCGGCCACCCTCACCCTCCCCGAGACCCACTTCGACCTGGTGCGGCCGGGCATCGCGATGTACGGCGTCTCGCCGAGTCCCGAGCTCGGCACCTCCGCCGAGCTGGGCCTGCGGCCCGTCATGTCGCTCAAGGCGAGCGTCGCCCTGGTGAAGCGGGTGCCCGCCGGGCACGGCGTGTCGTACGGGCACCACTACGTCACGGGCGGCGAGACCACGCTCGGCCTCATCCCGCTCGGGTACGCCGACGGCGTCCCCCGGCACGCCTCGGGCCGTGGCCCGGTCCTGGTCGGGGACCGGGTGCGTACGGTCGCCGGGCGGGTCGCCATGGACCAGTTCGTGGTCGACCTGGAGGGCGACACGCCCCCGCCGGGCGCGGAAGCGGTGTTGTTCGGGCCGGGCGACCGGGGGGAACCGACCGCCGAGGACTGGGCGGTGGCCGCCGACACCATCGCGTACGAGATCGTCACCCGGATCGGGGCGCGCGTGCCGCGCGTCTACGTGGGGGAGTAGGGGAGGGGCCGGCGTGGGCGAGGCAGGCAACTGGCGGCGTGCCGGGTTCGCCGGCGCCGCGATCGGTGTCATCGCGGCGGGCGCGGCGGCCGGGGTGGCCGTCGAGCGGCTCACCGTCGGCCGTTCCGTACGCCAGAAGGCGCGGCTCGCCCTCGACTCCACCGGCCCCTACGGGACGCTCCGGGGAACCCCGGGCCGGGCCCACGCCGACGACTCCACGGCGCTCTACTACGAGGTCGACGAAGCCGCCGCGCCCGGAGGTCCTGGTGAGGCCGGGGAGACCGCCGCCCGGCTCCGCCGCCTCTTCGGGCAGAAGCGGCCCGCCCCCGTGACCGTCGTCTTCAGCCACGGCTACTGCCTCAACCAGGACTCCTGGCACTTCCAGCGGGCGGCGCTGCGCGGCCTGGTCCGGGCCGTCTACTGGGACCAGCGCAGCCACGGCCGTTCGGAGCGCGGGGTCGACCAGACCGGTCCGGACGCCGTGCCCGTCTCCATCGACCGGCTCGGCCGGGACCTCAAGGCGGTCATCGACGCCGCCGCCCCGGAGGGCCCGCTGGTCCTCGTCGGTCACTCGATGGGCGGCATGACGGTGATGGCGCTCGCCGACCAGTACCCCGAGCTGATACGCGACCGGGTCGTGGGCGTCGCCCTGGTCGGCACGTCGGCGGGGAAGCTGGCCGAGGTGACGTACGGGCTGCCGCAGGCGGGCGTGCGGGCCGTGCGCCGGGTGCTGCCCGGGGTGCTGCGGGCGCTCGTCG
Source organism: Streptomyces sp. NPDC126503 (assembly GCF_040302405.1). Lineage (NCBI taxonomy): Bacteria > Bacillati > Actinomycetota > Actinomycetes > Kitasatosporales > Streptomycetaceae > Streptomyces > Streptomyces sp. NPDC126503. The sequence goes on from NZ_JBEORS010000008.1 coordinate 113,160, forward strand.
CGCAGGCGGAGCTGGTGGAGCGGGGCCGCCGGGTCACCGCCGACCTCTTCGCCGGGGCGTTCAAGCGGTACTCGTTCGCGTCGAAGGACGTCGACCCGGCCGTGGCCCGCTTCGCGGAGCGCATGATCGAGTCGACCCCCATCGACGTGGTCGCGGAGTTCTACCCGGCCTTCACGGATCACGACAAGACGGGGGCGCTCGCCACCTTCCTGGACCTGCCGGTGCTGGCGCTCGCCGGGGACGACGACCTGGTGACGCCCGCCTCCCACACGGAGGCCATCGCCGCGCTGCTGCCCGACGCCGAGCTGGTGGTCGTGCCCGACGCCGGGCACCTGGTCATGCTGGAGCACCCCGAGGTGGTCAACGACCGGCTGGCGGACCTGCTGGTACGGGCCGGGTCCGCCGCCGGTCCGGTGACGGACCCGGTGGATCCGGTGAACCCCGCGGGTCCCGTGACGGGCGCCGGGAACCGGACCGGTCACGACGGCTGAGCCATGGCCCGGCCGTGAGGCCAGGCGCGGGGCTGGGCCGGGCACTGTGAACCGGCCGGTACGGCCGCACCTGGCTGACCCCGTTCGCCGTCGTGGCCGGCGTGATGATGGCCTTCGGCCGCAGCCGTTAAGTTGGCGGGTATGGAAGCAGCACACCCGCCCGTCTCCGGGGCCACCCTCGCCGTCGACTCTCCCGAGCGGATGCAGGAGCTGGGCCGCCGGCTCGCGAAACTCCTCCGCCCCGGCGACCTCGTCATGCTCACCGGCGAGCTCGGGGCCGGGAAGACCACGATGACCCGCGGCCTGGGCGAGGGCCTGGGCGTCCGGGGCGCCGTCACCTCGCCGACCTTCGTCATCGCCCGCGTCCACCCGTCCCTGGTCGGCGGGCCGGCCCTGGTGCACGTCGACGCCTACCGGCTCGGCGGCGGACTCGACGAGATGGAGGACCTGGACCTGGACGTCTCGCTCCCGGAGTCCGTGGTGGTCGTCGAATGGGGTGACGGCAAGGTCGAGGAGTTGACCGACGACCGGCTGCACGTCCTGATCCACCGCGTCACCGGCGACACCGACGACGACCGGCGGACCGTCGTGCTCCGGGGAATCGGGGACCGCTGGGCGGACCAGGACCTCGAACTCTTCTGACACTCTTCCCGGCCATGCCTTCCGTAGATTCCGACAACCTGTCGGGAAGATGTTGCGCCGGTCGTACGTGCCGTGGTGACATGGAGGTACGAGCTGGTTAGGTGTACCTAACCTACGGGAGGCATGCATGGCGACGCGAGCGCGCGTGGAACACACCCGGGACCACGTCTCGATGAGCGACCTGCTGGCGTCCTGCGCCGCCGCGAGCGCCCTGTCCACCCCGCCGGAGCGCCCCGCGCCGGCCGGGGACGGGGACGAGGGCGGCGCGCACGCGCACGGGCGGGAGCCGCTTCCGGGCGGCCAGGAGCACGCCGACGAGCACACCGAACACGGGCGCAGGCACCGGGTGCGCGGCACGGCCGCCTAGAAAGAAGGGACCGCGGCCGGAACCGTGGCCCGGAGCGGGCCTCGGACCTACGGGACCACGACGACCTTGGCGCCGATCACCGCGAAGGTCCACAGCGCGGCACCGTCCTCGCGCTTCATCCGGACACCGCCGGTCCGCCTCGTCGGGTCCGGTGACGGCGTCGAGCCGTCCACCGCCGCGCTGAAGCCGATCGACACGTCCTCCACGGTCGCGAACCGCACCACGTGCTCGATCTGCACCCCGTCGGAGCCCCGCACCGAACCGGAGCGCGAGGTCACCGCGTACGCCCCGGGCGGCGGGCTGACCGTGCTCGGCACCACCGAGAAGGTGCGCAGGGCCTTGTTCCCGGCGTCCACCAGCCACACCCGGCGCTCGCGGAGCGCGTACACCACGCGCTCGCCCGTGCCCGAGTTCGCCGGGACGGCCAGCGGGTTCCTGGCCGGCTGCTTCGGGCGGTCGGCCGCCGGGGCGGACGGGGCGGCGCTGCTCGCCGCCGGCGGCTTCACCGACAGGTCGGCGGGCACGTTCGCCGAGGCCTGGTAGGCGAGGAAGGCGACCGCGGCGACGGCAGCCGCGGTGAGCCCGGCCACGAATCCCGAGCTGCTCCTTGCCACCGTGCCCACCTCTCCGTACGTACGTTTCGAAGGGTGACGGTAGCAGCAGGGCGGCCGAGGGGCGGGGCGCCGTGCCCGGCGCCCGGGAGCCGTAGGCTGTTCGCGTGCTGTTGCTCGCCATGGATACCGCCACCCCCGCCGTCACCGTCGCCCTCCACGACGGCGCGACCGTCGTCGCGCAGTCGGGTCAGGTCGACGCCCGCCGCCACGGGGAGCTGCTGCTGCCCGCCGTCGACCGGGTCCTGGACGAGGCGGGACTGAAGCTCGACGCGGTCACCGGGATCGTGGTCGGCGTCGGCCCCGGCCCGTACACCGGACTGCGCGTCGGACTCGTCACCGCCGCCACCTTCTCCTCCGTGCTCGGGGTGCCCGTGCACGGCCTGTGCACCCTGGACGGCCTCGCGTACGCCTCCGGGATCGAGGAGCCCTTCGCCGTCGCCACGGACGCCCGCCGCAAGGAGGTGTACTGGGCGCGCTACGAGAACTTCCGCACCCGGGTCACCGACGCCTCCGTCGACCGGCCCGCCGACATCGCGGAGTCGCTCGCCGGGCTCCCCGTCGTCGGCGCGGGCGCCCGTCTCTACCCCGAGGCGTTCCCCGACGCGCGCGACCCCGAGCACCAGTCGGCCGCCGCGCTGGCCGCGCTCGCCGCGGAGAGGCTGGCCGCCGGCGGCGAGGGGTTCCTCGACCCGCTGCCGATGTACCTGCGCCGCCCCGACGCGCAGGTGCCGAAGAACTACAAGGTGGTCACCCCCAAGTGAGCGCCCCCACCCAGGCCGTGCTGCGCGAGATGCGCTGGTGGGACATCGAGCCGGTGCTGGCACTGGAAACCGAGCTGTTCCCCGAGGACGCCTGGTCGGAGGGGATGTTCTGGTCCGAGCTCGCGCACGCCCGCGGGCCCGGCGCCACCCGCCGGTACGTGGTCGCCGAGGACCCGGACGGCCGGATCGTCGGATACGCGGGGCTGGCCGCGGCCGGCGGCCTCGGGGACGTGCAGACGATCGCCGTCGCCCGCGACCAGTGGGGCACGGGACTCGGCGCCCGGCTCCTCACCGACCTGCTCCAGCACGCCACCGCCTTCGAGTGCGACGAGGTCCTCCTCGAGGTGCGCGTGGACAACAAAAGGGCCCAGAAGCTGTACGAGCGCTTCGGCTTCGAGCCCATCGGCTTCCGGCGCGGCTACTACCAGCCCGGAAACGTGGACGCGCTCGTGATGCGACTGACCGTTCAAGGAACAGAGACTGATTCTGATGGCTGCTGACGAACCGCTCGTACTCGGCATCGAGACCTCCTGCGACGAGACCGGTGTCGGCATCGTCCGCGGGACGACCCTCCTCGCCGACGCCGTCGCGTCGAGCGTCGACACCCACGCCCGCTTCGGCGGCGTCGTCCCCGAGATCGCCTCCCGCGCGCACCTGGAGGCGATGGTCCCGACGATCGAGCGCGCGCTGAAGACGGCGGGGATCTCCGCCCGGGACCTCGACGGCATCGCCGTCACCGCCGGCCCGGGCCTGGCGGGCGCGCTGCTCGTCGGCGTCTCCGCCGCCAAGGCGTACGCCTACGCCCTCGGCAAGCCGCTCTACGGCGTCAACCACCTGGCCTCGCACATCTGCGTCGACCAGCTGGAGCACGGCAAGCTGCCCGAGCCGACGATGGCCCTGCTGGTCTCCGGCGGGCACTCCTCGCTGCTGCTGTCCTCCGACATCACCTCCGACGTGCGGCCGATGGGCGCCACCATCGACGACGCCGCGGGCGAGGCCTTCGACAAGATCGCCCGCGTCCTCGACCTCGGCTTCCCCGGCGGTCCGGTCATCGACCGGCTCGCGAAGGAGGGCGACCCGGCGGCCATCGCGTTCCCGCGCGGTCTGACGGGCGCCAAGGACCCGGCGTACGACTTCTCCTTCTCCGGCCTGAAGACCGCCGTGGCCCGCTGGATCGAGGCCAAGCGGGCGGCCGGCGAGGAGGTGCCGGTCCGGGACGTGGCCGCGTCCTTCCAGGAGGCCGTGGTGGACGTGCTCACCCGCAAGGCCGTCCGGGCCTGCAAGGACGAGGGCGTCGACCACCTGATGATCGGCGGCGGCGTCGCCGCGAACTCGCGCCTGCGGGCCCTGGCCGAGGAGCGCTGCGAGCGCGCCGGCATCCGGCTCCGCGTGCCCCGGCCCGGCCTGTGCACCGACAACGGCGCCATGGTCGCCGCCCTCGGCGCGGAGATGGTCGCCCGCAACCGAGCCGCCTCCGACCTCGAACTGTCGGCGGACTCCTCGCTGCCGGTGACCGACCCGCACGTGCCGGGCCACGCGCACGGCCACGGTCACTCCCACGATCACGTGCACGAGGTCAGCAAGGAGAACCTCTACTCATGAGGGTCGCCCTGATGTGGGAGGCGCGGGCCGCCCAGGGCCGGGGCGCCGAGCTCCTGGAGTGGGCACGGTCGCAGGTCCTGGCGTACGACCCGGAGCGCCGGGAGACCTTCCGCGCTCCCCAGGACCGGGTCCTCGTCCTCACCTGGTGGGAGGCGGAGACGCTCGACGCCGAACTGCCGGAGCTGCCGGAACCGGACGCGGACCTCATCACCCGTCCGGTCCACCGGTGGCGCTTCGAAGCGGTCGAATAGGCGGACCGGAGCCCTTGCGCGCCGGCTCGTCGAAAAACTTCCGGCGGGGTGTCGATGCGGGCCGGGCCCGTTCGACGTAGGAGTGGACGGCGGGGAAAGGCCCCGCCACCGCACCACCCCGAGGAGTCGTCATGCCCCGCTTCCTGTCCCTCGTCCGCATCGAGGAGAACACCATCGACATGGAGAGCGCCGACCCCGGCTTCGAGCAGCGGATGGGCGCGCTGTTCGAGGAGATCACCAAGGCCGGCGTCATGCTGGACACGGCCGGGCTGCGGCCCACCGCCGAGTCCACCCGCCTCACCTGGTCGGACGGGAAGGTGTCGTACACCGACGGCCCGTTCACCGAGACCAAGGAGGTCATCGGCGGTTACGCGATGATGCAGTGCAAGGACATGGCCGAGGCGATCGAGTGGGGGAAGCGCTTCCTGGCGGTGCACCCGCCGCAGTGGAAGGTCGGCCTGGAGGTGCGCGAGGTGGAGGAGCAGCCCGAGGGCTGAACCGCCGGGGAGCCCCGGGAGCCCCGGTCCCGGCCGGTTGTCGGTGGGCCGTGCTGTCATGGAGGACGTGACGGAACACGCGGCGCGGCCCCCGGCCCGGCCCTCGGTGCGGGACACCCTCGACACGGTCTTCCGCCTGGAGTCGGCGCGGATCGTCGCCACGGCGGCCCGCGTCCTCGGGGACCTCGGCCTCGCCGAGGAGATCGCCCAGGACGTGTTCCTCGCCGCCCTGGAGCAGTGGCCCGCGACCGGCGTCCCGGACCGGCCGGGCGCCTGGCTGACCGCCGCCGCCAGGAACCGGGCGGTGGACCTGGTGCGGCGGCGCGAGACGTACGCGCGCAAGCTCGCCGAGGTGGGCCGGACGCTCGGCACGGAGACGTACGACCCCGAGCCGTCCGGCCCCGGCGACATCGACGACGACGTCCTGCGGCTCGTCTTCACCGCCTGCCACCCGGTGCTCTCCGCCGCCGCCCGCGCGGCGCTCACCCTCCGGCTCGTCGGCGGGCTCCGCACGGACGAGATCGCCCGCGCCTTCCTGGTGCCGGAGGCGACGGTCGCCCAGCGGATCGTGCGCGCGAAGCGGACCCTGGCGAAGGCGGGCGTACGGTTCGAGGTGCCGTACGGCGAGGAGCGAGCCGCGCGGCTCGGCTCGGTCCTGGAGGTCGTCTACCTGATCTTCAACGAGGGGTACGCGGCGACCGCGGGCGACGACCTGCTGCGGCCGGGCCTGTGCGAGGACGCGCTGCGGCTCGCCCGGGGCCTGGCCGCGCTCATGCCCGGCGAGAGCGAGGTCCACGGACTCGCCGCCCTGCTGGAGCTCCAGTCCTCCCGGGCACCGGCCAGGACCGGTCCGGGAGGCCGGCCCGTGCTCCTCGCCGACCAGGACCGGCGGCGCTGGAACCGGCTGCTGGTGCGGCGCGGCTTCGAGGCGCTCGCGCGGGCCGGCGACGGCCGCTCCTACGGTCCCTACGCCCTCCAGGCCGCCATCGCGGCCTGTCACGCGCGGGCGGCCGCGTACGAGGAGACGGACTGGCGGACGATCGCCGGCCTCTACGGGCGCCTCGCCGCCCTGGCGCCCTCGCCGGTCGTGGAACTCAACCGGGCGGTCGCCGTCTCGATGACCGAGGGCCCGGCCGCCGCCCTCGCGCTGGTCGACGCCCTCTCCGCCGAACCGGCCCTGGACGGCTACCACCTGCTGCCGAGCGTGCGCGGGGACCTGCTCGCCCGGCTGGGCCGGCACGCGGAGGCCCGCGAGGCGTTCGAGCGGGCCGCCGCCCTGACCCGCAACGAGAGCGAGCGCTCCCTGCTGCGCGCCCGGGCCGCCGCCCTCCCCGCCCCGGGGGCTCCGGGCGGCGAGCACTAAGGTTTTTGGCATGTCCCCGCGTCTTCCGCTGCCTCCGCCGCCACCGCCCGCAGAGATCCGGAGCTGGCCCGACCGGGACGCGCGGCTCGTCGACCGGGCGCTGGCCATGGACGAGCTGGGCCGGCGGCTGCTCGGCGGGGGGCGGCTCGCGCTGTTCCTGCTCTGGTTCGTGCTGCTCGAGTTCGGCTGGTCCCTCGTCGGGCTCCTGCTCATCGCCCTGGGCGGCGACCAGGACGCCCTCACGGTCATGATCATGCTGTTCGCCGCGGTCGTCGGCCTGGGCGTCCTCGCTCCGGCCGGGTGGATGACCGTGCGCGGCGTGCGCCAGGACCGGACCGTCCGGGTCCGCCTCGCCCAGTGGGCGGCCCTCGACCGCCACGGGCCCACCGACGCCCGGCTGCGCGCCCCGCTCCTGAGCCTCTCCTGGCTGCTGCTCTCCTGCGCGCTGTGCGCGGGCGGCCTGTGGGTGGCCTTCGCCGTCCCGGCCGGGGCCACCCGGGAGGACGGCGGTTACGGCCTGGTCGCCTACGGGATGGGCGCCTCCCTGATCCTGTGGGTCACCGGCCTCATCGGCCTGACGAAGATCGTGGGCCACTACCGCATGGCGAACCGCCTCACCGGTCCGAACCGCTTCACCGGGCCGGACCACGTGACCGCCCGCAGCCGTGTCACCGGCCGGGGCCGCCCGCAGGACGGCCGATCAGCATCGTCGGAGCCCCCGCGACCCGAGTGAGCAGCACGGTCGCCGCGTTCGGGCCCTTGGGCTTCACCTTCCGCCGGATCTCCTCCGGCTCGACCGCCGAGCCGCGCTTCTTCACGGTCAGCGTCCCCACCTCCCGCTCCCGCAGCAGGGCCTTCAGCTTCTTCAGGTTGAAGGGCAGTTCGTCGGTGATCTCGTACGCGGCGGCGTACGGGGTCGGTACGAGCGCGTCGGCCGTCACGTAGGCGATGGTCGGGTCGATCAGCCCGCCGTCCACCTCCGCCGCCACCTCGGCGACGAGGTGGGCGCGGATGACGGCGCCGTCGGGCTCGTACAGGTAGCGGCCGACGGGCCGGACCTCCGGGTCGGGCAGGCCCCGGCCGGTGAGGCTCGCCCCGGAGGGCAGCAGCGTGGCGCGGCGGGCGCCCGGCTCCGTACCGAACCAGAGCACGGCCTCCTTCACGTCCCCGCCGTCCGAGATCCACTCCGCCTCGGCCTCTTCGGGCACCGTCTCGTGCGGGATGCCCGGCGCGATCTTCAGGGCCGCGTGAGGGGCGCCGCGGGCCGCCCGGACCGCCCAGGACAGGGGCGGGGAGTACGCCTCGGGGTCGAAGATCCGGCCCCGGCCGCCGCGCCGTGCCGGGTCGACGAAGACCGCGTCGTACCCGGTGGTGTCGGTCTCGGTGACATCGGCGCAGCGCACCTCGATCAGGTCCGCGAGGCCCAGCGCCTCGGCGTTGGCGCGGGCGGCCGCGGCGGTGACGGGGTCGCGGTCGACGGCGAGGACGGAGATCCCGGCGCGGGCGAGGGCGATGGCGTCGCCGCCGATCCCGGAGCAGAGGTCGGCGACGCTGCGGACGCCGAGGGCCTCCATCCGGGCGGCGCGGTGGGCGCCGACGGAGGCACGGGTGGACTGCTCGACACCGTTGGCCGTGAAGTACATCCGGTACGCGTCGGCGGCGCCGAACTTCGCCACCGCCCGCTGCCGCAGCCGGGCCTGTCCGAGGGCCGCCGTGACGAGTTCGGCGGGGTGGTCGCGGCGCAGCCGGGAGGCGACGGCGAGTTCCCGGGCGGGGTCGTAGTCGCGCAGGGCGGCGAGGAGCGTCTGCCCTTCGGGGGTGAGCAGGGCGGTGAGGGCGGCGAGGTCGTTCACCCGCCCATTGTGGTGCCTCGCGTGTCGGGCGGCGGGTGTGGGCCGCCCGGGGGACCGTGGGGGAGGTACGGCGGTGTCGCGGCCGGGAGGGGCCCGCGCGCTGACAGGATGCGGCGCGATACCCCCCGTACGACAAAAGGAAAAAATGATGGCAAAGGGTGGGTCGTCCTCCCGTCGGGTCCTCGGGGCCGCGCTCCTCGTCGCCGCCCTCACCTCCACGGCCGCCTGCTCCGACTCCGGCTCCGGGGCCGGACCGGGGGCCGGCGGCGCGCCCGCTCCCGCCGCGGGACAGCAGGCGGGACGGGGGAACGGGCAGCAGGCCCGGCCCCTGACCGCCTCCGCCGCGCTCAACGAGCACCTCAGGAAGGTCCGCGAACAGCGCGCGGCCCGCGCCCTCGCCGCCCGGAAGTGGGGGCTGAAGCAGACCCCGCTCGAAGCCCCCGCCCCGCCCGCGAAGAAACCGGCGATCACCACCCGCAAGGGCTTCGAGACCGACGGCACCGGCCTGCCGCCCGTCTTCACCACCGTGCCCACGAAGGAGAAGGTCGTCTTCCTGACGATCGACGACGGCGCGGAGAAGGACCCCGAGCTGATCCGGATGATGACCGAGCTCGACATCCCCTACAGCGCCTTCCTCAGCGACTACGTCGTCAAGGACGACTACGGCTACTTCGCGAAGATGCAGCGCTCGCAGGCGCGCGGGGTCGCCCTGCACAACCACACCCTCAACCACCGCTACATGCCCGCCCTCTCCTACGAGCGCCAGAAGCGCGAGATCTGCGGCATGCAGGACGTCATCGAGAAGCGGTACGGCACGCGGCCCCCGCTGTTCCGCCCGCCGTACGGCAACTACAACGAGGACACCCTGCGCGCCGCCAAGGCCTGCGGGGTCAGGGCCGTGCCGCTCTGGGCCTCCGAGGCCTTCCCCGACCGCATGGAGTGGCGCGAGTGGGACCGCGACCTGCACCCCGGCGACATCGTGCTCACCCACTTCCGGGGGAAGGACGACTGGAAGGGCAGCATGCCGGACATGATCCGCAGGGTGATGAACGTGATCACCGCGAAGGGCTACGCGGTCGCCAAGCTGGAGGACTACGTATGACCGCGGTCCGCCGGTCCCTCACGGGCCCGGGCCTCACCGCGCTCCTCGCCGCCCTCCTCGCCGTCACCGGCTGCGCCCCGGCGGTGGACCCCATCGAGCGGCTGGGACGGAAGGCGGCGGAGCGCGTCGCGGCGGCGGAGCCGGTGGCCCGGTAGCGGGTGGCGCGGGTTTCGGACCCCCGCGCGATGCGCCACATGGCGTGGAATTGGCACTCCGCTTGACCGAGTGCTAATCGCGGTCATAGTCTCGCCTCTGGCACTCCCCACCGGAGAGTGCCAAAACAGCGACGGGCAGGTCCGGCACCCGCGACGACGGATCCACCTGGTCGCCACACTCAGACAGTTAACCCCGCGAGATCTCCGAAGGGGGAGGTCGGATCGTGACGACCGTCAGCTCCAAGGTTGCCATCAAGCCGCTCGAGGACCGCATCGTGGTCCAGCCGCTCGACGCCGAGCAGACCACGGCCTCTGGCCTGGTCATCCCGGACACCGCGAAGGAGAAGCCCCAGGAGGGCGCCGTCCTCGCCGTGGGCCCGGGCCGTTTCGAGAACGGCGAGCGCCTTCCGCTCGACGTGAAGGTCGGCGACGTCGTGCTCTACAGCAAGTACGGCGGCACCGAGGTCAAGTACAACGGCGACGAGTACCTCGTCCTCTCGGCCCGCGACGTGCTCGCGATCATCGAGAAGTAAGCCCAAGTACCTCCCGAGGCACCTGAAGAAGATGCTGTGAGCTGCGCCCCGAGGCCCCGTTCCGGGGCCCGGGGCGCCGCTCGTTCCACCCGATTTCCGAGAGGGCTGAATCGCTCCCATGGCGAAGATCCTGAAGTTCGACGAGGACGCCCGTCGCGCCCTTGAGCGCGGCGTCAACAAGCTTGCCGACACGGTGAAGGTGACGATCGGCCCGAAGGGTCGCAACGTCGTCATCGACAAGAAGTTCGGCGCCCCCACCATCACCAACGACGGTGTCACGATCGCCCGCGAGGTCGAGATCGAGGACCCGTACGAGAACCTCGGCGCCCAGCTGGTGAAGGAGGTGGCGACCAAGACCAACGACATCGCGGGTGACGGCACCACCACCGCCACCGTCCTCGCCCAGGCGCTCGTCCGCGAGGGTCTGCGCAACGTCGCCGCCGGCGCTTCCCCGGCCGCCCTGAAGAAGGGCATCGACGCCGCCGTCAAGGCCGTCTCCGACGAGCTCCTCGCGACCGCCCGTCCGATCGACGACAAGTCGGACATCGCCGCCGTCGCCGCGCTCTCCGCGCAGGACCAGCAGGTCGGCGAGCTCATCGCCGAGGCGATGGACAAGGTCGGCAAGGACGGTGTCATCACCGTCGAGGAGTCCAACACCTTCGGCCTGGAGCTCGACTTCACCGAGGGCATGGCCTTCGACAAGGGCTACCTGTCCCCGTACATGGTGACCGACCAGGAGCGCATGGAGGCCGTCCTCGACGACCCCTACATCCTGATCAACCAGGGCAAGATCTCGTCCATCCAGGACCTGCTGCCGCTCCTCGAGAAGGTCATCCAGGCCGGCAGCTCCAAGCCGCTGCTGATCATCGCCGAGGACGTCGAGGGCGAGGCGCTCTCCACCCTCGTCGTCAACAAGATCCGTGGCACCTTCAACGCCGTCGCCGTCAAGGCGCCCGGCTTCGGTGACCGCCGCAAGGCGATGCTCCAGGACATGGCCACCCTCACCGGTGCCACCGTCATCGCCGAGGAGGTCGGCCTCAAGCTCGACCAGGCCGGCCTGGACGTGCTCGGCTCCGCCCGCCGCGTGACCGTCACCAAGGACGACACCACCATCGTCGACGGTGGCGGCAACTCCGAGGACGTCGCGGGCCGCGTCGCCCAGATCAAGGCCGAGATCGAGACCACGGACTCCGACTGGGACCGCGAGAAGCTCCAGGAGCGCCTCGCGAAGCTGGCCGGCGGCGTGTGCGTGATCAAGGTCGGCGCCGCCACCGAGGTGGAGCTGAAGGAGAAGAAGCACCGTCTGGAGGACGCCATCTCCGCGACCCGCGCCGCGGTCGAGGAGGGCATCGTCTCCGGTGGTGGCTCCGCCCTGGTCCACGCCGTCAAGGTCCTCGAGGGCAACCTCGGCAAGGAGGGCGACGAGGCCACCGGTGTCGCCGTCGTCCGCCGCGCCGCCGTCGAGCCGCTGCGCTGGATCGCGGAGAACGCCGGCCTCGAGGGCTACGTCATCACCTCGAAGGTGTCGGAGCTCGACAAGGGCCAGGGCTTCAACGCCGCGACCGGCGAGTACGGCGACCTGATCAAGGCCGGCGTCATCGACCCGGTCAAGGTGACGCGCTCCGCCCTGGAGAACGCCGCCTCGATCGCCTCCCTGCTTCTCACCACCGAGACCCTCGTGGTGGAGAAGAAGGAGGAGGAGCCGGCGGACGCGGGCCACGGCCACGGTCACGGCCACTCCCACTGAGGCACCTGACGGATCACTGAGGCCCGGGGCCCCCGAGCGGGGGCACCGGGCCCCGGTGTTTCCGCGCCGGCCCGGGACCGTACGGGGCGGCTCAGGCCTCCACCGCGCCGATCCGGCCCATCAGGCCCAGCAGGTCGTACTGCCACCAGCCCTCCACGATCTTCCCGTCCTCCCGGAAGCGGTGGATCAGGGTCCCCGTCATGGACACCTCGATGCCGGTGGGCTGGAGCCCCATGAAGTCGCCCGTGTGGGTCCCCCGCCAGGTCCAGCGGGTGCAGACCCGGTCGCCCTCCGCGATCTGGTCCTCCACCGTGAAGGCGAAGTCGAAGCCCGCGCGCCACATCTCCACCTCGCGGCGGACCGCGTCCATCCCGAGGGCGTCCTGGGCGTTCGTCGGATCGTGGTCGTGATACCCCTCCGCGAGCACCTCGTCCAGGAGCGCCAGCTCCGGCTCCGTGGCGATCATCTCCAGGAGCCGGCGCGCGGCGGCCTTGTAGAGGGCCTCGTCCCGCACGACGTCCAGGTCGGTGAAGGTCGGCATCTCGTCGCAGAGCGCCACCATCTCGCGGAAGATCCGGTCCGTCTCGGGCAGCTGCGAGTTCCGCATCGCCACCTCGTACGAGGGGAACTCCACGATCTCCACGACGTGCGAGGCGTCGGACCGGTCCGTGCCGACGATGCTGTGGGTGGCGGTGCGTTTGCCCCGGGTCCGCTCGACCCAATGGTCCATGAGCCGGTTCAGATCCTCGACCCGGCTGGTCTTGCAGTCGATTATCTGTACGAATGTCATGACGCCTCCCGACCGGGGGTGCGGGTCTTCTCCAGTCTAGGACCGGAGGGTCCCGGGGACGCGCCCTACGCCGAGTGCCGCAGGTCCGAGGCCCGTACCTCCTCCGCGAACGGTTCGCCCCGTCCGTAGCGCGCCACCTCCTCCAGGGCCTGGTCGGCCATCCGGTGCAGTTCGTTGCCCAGTGAGCCCGCCACGTGGGGGGTGAGGAGGACGTTCGGGAGGGTGTGGAGCGGGGAGCCGGGCGGCGGCGGTTCCGGGTCGGTGACGTCGAGGACCGCGTCGAGGCGGCCCGCGACGAGGTGGGGGAGGAGCGCCGGTTCGTCGATGAGGGAGCCGCGCGAGGTGTTGATCAGCGTGGTGCCGTCGCGCATCGCGGCGAGTTGGGCCGCGCCGATCATCCGGTACGTGGACGGCAGTTGGGGCGCGTGGACCGAGACGACGCTGCTGCGGGCGCAGAGTTCGTCCAGGCCGGTGAGTTCCACCCCGGGCGGCGGGTCCTGCACGTACGGGTCGTGGAGCAGGATCTCGAAGTCGAAGGGGCGCAGCAGCTCGATGACGCGGCGGCCGATGCGGGAGGCGCCGACGATGCCGACCGTGCGGTGGTGGTTGCCCCAGTCGGCCGACTCGGCGAGCAGGCGCCGGCCGGCGCGGAGTTCGGCGTACCGCCGGGCGGAGCGCAGGACCCGCTTCCCGGCGAAGAGGATCGCGGCCAGGGTGTACTCGGCGACCGGCAGCGCGTTGGCGGCGGCGGCCGAGGTGACGCGCAGCCCCCGGTCCCAGCAGGCGCCGGTGACGTGGTGCTTGACGGAGCCGGCCGCGTGGACGACGGCCCGCAGACGCGGGGCGCGGGCGAGCACCTCGGCGGTGAGCGGGGTGGCGCCCCAGCAGGTGAGGAGGAGTTCCGCCTCGGCCAGGGCGGCGGCGACGCGCGCGTCCGGGGCGGTCAGGTCGTGGGCGACGAGGTGCGGGTCGGTGCGGGTGAGGGCCGCGAGGCGGGCGCGGTGGTCCTCGGTGAAGAGGCGGGCGTCGACGCCCGGCCCCATCGCGAGGAGCAGGGCGGGGCGGTTGTCGGTGGTCGGGTGCATGCTGGGACCTGTGCTCCTCACTTGACGCTGCCGGCGGTCAGACCCGCCTTCCAGTGGCGCTGGAGGGAGACGAAGGCGATGACGAGGGGGACCACGGCGAGCAGGGATCCGGTGACGACGAGGGGGTAGTAGCCGGGTTCGGCGTGGGCGTTGCTGTTCCACGCGTACAGGCCGAGGCTCAGCGGGAAGAGCTTCTGGTCCGAGAGCATCACCAGGGGGAGGAAGAAGTTGTTCCAGATGGCGGTGAACTGGAAGAGGAAGACCGTCACCAAGCCGGGCATGACCATGCGCAGACCGATGGACCAGAAGGCGCGCAGTTCGCCGGCCCCGTCGATACGGGCGGCCTCCAGGGCCTCGTCGGGGATGTAGCCGGCGCAGAAGACCCGGGAGAGGTAGACGCCGAACGGGTTGACGAGGACGGGGAGGAGCACCGCGGCGTAGGTGTTGACGATGCCGACCTCGCTGGCGAGCAGGTACATCGGCAGGGCGAGTGCGGTGGTGGGCACGAGCACGCCCATGAGGACGAGCCCGAACAGCTTCTCCTTGCCGCGGAAGTCGTGGACGTGGAAGGCGTACCCGGCGGCGACGCTGACGAGGGAGCAGGCGAGGGCGCCGAGGCCCGCGTACAGCAGGCTGTTGGCGTACCAGCGGAAGTAGATGCCGTCCTGGTGGGCGGCGAGGCGGGAGAGGTTGCCGCCGAGGTCGAAGCCCTCGAAGGAGAAGGCGTCTCCGGCGAGGAGTCCGCCGGCGTCCTTGGTGGCGGCGGTCACCAGCCAGACCAGGGGGAGCAATGTGTAGGCGACGGCAAGCAGGAGGGCGCCGTTGACGGCCGCCCGCGACAGCCAGACGGAGGGGGTACGGGGCGTGCTCATGCCGTCCGGCCCCCCTTCCGGCGCCCGGTCAGCCGCGTCACGGCGAAGGAGAGCAGCGCCGCCGTCAGGGCGAGGAGCACGGAGGCCGCCGCGGCGAGTCCGTAGTCGTTGCGGTCGAAGGCCGCGGTGTAGGCGTACATGTTCGGCGTCCAGGTGGAGGTGACGGCGGAGCCGGTGCCCTTGTTGAGGATCAGGGGCTCGGTGAACAGCTGGAGCGAGCCGATGACCGTGAAGAGGCCGACCATCGCGAGCGAGGCCTTGATGAGCGGGACCTTGATGGAGAGGGCGACGCGCCACGAGCCCGCCCCGTCGACGGTGGCCGCCTCGATGACGGACCGGTCGATGGCCTGGAGGGCCGCGTAGAAGATGACCATGTTGTAGCCGAGCCACTCCCACAGGGCGATGTTGACGACGGAGGGCAGGGCTCCTTCGGGCGAGAAGAAGTCGAAGCCGATCCCGCCGGCCTCCATCGCCTGCACGACCGGGCTGAGCCGGGGCGTGTAGAGGTAGACCCAGATCAGGGCGGCGATGATGCCGGGCACGGCGTGCGGCAGGAAGAGCGCGAGCTGGAAGAAGCGGCGGGCGCGGGCGAGCGCCGAGTCGAGGAGGAGCGCGAGGGCGAGGGCCCCGGCGAGGAGCAGGGGGATGTAGAGCAGGCAGTAGCCGATCAGGACGAGGAAGCCCTCGCGGAAGGCCCGGTCACCCAGCGCCGCGCGGTAGTTGCCGAGGCCGGTGAAGACGGTCTCTGCGCCGCCGAAGCCCAGCCCGGACTGCTTCTCGGTGAAGAGGCTGAGCCAGACCGCGTAGCCGATCGGCAGCACCATCACCGCGGTGAACAGGAGGAAGAAGGGGGCGAGCAGGATCGCGGCGGCGCGGGTGCGGGCCGTCATCCGGTCAGCCCTCGACCTTCAGGCCGCGCCTGGTGAGTTCGGCGACGGTGGCGTCGTGGCCGGCCTTGACGGCGTCGGCGAGGGTCGGGCCGCCGGGGGCGATCCGGCCGAAGACGTCCTTGATGGCGGTGTTGGTGGTGCCGGTGGCCGGGCCCCACGCCCAGTGCGGGTTGATGGAGGCGCCGGAGGCCTCGAAGAGGGCGTAGATGTCCTGGCCGCCGTAGAAGCCGGCGTCGAAGGCCTTCCTGGCGACCGGGCGCAGGGCCGTGGCGGCGGGGAAGGCGCTGGAGGTGCCGGAGGAGATGCGGGCCGTGACGCCCTCCTCGGTGGTGGACATCCACTCGGCGAAGGCGACCGCGGCCGCCTTGCGCTTGCTGTCCTTGGTCACGGCGAAGGTGGAGCCGCCGAGCATGCCGCTGGCGGGCCTGCCGTCCCAGCTGGGCAGGGGGGCGACGGCCCACTTGCCGCTCTGCTCGGGCAGGGTTCCCTTGAGGACGCCCGCGCCCCAGGACGCGCCGAGGTAGCCGAGGGTGGTGCCGTTCTTGAGGGAGCCGGTCCACTCGGGGCTGAAGGAGGCGTTCTTGTGGACGAGGCCGTCGTCGACGAGGCCCTGCCAGTAGGCGGTGACCCTGGTGGTCGCCGGGTCGGTGGTGTCGATCTTCCAGGTGTCGTTCTCGGCCTTGAACCACTGGGCGCCGGCCTGCCAGGCCATGGCCTCGAAGGTGGTCGGGTCGTCGGGGAAGAAGGTGGCGATCCTGGCCTCGGGGTCGGCCTTCCTGACCTGTTCGGCGGCCTCGCGGAACGCGTCCCAGGTGGTGGGGACGGCGATCTTGTACCGGTCGAAGAGGTCCTTGCGGTAGTAGAAGGCCTGGGGGGCGGCGTCGAAGGGGACCGCCCAGGTCCTGCCGCCGAGGGTGGTCAGTTCGACGGACTGCGGGAGCATGGCGGCGCGGTCGGCCTCGGTGAACTCGTCACCGATGTCCTGGAGGGCGCCGGAGCTCACGAACTCGGGGAGCGAGGGGTACTCGATGGAGACGAGGTCGGGGGCGTTGCCCGCCTTCACGGCGTTGGAGATCTTGGCGTAACCGCCGGCGGTGCCGGAGGGGATCTCCTCGAACGTCACCTGGATGTCGGTGTGGGAGGCGTTGAAGGCCGCCACCGCGTCCTTGGTGCCCTTGGCCCAGCCCCAGAAGGTGAGGGTGACGGGGCCGTTCGGCCTGTCCGCGGTGTCCGGGGTGTCCGCACCGCCACCGCCGCAGGCCGTGAGGACGGCCAGGGCGGTGGCGGCGCCTGCGGCGAGGCGGGTCGTTCTGCTCCAACTGAGGCTCACGGCACGGCTCCTGATCGGCGGCGTGGACGGGGTTGGCCGTGATCCTGGGACCGTTCCTGAACGAAGTCAAGAGCGAAAGATTGATTGATCGAAAAAAGATCAGACCGATCAGGTGCCGGTGCTCCCGCACGAGTCCCGCACCCGCAGCCTCGGCAGCAGGCTCAGATGGCGGCGCGCCGCGTCCGGGTCCCGGCCCCCGTCCGACGCCTCCGTGAGCCGCTCCACCAGCAGCTCGGCCGCGTGCCGGCCGACCTGCCGCTTGGGCGGGGCGACCGCCGTGAGCGGGGTGTCCGCGAGGGCCGCGACCTCGTCGTCGTACGCGATCAGGGCCAGGTCCCGGGGCACCCGCACCCCCAGCTCCCCGAGCCGCTGGACGATCTCGATGGCGTCCACGTCGTTGTGCACGAGCGCCGCGCTCGCCAGGCCCGAACCGACCGCCTCGTGCAGCGCCCGCACGGCCCGTTCGAAGCCCTCCGGATCCGCCTCCGCGGGTACGGAGTCGATGACCGGCCGCGGTTCCGCCAGGCCCAGCGTCCCGAGCGCCTCCGCGTACCCGGCCCGCACCGCGAGGGCCGTGGGCGAGTCACGGCGGGCCACCAGCAGGGGCGTGGAGTGGCCGAGCCCGAGCAGGTGCCGCAGCGCCAGCAGCACCCCGTGCGCGTGGTCCGAGGCGACCCGGTCCAGGCCGTCGAGCGGGCTCCCCGGCTCGGCCCGCCGCTCCAGGAGCACCGCCGGAACGGGCAGTTCGGCCAGCCAGTCCCCGTACGCGAGCCGGTCCTCCGGACCGCGCCAGCCGGGTGCCACGAGGACACCCGCGGCGCCCGCCGCGAGCAGGCCCTCGGTGCGCGCCCGGTCCTCCTCCGGCCGGTAGTCCGACACGCGCAGCACGAGCCGGGCGCCGGCCCGCGCCGCCGCCTCGTGGGCACCCCGGATCACCTCGGCGAAGTAGTACGTGGCGGAGGGCGCGAGCAGCCCCAGGACCAGGCCCTCGCCGCGCGGGCCGGCATCCGCGTCGGGCGCCGCGCCCGGCGCGGCGCGGGGCCAGGAGACCTGGCCGTGCACCCGGTCGAGCAGGCCCCGCGCGGCCAGCGCCTCGACGTCGCGGCGGGCGGTGACGGGGGAGACCCCGAGCCGGGCGGCCAGGTCGGAGACGCGGGCGGTGCCGCGTTCGCGCACCAGGGCCAGCAGTCGGTCGTGTCGTTCGGCGGCACTCTCGCGCACGTGCGGTTCCCCCTCGCGGTGGTGGTGGTGCCCCGACTGTAGAGCACGGTGATCGAACCGCAGGAATTTCGATCATTCGCTCCTCGTCTCTTGACGTTCGATCGGAGCGTCTTCAGGATCGGGCGACGCGGACGTCATCCGCAGGGAGCCTCAGGGAGCATCATGCCCAGCCCGCCCGAGAACCGTGAGCTGAGCCCGTACACCGGCTGGACCCGTGCCCACTGGGAGACCGCCGCCGACCGGCTGCTGCTCGCCGTCCGGCCGTACGCCTCACCCCGGAAGGCGCTCATCGCTCTGCCGGGTCCGCGCCCCAGCTGGTCCGGCACCCGCTCCGACGGCCTGGAGGGCTATGCCCGTACGTTCCTCCTCGCCGCGCTCCGCGTCGCCGGCGCCCGGGGGCACGACCCCCATGGCCACCTCGACCGGTACGCCGAGGGCCTCACCGCCGGGACCGCCGCACCCGGCGGGGACGGCCCCGACTCCTGGCCGCTCCCGGCCCGCACCCGCCAGGCCGTCGTGGAGTCCGCCTCCGTGGCCCTCGCCCTGCGCCTCACCCGCCCCTGGCTCTGGGACCGGCTCGACGACGCCACCCGCCACCGCACCGCCGACTGGCTGCTCCCCGCCCTCGGCCCGTCCCCCGTCGACAACAACTGGTGGCTGTTCGGCCTCACCGTCGCCGGCTTCCTCCAGGACGCGGGCATCGCCGCCGACCGGGCCGCCGCCACCGCCGGCCGTTCCCTGGCCCGCGTCGAGGACTGGTGGCGCGGCGACGGCTGGTACAGCGACGGCGACAACCGCGCCTTCGACCACTACAACGCCTGGGCCCTGCACTTCTACCCCGTCCTCCACGCGCACCTCGCCGGCGACCGGGCCCTCCTCGACCGGTACGGGCCCCGCCTGCGCGCCCACCTCGACGCCCACGTCCACCTCTTCGACGCCTCCGGTGCCCCCGTCCCGTACGGGCGCTCCCTGATCTACCGCTTCGCCGCGGTCGCCGCCCCCTGGCTCGGCACCCTCACCGGACACACCCCGCTCGGCCCCGGCGCCACCCGCCGGCTCGCCTCGGGCGCCCTGCGGTACTTCCACGAGCGCGGCGCCACCGACACACGCGGTCTGCTCACGCTCGGCTGGCACGGCCCGTACCCGCCGCTGGTCCAGGACTACTCGGGCCCCTGCTCCCCCTACTGGGCGGCCAAGGGCTTCCTCGGGCTGCTGCTTCCCCCGGACCACCCCGCCTGGACCGACCCCGAGGAACCCCTGCCCGCCGAACGGGCCGACACCGTCCGCCCCTTCGCCCCCGCGGGACTCCTCGTCCAGACCACCGCGGCCGACGGTCTCGTACGCCTCCACAACCACGGCAGCAACCACGTCCACGCCGTCCCGGGCGGCGAGGACGACCCCGGCTACGCCCGCCACGCCTACTCCACCCGTACGGGACCCACCACCGCGCCCGCCCCCGCCGACAACCACTTCGCGCTGCTCGCGGACGGGAAGGCGACCACCCGAGGCCCCGCCGCCCCCGCCGGTACGGGCCCCCGCTGGGCCGCCTCCTCGCACACCCCGCTGCCCGGCGTGACGGTCCGTTCCGTGACCCTCGCCCACGGCCGCGCCGAGGTCCGCGCCCACCTCGTCCTCGGCGCCCCGGAAGGGACACCCGTACGGCAGACCGGCTGGGCCACCACCCCCGGCGGCCCCCACGCCCAGCTCCACCCCGTCCACGGCTACCCCGCCGGCAGCACGGCCACCCCCCTCCCCACCGGGGAAACCCTTCAGGGCCCCGGCAGCCGCACCCTCGCCCTGCACGGCACCACGAGCGGCCCCGCGAGCCTCTTCGTCGCCCTCGCCTCCCTCACCGCCGCACCCGACCCGGCCCCCGCCGCGCGCCTCGCGCACATCCGCATCACCGGCCACACCCTGCGGGTGACCTGGCCCGACGGTCCCACCGACCGACTGGACCTGGACACCCTCGGTACGGCGGAGGCCCGTGGTGCCGCCGGGGCCCGGGGCTGCGCGCCGCCCGCCGACCCGGGCGGTTCCGGGAACGGCGCCCACGGGGACCAGGGCAACGGCTGACCCGCGCACGGCCGGGCGGTTCGGCGGGTGACGGGCCTACTTCGGCCCGTACTTGCGCCCCGCCCGGGAGGAGACACCGCCCAGCAGGCCGCGCGGTGCCAGCTTCACGACACCCATGAGGGCCTTGTAGCGCGGGTCGGGGATCGAGAGCGTCCTCCCGCGCTCCAGGTCGGTGAGCGCCGCCGCCACCAGCCGGTCGGCGTCCAGCCACATCCAGCCCGGGATGTTGTCGGTCCCCATCCCGGCCCGCTGGTGGAACTCCGTCCGCACGAAGCCGGGGCACAGCGCCATCAGCCGCACCCCGCTCCCCGCGAGGTCCCGGGCCGCGCCCTGGGTGAACTGCACCACCCACGCCTTGGACGCCCCGTACGTGCCGCGCGGCACGAAGGCGGCGACCGAGGCCACGTTCACCACCCCGCCCCTGCGGCGCTCCTTCATCGAGGCCGCGGCGGCCGAGGTGAGGCGCAGCACCGCCTCGCAGTGCACCCGCAGCATCTTCAGCTCGTCGGCCATGGACACTTCGAGGAAGCGGCCCTTGTTGCCGAAGCCCGCGTTGTTCACGAGCAGGTCGACCGGCTGCCTGCGGTCGGAGAGCCGGGCCTCGACGGCCGCGATCCCCTCCTCCTGCGACAGGTCCGCCGCCAGGACCTCGGCCTCGACGCCGTGCCGGTCGTGCAGTTCGGTCGCCTGCTCGCGCAGCCGCTTCACGTCCCGGGCCACGAGCACGACGTCATGGCCGTCCGCCGCGAGTCTCCGTGCGAAGGCGGCCCCGATGCCCGCGGTGGCGCCCGTAATCAGTGCAGTCGTCATGACCGAACCGTAGTGCCCGGCCCGCCCGTCAGGCGCCCTCGCCCTCGGTCCCCTCCCCGGCGGCCCCGGCCCCCTCGGACGCGTACTTCTCCGCGTACTGCCGGGCCAGGCCGAGGAGCCCCGACTCCATCCAGTCGGCGGCGGCCAGGGTGGCGGGCAGCAGACTCCGCTCGGCGGTCGCGGCCCGGTGCAGGAAGGCGACCGTCACCTCGTGGCCGGGCCGGTGCACCACCGCCACCGGGTCCCCGGCCCGGATCTCGCCCGGCTCGATCACCCGCAACAGCGCGCCGGGCCCCGCGTCCGACTGCGTGAACCGCTTCACCCAGCCCTTCTCCCCGAGGAAGCCGGCGAAGGTACGGCACGGGATGCGGCCCCCGGTGACCTCCAGGACCACCTGGTCACCGATCCGCCAGCGCTCCCCGACCAGGGCGCCGTTCACGTCGACGCCGCTCAGCGTGAGGTTCTCGCCGAAGGAGCCGTTGTCCAGCTCACGGCCGAGCTCCCGCTCCCACCGGTCCAGGTCCTCGCGGGCGAACGCGTACACCGCCCGGTCGGCGCCCCCGTGGAAGCGCAGGTCGCAGACGTCGTCACCGGCGACCCCGCTCGCGCCCGCCCCGCCCGGCCCCGGGGACTCGATCCGCACCGGCCCGTCGACGG
The DNA here is from genome assembly GCF_040302405.1 of Streptomyces sp. NPDC126503. NCBI lineage: Bacteria > Bacillati > Actinomycetota > Actinomycetes > Kitasatosporales > Streptomycetaceae > Streptomyces > Streptomyces sp. NPDC126503. The sequence continues at coordinate 134,866 of NZ_JBEORS010000008.1, forward strand.
GCCGCTTGTCGATGCCCGTCCTCCCCGAAGGGGCATCGGTGTAGTCGACGGCCTTCGCCCGGCCCGCGTTCACAGTCAGCAAGAACATGACAGCACCCTAAGGGGGCCCCTGCTCAAAGAACTTGCTGGAGTCCAGTCGATCACCCCAAGTCTCACTTATGCTTGAACCATGATCGAGGCCCGTCACCTCCGTGTCCTGCGCGCCGTCGCCGCCACCGGCTCCTTCTCCGCCGCCGCGCGTGAACTGGGGTGCACCCAGCCCGCCGTCAGCCAGCAGATGAAGGCCCTGGAGACCTCGGCCGGTACGCCGCTGCTGGTCCGCACCGGCCGGGAGATGCGCCTCACGCAGGCCGGCGAGGTCCTCGTCCGCCACGCCTCCGGCATCCTCGCGGGGCTGACCGCCGCCGAGGAGGAGGTCGCCGCCATCGCCGGTCTGCGGGCCGGCCGCGTCCGCCTGGTCTCCTTCCCCAGCGGCAGCTCCACCCTCGTCCCCACCGCACTCGCCGCCCTCCGCGCGGAACACCCCGGCACGCGCGTCTCGCTGGTCGAGGCCGAGCCGCCCCGCTCCGTCGAGATGCTGCGCGAGGGCGACTGCGACGTGGCCCTGGCCTTCCGCTACGGAGCCGGACCCTCCGAGTGGGACGACCTCGTGGTCCGCCCGCTCCTCACCGACCGGCTCGTGGGCCTGGTCCCCGAAGGGCACCGGCTCGCCGGCGCCGACGCGGTGGGCATCGACGAACTGGCCGAGGAGTCGTGGATCGCGGGCTGCCCGCGCTGCCGCCGCCAGCTCGTGGACGTCTGCGAGCGCGCCGGGTTCACCCCCCGGATCGACTTCGCCACCGACGACTACCCGGCCGTGGTCGGCCTGGTCGGCGCGGGACTGGGCGTCGCGGTCCTGCCGGAACTCGCCATCGAGTCCGTACGGCCCAAGGGGGCGCGGACCGTCACGGTCGAGCCTGCCGTGGAGCGGGAGATCGTGGCGCTGACCCTGCCCGACCTCGCCCAGGTCCCGGCGGTCGCGGCCACCCTCGAACAGCTCACCCGCGCCGCCACGCGCGCGTAGACGCCGCCACGCGCACGCGGACGCGTCCACGCGTGTGTGGACGTGGACGCGGGCGGACGGCGTGGGCACGTCCCGGCGGGGGCGCGGGGGCCGGACACGTGCCGGCGTGCCGGCGGCCCGGCGTGCGCGGGGGCCCGTCGGATGGCCTGGCCCGGGACGTAGGGGCGTCGGGACGGCGCGGGGCGCGTCGGCCCGTGCGCGTCGCCGGTGCGGTCCCGGAGTCTCGTGCGTTCCCTGGTGCGGTGCGGTGCGGTGCGGTGCGGGTGCGAGCGCGGTGCGGCGGCGGTCGGTTGCGGTCCGGTGCGGTCCGGCCCTGCCCGGGCCCGGCCAATTGCGGTTCCCTCGCCGGGCCGGTTCGTCTGCTGAAACGTTCCTTCAGTTGTGTCCGGCGGTCGGTCGGCCCATGGCCGACGAGGCCGTGCCGGACGCCGACGCCGACGCCGTGGTCGCGGAGCCCGCCGTCATCAGGCGGTTGCGCGCGCGTCCCATGAGCTCCTCGCGCTCGTCCTCGGTGAGGCCGCCCCACACGCCGTAGGGCTCCCGCACGGCGAGTGCGTGGGCCGCGCACTCCGCGCGCACCGGGCACCGCATGCAGACCTCTTTCGCCGAGTTCTCACGCGCACTCCGTGCCGCGCCGCGCTCTCCCTCGGGATGGAAGAACAAGGAGCTGTCGACCCCGCGGCAGGCCGCGAGGAGCTGCCAGTCCCACAGATCGGCGTTGGGTCCGGGAAGGCGGGAGAAATCTGCCATAGCGCTAGTCCCCTTGAAACCGTGTCGAACGGATAGACGGGCGGGTGAAGGCTGTGGAGGGGCTCCCCTCGGGCCCCGACGGGTCGGGCAACTACAACTACTGTCTAAGTAGATGTAAATATGACTCATTGCGAATCTAGCCACAGACACCGCGAAAAGGGAAGAAAACCCGCTAAATGGTGCAAAGGCTTGGGTGTCGGGGCGAAAGATTCGCGACACTCGCCTCCGCGTACGTGCCGCGCACGGCCCCTCACGTAGAGTGCCGAAGGCTGCTGTCCGACCCGTAACTCTTTCGAGTGACCGTCGTTGAGAGTGCGGAGGCGGTTGAAGGAAAAAGCGATCGGGCAGACGTCCGGGAGCGTCAACCGCACAGGTGACGATACGTACCAGCCCTGGAGGCTCAAGGTGACGCGCAACAGCTGCGAGAGCCGCGGAGGTCAGTCATGACGTCCGTTCTCGTCTGCGACGACTCCCCGCTTGCCCGAGAGGCGCTTCGCCGCGCGGTCGCGACCGTGCCCGGCGTCGAGCGCGTGACCACCGCGGCCAACGGCGAGGAAGTCCTCCGCCGCTGGGGCGCGGACCGCTCGGACCTCATCCTGATGGACGTGCGCATGCCCGGCCTCGGTGGTGTGGAAACCGTGCGCCGGCTGCTTTCCGCCGACCCCGGCGCCCGGATCATCATGCTCACCGTCGCGGAGGACCTCGACGGTGTCGCGCTCGCGGTGGCCGCGGGTGCCCGTGGCTACCTGCACAAGGACGCCTCGCGCGCCGAACTGCGGGCCACGGTGACGCAGGCCCTCGCCGACCCGACCTGGCGGCTCGCCCCGCGCCGTCTCCGCTCGGCCGAGATGGGCGCCGCGCCCACCCTCACCGCGCGCGAGATCCAGGTCCTCGAAGGCATGAGCCACGGCCGGTCCAACGCGGAGATCGGGCGCGAGCTCTTCCTCTCCGAGGACACGGTCAAGACCCACGCGCGCCGTCTCTTCAAGAAGCTGGGCGCCTCCGACCGGGCCCATGCCGTCGCGCTCGGCTTCCGCTGGGGTCTGGTCCGCTGAGCCGCAGGTCACCGACCGCCTTACCGTCCGTACCCCGTCCGTCGTGGGGCGGACGGGGCGGGCTTGTGTCACTTCCCGGCCGAATGCCGCATCCTTGAGGGTGTGGAGTTCCTCGGGGACGAGTCGATCGAGCGGAAGGGGAGGGCGCCAGAGATGACTTCCGGCGCACCTGCTCATAACGCTTCGGTGCACAACTACGGACGCGGTGCCGCGAACGACGAGGCGTCAAGGCACCATGGAGCGATGCGCGACGACGAGACCATGGGGTCCCCCATGCCTGCCGGGCAGGGGGAGATCGGTGCGCTCGTCTCGCGCGCGGTCGAGGGGGACGCGCAGGCCACCCACGACCTCCTCGCGCGGGTGCACCCGCTCGCGCTGCGCTACTGCCGCACCCGGCTGAACCGGCTGCCCGGTGACGCCCGCCACTTCGTGGAGGACCTCGCCCAGGAGGTCTGCGTCGCCGTGCTCATGGCGCTGCCGCGCTACAAGGACACGGGCAGGCCCTTCGAGGCCTTCGTCTTCGCCATCGCCGGACACAAGGTCGCGGACCTCCAGCGGGCCGCCATGCGGCACCCGGGCTCCACGGCCGTACCCTCCGACGAGATGCCCGAGCGGCCCGACGACTCGCTCGGGCCGGAGGAGCGCGCCCTGCTCAGCGACGACGCCGAGTGGGCCAAGAAACTGCTCGCCAACCTGCCCGAGAACCAGCGCGAGCTGCTGGTGCTCCGGGTGGCCGTCGGCCTGACCGCCGAGGAGACCGGGCAGATGCTCGGCATGTCCCCGGGAGCGGTACGGGTCGCCCAGCACCGCGCGCTCAGCCGGCTGCGGGCGCTGGCCGAGCAGTAACCGCCCGGAAGGCCGCGCCGGCCGACCGCCGCGGGTCGCCGTCGGGCCCGGCGTGGGGACGGTGGCCGGGCAGTAAGGGTCACGGGTCGCCGGTGTCCCTCACGTACACGTAGGAACGTCCAAAGCTTCCCGCGGATCTTGATCGTGGAATGAGACACGGTCGCGGCCCGTTAGCATGGACATCCGCACCGATCAAGGCCATTGGGGAAGGTGTCATGACCAACGTCGACGGAGTGCCCGAGAAATTCGCGACACTCGGGCTGACTTACGACGATGTACTGCTGCTGCCGGGTGCATCCGAGGTGCTCCCCAACGCGGTCGACACCTCGTCCCGCATCTCACGGAACGTCCGGGTCAACATCCCGCTGCTCTCCGCGGCGATGGACAAGGTGACCGAGTCCCGCATGGCGATCGCCATGGCCCGCCTGGGCGGCGTCGGCGTGCTGCACCGGAACCTCTCCGTCGAGGACCAGGTCAACCAGGTCGACCTGGTCAAGCGCTCCGAGTCCGGCATGGTCACCGATCCGATCACCGTGCACCCGGAGGCGACCCTCGCCGAGGCGGACGCGCTCTGCGCCAAGTTCCGCATCAGCGGTGTCCCCGTCACGGACCCGGCCGGCAAGCTGCTCGGCATCGTGACCAACCGCGACATGGCCTTCGAGAGCGACCGCAGCCGCCAGGTGCGCGAGGTCATGACCCCGATGCCGCTGGTCACCGGCAAGGTCGGCATCTCCGGCGTGGACGCCATGGAGCTGCTCCGCCGCCACAAGATCGAGAAGCTGCCCCTCGTCGACGACAAGGGCATCCTCAAGGGCCTCATCACCGTCAAGGACTTCGTCAAGGCGGAGAAGTACCCGAACGCCGCCAAGGACGCCGAGGGCCGCCTGCTCGTCGGCGCCGCCGTCGGCGCGAGCCCCGAGGCCCTGGAGCGCGCCCAGGCGCTCGCCGCGGCCGGCGCGGACTTCCTGATCGTCGACACCTCCCACGGGCACAACAGCAACGCCCTGAGCTGGATGGCGAAGATCAAGTCGAGCGTGAACGTCGACGTGATCGGCGGCAACGTCGCCACCCGCGACGGCGCGCAGGCGATGATCGACGCCGGTGTCGACGGCATCAAGGTGGGCGTCGGCCCCGGCTCCATCTGCACCACCCGTGTGGTCGCCGGCATCGGCGTCCCGCAGGTCACCGCCATCTACGAGGCGTCCCTCGCGGCCCGCGCCGCCGGTGTCCCGCTGATCGGCGACGGCGGCCTGCAGTACTCCGGTGACATCGGCAAGGCGCTGGCCGCCGGCGCCGACACGGTGATGCTCGGCAGCCTCCTGGCGGGCTGTGAGGAGTCCCCGGGCGAGCTCCTCTTCATCAACGGCAAGCAGTTCAAGTCGTACCGCGGCATGGGGTCGCTCGGCGCCATGCAGTCGCGCGGCCAGGGCCGTTCGTACTCGAAGGACCGCTACTTCCAGGCCGAGGTCTCCTCCGACGACAAGCTCGTGCCCGAGGGCGTCGAGGGCCAGGTGCCCTACCGCGGCCCCCTGGCCAACGTGCTGCACCAGCTCGTCGGCGGCCTGCGCCAGACCATGGGCTACGTCGGCGCGGCCACCATCGCCGAGATGGAGTCGAAGGGCCGCTTCGTCCGGATCACGTCCGCGGGCCTCAAGGAGAGCCACCCGCACGACATCCAGATGACGGTCGAGGCGCCGAACTACAGCAGGAAGTAACACTCCGCGACGCCCGGGGGGCGGTTCCGGCATGTGGCCGGAGCCGCCCCTTCCGCGCGCTTCGGCGATACTGGTAGGCGCAGACTCAGAGGGAAAGGCCACACAACGTGACTGAGATCGAGATCGGGCGCGGCAAGCGCGGCCGCAGGGCGTACGCGTTCGACGACATCGCCGTCGTACCGAGCCGGCGCACCCGGGACCCGAAGGAGGTCTCGATCGCCTGGCAGATCGACGCCTACCGCTTCGAGCTGCCCTTCCTGGCCGCCCCCATGGACTCGGTCGTCTCGCCGCAGACCGCCATCCGCATCGGCGAGCTCGGCGGCCTGGGCGTGCTGAACCTCGAGGGCCTGTGGACCCGGTACGAGGACCCGCAGCCGCTGCTCGACGAGATCGCGGAGCTGGACGAGGCCGCCGCGACCCGCCGTCTGCAGGAGATCTACGCCGCTCCGATCAAGGAGGAGCTGATCGGGCAGCGCATCAAGGAGGTGCGCGACTCCGGCGTCGTCACCGCCGCCGCGCTCTCCCCGCAGCGCACCGCGCAGTTCTCCAAGGCCGTCGTCGACGCCGGCGTGGACATCTTCGTCATCCGGGGCACGACCGTCTCCGCCGAGCACGTCTCCGGCGCCGCCGAGCCGCTGAACCTGAAGCAGTTCATCTACGAGCTCGACGTGCCGGTCATCGTCGGCGGCTGTGCCACCTACACGGCGGCCCTGCACCTGATGCGCACCGGCGCGGCGGGCGTCCTGGTCGGCTTCGGCGGCGGCGCCGCCCACACCACCCGCAACGTGCTCGGCATCCAGGTCCCGATGGCCACCGCCGTCGCCGACGTGGCCGCGGCCCGCCGGGACTACATGGACGAGTCCGGCGGCCGGTACGTGCACGTCATCGCGGACGGCGGCGTCGGCTGGTCCGGTGACCTGCCGAAGGCCATCGCCTGCGGCGCCGACGCGGTGATGATCGGCTCGCCCCTCGCCCGCGCCACGGACGCGCCCGGCAAGGGCCACCACTGGGGCATGGAGGCCGTCCACGAGGACGTGCCGCGCGGCAAGCTGGTCGACCTGGGCATCGTGGGCACCACCGAGGAGATCCTCGCGGGCCCGTCGCACACCCCGGACGGTTCGATGAACTTCTTCGGCGCCCTGCGCCGCGCGATGGCCACCACGGGCTACAGCGAGCTCAAGGAGTTCCAGCGCGTCGAGGTGACGGTCGCGGACGCCCAGCACAAGCGCTGACGTCCCGGCGTTCCCACCGGCCGAGAAGGGCCCCGCACCGGGTGGTGCGGGGCCCTTCCGCGTACGGGCCGCCTCGGGCCGCTTTCCGGGGGGCCCGGGCTCAGAGGCGGTGGGCGGCGCCGGCGGGCGTGGCGCCGCGGGTGTCGAGAAGCAGCTGGGCCTTCACGGACAGGCCCTGGAGGTCGTACGTGCGGTGGTGCTGGAGCAGGATCGTGAGGTCCGCGTGGGCGGCGGCCTCGTAGAGGGAGTCGGCGCGGGGGACCGGCAGGTCGCGGACGCGCCAGTGGGGGACGTGCGGGTCGTGGTAGCTGACGGCCGCCCCCAGGTCCATCAGACGGCGGGCGATCTCGTCGGCGGGGGAGCCCTGCCGGTCGGCGAGATCGGGTTTGTACGTGATCCCGAGCAGAAGGACCCGGGCGCCGCGGGCCGACTTGCCGTGCTCGTTCAGGAGGGTGGCGGCGCGCCGGACGACGTACTGCGGCATGCGCTCGTTGACCTCGCCGGCGAGTTCCACGAGGCGGAGGGGACGGTGGTCGCCGAGGCGTTCGACGGGGACGCCGTGGCCGCCGACGCCGGGACCCGGGCGGAAGGCCTGGAAGCCGAAGGGCTTCGTCTCGGCGCAGCGGATGACGTCCCAGAGGTCGACGCCGAGGTCGTGGCAGAGGACCGCCATCTCGTTGACGAGGGCGATGTTGACGTGCCGGAAGTTGGTCTCCAGCAGCTTGACCGTCTCCGCCTCGCGCGGGCCACGCGCGCGTACCACCTTGTCGGTGAGGCGCCCGTAGAAGGCGGCGGCGGACTCGGTGCAGGCCGGGGTGAGGCCGCCGATGACCTTCGGGGTGCCGGCGAATCCGTGCGTACGGCTGCCGGGGTCGAGCCGGCCCGGGGAGTACGCGAGGTGGAAGTCGCGGCCGGCGCGCAGCCCGGAGCCCGCTTCGAGGAGGTCGCGCAGCAGGCCTTCGGTGGTGCCCGGCGGGACGGGTGATTCGAGCAGGACGGTGGTGTGGGGGCGCAGCCGGGCGGCGAGGGCACGGGCGGCGTCCTCGACGGCGGTCAGGTCGAGGCCGCCGTCGGGGCCGGGGGGAGTGGGGGCGCAGAGCACGGCGGTGCGGACCCGGCCGAGTTCGGCGGGGTTGGTGGTGGGCCGGAAGCGCCCGGCGAGCATCCGGCGGATCTCGGGCGTGGAGAGGGAGCCGTCGACCGGGGGGCGGCCGGCGGCGAGTTCGGTGGCGGGGCGCGGGTCGGTGTCGTAGCCGATGGTGTCGATGCCTGCGGCGACGGCGGCCTGGGCGAGGGGGAGTCCGTGGTGGCCGAGGCCGATGACGGCGAGATCAGCGGGCATGGGGGGTGGGCCGTCCTTCCCTGTAGCCGGAGTGGACGCGGTCCGCAAGCCCGGTGGACAGAACGGGGCGAACGCACTGTCAGACTAGGCGTAAATATGACCGATATGCGGCATTGTGAGGCCGCAGGTCGCCGAGTGTTATCCACAGGTGGGGGGAGGGGCGGTGGCTGAAGTCACCGGGCCGGGCCAGAATCGAGCTGTGAGCCGGACCACACACGTCCGGTGATCCCGCCCGGCCGCGTGAGCACGCGGACGGCGGGTACGCGGGACCGACGGGGGACGACGGGAGGCAGCAGACGTGAGGACAGCGACACTGGGGCCCGCGCAGCGCGCCGAGGCGCTCGCGGCCATGGCCGAGCGCGAGCTGGACGTGCTGGTCGTCGGCGCCGGAGTGGTCGGCGCGGGGACGGCGCTGGACGCCGCCACCAGAGGCCTCTCCACCGGCCTCGTCGAGGCCCGCGACTGGGCCTCCGGCACCTCCAGCCGGTCCAGCAAGCTCATCCACGGCGGCCTGCGCTACCTGGAGATGCTGGACTTCGCCCTCGTGCGGGAAGCCCTCAAGGAGCGCGGGCTGCTCCTGGAGCGGCTCGCCCCGCACCTGGTGAAACCCGTGCCCTTCCTCTACCCGCTCCAGCACAAGGGCTGGGAGCGGCTCTACGCGGGCTCCGGCGTCGCCCTGTACGACGCGATGTCCGTCTCCTCGGGCCACGGACGCGGCCTGCCCGTCCACCGGCACCTCTCCCGGCGCCACGCCCTGCGGGTCGCCCCGTGTCTGCGGAAGGACGCCCTGGTCGGGGCCCTCCAGTACTACGACGCCCAGATGGACGACGCCCGCTTCGTCACCACCCTCGTCCGTACCGCCGCCTCCTACGGGGCCCGGGTCGCGAGCCGGGCCCGGGTCGTCGGCTTCCTCCGCGAGGGCGAGCGCGTCGTCGGCGCGCGCGTCCAGGACGTCGAGGCGGGCGGCGAGTACGAGATCCGGGCCAAGCAGATCGTCAACGCCACCGGCGTCTGGACCGACGACACCCAGGCCCTCATCGGCGAGCGGGGACAGTTCCACGTCCGCGCCTCCAAGGGCATCCACCTGGTCGTGCCCAAGGACCGCATCCATTCGACCACCGGCCTCATCCTCCGCACGGAGAAGTCCGTGCTGTTCGTGATCCCCTGGGGCCGGCACTGGATCGTCGGCACCACCGACACCGACTGGGACCTGGACAAGGCCCACCCGGCCGCCTCCAGTGCCGACATCGACTACCTCCTCGACCACGTCAACAGCGTGCTCGCCACCCCGCTCACCCGCGACGACGTCGAAGGCGTCTACGCGGGCCTGCGGCCGCTGCTCGCCGGTGAGTCCGACGCCACCAGCAAACTCTCCCGCGAACACACCGTCGCCCACCCGGTGCCCGGCCTCGTCGTGGTGGCCGGCGGCAAGTACACGACCTACCGGATCATGGCCAAGGACGCCGTGGACGAGGCGATCCACGGCCTCGACCAGCGCGTCGCCCCCTGCGTCACCGAGGACACCCCGCTGATCGGCGCCGAGGGCTACCGGGCCCTGTGGAACGCCCGGGCCCGGATCGCCGCCCGGCACGGCCTCCACGTCGTCCGGATCGAGCATCTCCTCAACCGCTACGGATCCCTGACGGAGGAACTGCTCGCCCTCGTCGACCGGGACCCGAGCCTCGGCGAACCCCTGGCGGGCGCCGAGGACTATCTGCGCGCCGAGATCGTCTACGCCGCCTCCCACGAGGGCGCCCGCCACCTGGACGACGTCCTCACCCGCAGGACCCGCATCTCGATCGAGACCTTCGACCGGGGCACGCGCAGCGCGCGCGAGTGCGCCGGCCTCATGGCGCCCGTCCTGGGCTGGGACGAGCGCCAGGTCGAGAAGGAGGTCGAGCACTACGAGAAGCGGGTGGAGGCCGAGCGCGAGTCGCAGCGGCAGCCCGACGACCAGACGGCGGACGCCGCCCGGCTGGGGGCGCCCGACATCGTGCCCATCTGACGGGGCGTACGGCAGGGGTGAGGACGGGGCGCGAGGACGGAGCGTGAGGAGGAGGTGCGGCCAGGGCCTGCGGGCGCCGGGGGGATTCGCGACGGAGGGGATCCCGGGGGAACCTGGGAGCCGTGCTCGGGCGTCGTCATCCCGGAGTACGGACCCGGGGACGTCACCCCTCCCGAGGTGAGGGACAATGGGCTCTCTTCCAGGGCGGGTTACCGCATCGCGCGGGAAGCGGCAGACGCGGCGGAGATCAGGGATCGCAGAGGGGACGCATGTCGGAGGCGGAGCAGTCGCGGGACACGGCGAAGGACCCCCGGCGGGACGCCGCCGCGGGGGCCGCGACCGACGGCGACCGGGGCACGGTGCCGGCCGCGCGCGAGGCGGAACGGGACGCGGGGTCCGGCCGGTCGGAGGGGGCCGCCGACACGGCGGAACCAGAGGGTCCGACCGGGTCCGACGGCGCGGCGACCCCGGGGAACGGAAAGCCGTCTGACGACCCGAAGGATGACGCGGCGTCCGCCGCCGGATCCGCGGCAGCCGGCGGCCCGGCCGCGGACCCGGACGAGGGGAAGAAGACCTCTCCCATCGGCCGGACCGGCAGCGACGGGCACACCACGGGAACGGGCGCGGTGACGCCGGAGACGGATGCGGAGGCGGCGGCCGGCGGCTCCGGTGCGGCGACTGCGGGTGCGGCCTCCGGGACCGGTGCGGCGACCGCCGTCACGGCGGCCGGGCGGCTGCGGGGGACCGAGCCGTCCACCGGCTCGGCCGGTTTCGGGGCCGGGGACGGCGACGGGACCCGGGCGGGCCTCGGCAGCGACCGGTTCCGCAAGACGCCCGCCTCCGGCAACGCGCCCACCGGCGAGGGCCGCCTGCTCGCGGGCCGCTACCGCCTCGGCGTCGTTCTCGGGCGCGGCGGCATGGGCACCGTGTGGCGCGCGGTGGACGAGACCCTCGGCCGCACGGTGGCCGTCAAGGAGCTCCGCTTCCCCAACAGCATCGACGAGGACGAGAAGCGACGCCTCATCACCCGGACCCTGCGCGAGGCGAAGGCCATCGCCCGGATCCGTAACAACGGCGCCGTGACCGTCTACGACGTCGTCGACGAGGACGACCGCCCCTGGATCGTCATGGAGCTCATCGAGGGCAAGTCCCTCGCCGACGCCGTGCGCGAGGACGGCACGCTCAGCCCCCGCCGCGCCGCCGAGGTCGGCCTCGCCATCCTCGACGTCCTGCGCTCCGCGCACCGCGAGGGCATCCTGCACCGCGACGTGAAGCCCTCCAACGTGCTGATCGCCGAGGACGGCCGGGTCGTCCTCACCGACTTCGGCATCGCCCAGGTCGAGGGCGACCCCTCGATCACCTCCACCGGCATGCTCGTCGGCGCCCCGTCGTACATCTCGCCCGAGCGCGCCCGGGGCCACAAGCCCGGCCCCGCCGCCGACCTGTGGTCGCTGGGCGGACTGCTGTACGCGGCGGTCGAGGGCAGCCCGCCGTACGACAAGGGTTCCGCCATCGCCACCCTCACCGCGGTGATGACCGAACCCGTCGACCCGCCCAAGAACGCCGGCCCGGAGCTGGAGAAGGTCATCTACGGCCTGCTCGCCAAGGACCCGGCGCAGCGGCTCGACGACGCCGGCGCCCGCGTCCTGCTGAAGGCCGTCCTCGACGCGCCCGCCGCGCCGGTGCCCGCGCCGGCACCGGACGTCACCATGGCCATCCCGGTGCTGCCGCGTCCCCAGCGGGCGCCCAAGGCCCCCGCGACCCCCCGGGAGAAGCCCGCCGACGCGGCCACCGACCGGGTGCGGGGCGCGCTGAAGTCCGTACGGAACGCGGCGGCCGCGACGAAGGCCGAGCCGGCCGCGACGCCCCGCCCCGACCACCTCCGCGGCGGTGGCAGGACGGCCCCGGCGCGCGCGCCGCTGACCGACGTCGTCCCGCGCCGCACCCTGGTGATCATCGCGGCGGTCGCCGTCCTCGCCGTCCTCGGCACGATCCTGGCCCTCACCTTCGGCGGCGGGGACAAGGAGCCGACGGGCCAGGGCTCGGCCGGAGGCACGGCGTCCGCCGGAGCCACGGCGGGCGGCGACGGCCAAGGCCAGGGCGCCGACGGCGGCAGCGGCCAGTCCTCGAGCGACCCCGGCCAGCAGGGCGGCGCCAAGCCCGGCGACACCGGCACCACGGGCTCGGCGGACGCGACCGGCTCCCCCGGCTCGGCGGGGCAGACCCAGGGACAGACCGGCGGCCGGACCGGGGTGACCCCCTCGGACAAGCCCGGCGGCGGCACCGGCACCACCCTGCCCGCCGGTTACACCCTGGTCACCAACGACCGCTTCCACTTCACCATGGCGATGCCCGCCTCCTTCCGCCTCCGGCCGATCAAGGGGTACAGCGACGGCGGGGTCTTCAGCGAGAGCGGCGGCTTCCCCCGCATCCAGGTCGACTACAACGCCAGCCCGAAGGACGACGCCAAGGCCGCCTGGGCGGCGGCCGTCACCGGCGTCGCGGCCAGCAGCAACGGCTACCGCCACCTCGGCATCGACACCGTCTCGTACAAGGGCTACCCGACCGTCGCGGACTGGGGGTTCGAGCGCACGCAGCAGGGTGTGCGCGTCCGCGTCCTCAACCGCGGCTTCAAGGTGGACGCCCGGCACGGCTACGCCCTCATGATCAGCTGCAAGGCCGACGAGTGGAACGGGCCGGAGTGCCGGACCCTGCGGGAGACGGCGTTCGCGACGTTCACCCCCAAGGACTGAGCGGGGCCCCGTATCGTGAGAGGCCGGATCCGGGGAGCGCGAGGGAACCGCGGGTTCACGGGGGACAGCGTGCGCGCGTGGGGAGGCGTCGTGGACGAGTACGCGGGAAGGGTGCTCGCGGACCGCTACCGCCTGCCCTCACCGGCCCGGGCGGCCGACGGCGCGGACACCGGCACCGATTCCTCCGGCCTGGCCGAGACCCGGGCCTTCGACACCTACAGCGGCCAGGAAGTGCTGATCCGTCAGGTGCCGCTGCCCGAGTTCGTCGACGCCGAGGTCCTCGACGGCGCGCCCGGCCCCGACACCGCCCTTGACGGGCGGCCCGGCCGGGCCACCCGCCGCCCCGCCGAGCCGGTCGTGCGCCGGGCGATCGAGGCCGCCCAGGCCGCCGCCCAGATCCCCGACCACCCGCTGCTCGACCAGGTCTTCGACGTGTTCGCGGAGGCCGGCTCGCTGTGGATAGTGAGCGAACGCGTGGGCGCCACCCCGCTGGCGGCGCTCCTCGCCGAGCGGCCCCTGAGCCCCTACCGCGCCGCCGAGATAGGCGCCGACGTCCTCACCGCCCTGCGCGCCCTCCACGCGCACGGCTGGGTCCACCGCAACATCACCCCCCGCACCGTCCTCGTCTGCGAGGACGGCCGCGTCGTCCTCACCGGCCTCGCCGTCGGCGCGGCGGAGGAGGCCCTCTGCGGGTACGCGCCCGTCCCGGAGCCCGACCACGGCACAGGCCCCGACGACTTCGCCGCGCCCCCCTCCTACCGCCCGGCCCCGGCCGACGCCGAGGAGGAGCCGTACGAGGCGGAGATCTACGAGGTCGCCGAGGACGGCGAGGGCCACGAGGCCGACGAGGACACGTACGCCGGGGATCACGGGGATCACGACGCCTACGGGGACGGGCAGCCTTACGACGGCTACGAGGGCGACGACGACCCGGCGGGCGGGTACGGCGAGGAGCGTGCCCACGACGCGTACGGCCTGCCGCCCGGCGGCACGGACGAGTCCGGAAGCACCGCCGCGTACCCGGGAGCGCGGGACCACGCCGCCTACGACGGCCCCGGGGCCCACAGCGGCTCCCCGGTGTCCGGGGAGCACCCCGCAGCCGAGGACGAAGGGCCGTACGCGGGGATGGACGAGCCCGGCGCCGAGGGGGAGGCGGGCCACCGTTCCGACCCGTACGGCAGTGCCCCCTACGGGGCCGACCCGTACGGGCGGGCGACACCCCCGCGCCCGGAGTCCCGGCCCACCCCGCCGCCCGCGCAGACGGCACCCGCGGCCGACGCCCGGGCCGCCCGCGCGGGAGCCATCGCCGCCTACCGGGCGGGTGCCCGCGCCGCCGCGCGGCTCGGCGGGACGGGAGCCCTGCCGGTCCAGCGCCCCGCCCCCGTGGAGCCGCCCGCCGCCCCCGAGCGCCCCGCGCTCCCCGCCCCGCCCGGTCCTCGCGTGCCGCCCCCGAGCGGACCGGCACCCCAGTGGTGGGCCGGCACGGCGGAGGACGACGCGGACGACGCCGATGACGACGAGGCCTACCAGGACTACGAGGACGAGGCCGGTACGGACGAGGGCCGCGGGCCCCAGGCCGGTCCGCCCCGCCTGATGCTGAAGGGCAACTGGAGCGACGGCCCGCACGCCGCACGGGACGGATCCGGCCCGATCCCCGCCGGTGGCGGCCGTGCGCCGGTGCCGCCCGGCTCGGGCCGTCCCGCCCTGCCCTCCCTCCCCTCCGGCTTCACCCCCGCCGCCCCGAACCCCGCCGCGGGCCGCGAAACCGGCTCCGTCCCGGCCCCGGCCGGCGCGCCGGACCCGGAGCTCTACCGGGGACCCACCACACGGCTCGCCGCCGAACGCGCCCGGCAGACCCGGATCGCCGTCGTCGGCGCCGTCACCGAGCGCTGGGCCCCCGAGCAGGCCGGGCCCGTGTACGACAACTGGCGCCTCGCCCCGCCCATCGGCCCCGCCACCGACCTCTGGGCCCTCGGCGCGCTGCTCTACCGGGCCGTCCAGGGGCACGCCCCCTACCCGGAGGACAACGCGGCCGAACTCGTCCAGATGGTCTGCTCCGAGCCGCCCGCCTTCGCCGAGGAGTCCGGGCCCCTGCGCCCGATCGTGGAGTCCCTGCTGCGCCAGGACCCCACCGAGCGCCCGGACGTCGAGGAACTGCGCGGCTGGCTGCGCTCCCTCGTCCGGTCGGCGCCGGAACCGGAGGCGGGCATCGGCGTCGTACCCCTGCCGTCCTTCGACGAGACCCGGCTACCGATCGTCCGCCGGCGCGGTGAGCTGGTGCGCCGGCGGTGGCGGGGCAGGGCGGGGGCGGGCCGGGCCCGTCACAAGCGCGGCCCCGACCGCGCCATGGGCGGTTCCGGCGAGCGGCCCACGGACCGGAGCGCGGCCCCGCGTCCGGCCGCGCGCGAGTACGTCGAGGTCCCGGCCCACGAACTCTTCACGGAGGAGCTGCCGCGGCGCGCCCCGCGCGGTGCCGGGGCGGCTCCCGGCGCGGACCGGGGGCGCTCCCCCCGCGCGCTCGGCCTGACGCTGCTCCTGCTCGTCCTGCTGCTGCTCGCCGGGGCCGTCGCGTACGCGGTCCTCGCCCTGCCCGAAAAGGGTGAGGCGCCCGCCGGGTCGGCCTCCCCCACGGGATCCCCGGCCCCTACAGGTCCGGAGACGAGCGGGCCGACCTCGGCCCCGCCCCCTGCGGGCACGTCGCCGTCCGGCCCCGGTCGTCCCTCCGCGAGTGCCGTTCCGCCGCCCGCCGACCCCTCGGCACCGGCCCTGGCCGCCGGATACGTGCTGCGGCAGGACCCGGAAGGGTTCCGGATCGGGGTGCCCCGGGACTGGCGGCGCAGCCCCGTCAACGACGCCGGCCAAGTCCGCTACACCGGCGGCGACTTCACGATGATCGTGGTTCCCGGCCGCGACTCCGTCCGCGACCACGGCCCGGACCCGCTGGAGTACCAGAACGCCAAGGAGCGGGAGCTGGAGCCGTGGCGGGCCTCCAGCTGGTCGGGCGCGGAACAGACCCGCCGTGTCGACATCGGCAGGACCGCGACGGCGACCGGCAGTTACTGGTGGCTGGACAGCACCGGCCGTGAGGTGTTCGTCCGCAACCTCGCCCTCGTCGACGCGGGCCGGTACTACGTCGTCCAGGTCATCGGCCCCTACGGGGAGCGGGACAAGGTCACCGAGATCCACGACGAGGCCGTGAAGGGCTTCCGCGCCGGCCGCTGACGCGGACCGCGCCGGTCCGGCTCCCCGGCCGCCGCCGGCCCGGAACCGGCGCTCCCTCAGGGAGCCCTGGTCACAGTGCTGTTCCTTTGCCAGCCCCGAGGTTCCGCCCCGTGTACCTCCCTCCGTAACCTGGCATCCGAAGGAACGGGCGGGGGCAAGTGGAACATTCTCAGAGCACAGAGGCGGGGCTGCTGCTCCACGGTCGGTACCGGCTGGCCGAGTCCATAGGGCGCGGCGGCATGGGCAAGGTCTGGCGCGCGCACGACGAGGTGCTGCACCGGGTCGTGGCGGTCAAGGAACTGACGGCCGGCCGGTTCGTGGCCGAGGCCGACCGGCTCGTCCTGCACGCGCGGACGCAGAAGGAGGCGCGGGCCGCCGCCCGCATCACCCACCCCGGCGTGGTGACCGTCCACGACGTGCTCGAACACGACGACCGGCCGTGGATCGTCATGCAGTACGTCGACGGCCCGTCCCTCGCCGACGCCACCAAGGAGTCCGGTGCGATCGAGCCCCGCGAGGCGGCCCGGATCGGACTCCACGTCCTCGGCGCCCTGCGCGCCGCGCACGCCGCGGGGGTGCTGCACCGGGACGTCAAGCCGGGCAACGTCCTGCTGGCCAGGGACGGGCGCGTCCTGATCACCGACTTCGGCATCGCGGCGATCGAGGGGGACTCCTCGATCACCCGCACCGGCGAACTCGTCGGCTCCATCGACTACCTGGCGCCCGAGCGGGTACGGGGCGGCGATCCCGGCCCGGCCTCCGACCTGTGGTCCCTGGGCGCCACCCTGTACGCCGCGGTGGAGGGCACCTCGCCCTTCCGCCGCACCTCGCCCATCAGCACCATGCAGGCCGTCGTGACGGAGGAACCGCCGCACCCGGAGAACGCCGGGCCGCTCGCCCCCGTCATCGTCGCCCTGCTCCGCAAGGACCCGGAGCAGCGCCCGCACGCCGACGAGGCCGAGCGGATGCTGCTCGACGCCATGGAGGGCCGGACGCCGCGGACGGCCCAGGCGTACGTGCCGACGCAGCGGGTGCGGCGCGGCGACCTCGCCTCGGTCACCGGTCCCGCCCCGTCGTCCACGGACCCGGACGGCGGCGCCCCGGGCCGCAGCGGGAGCGGTAGCGGAGCCGGGGCCGGCGCAGAGGGGCGTACGACCGCGTCGGCGGTCCCTCCGGCCACCGGGCCCTCCACCACCGCCCGCCTGCCGCACGTGCCGGGCACTTACGCGGGGGGAACCCACCCGTCCGGCAGCCGTCCGTCGGGCGGCCACGGCAGCGGTCCGCGCTCCACGGACGACGCCGACCCGTCCGTGGCCGGAATCCCTCGCACCGCCCGCACCGTTCGGGGCCCCGGCCTTCCGCGGCCCGGCGACTCCTCCCCGGCCCGTGGCCGGTGGCGTACCGCCGCCCTGGCCGCCCTGCTGGCGGGGCTCGTCGCGGGCGGTGCCGTCTTCGCCGCCATGGAGTACGCGGGCCGCGACCAGGGAGCGGGCCCCCGCCCCACCGCGACCGGTACGGCCCCGGCCACCGGTCCGGCGGGCGCCGTCCCGGACGGCTGGCACCGCGTCGACGACCCGGCCGGTTTCAGCCTCCTCGTACCGGACGGCTGGAAGCGGCAGAAGGACGGCGACAACATCGACTACACGCCCGACAACGGCCGCCACCGCATCCGGATCAGCATCGACCGCGAGCCCGACTTCGAGAACCCGTACATGCACGCCCTCGACCTGGAGGACACCGTGCGGACGCGGCTGCCGGGGTACGCGCGCGTGAAGCTGCACCAGAACACCTACCGCGACCAGGTCCACTCCGCCCTGTGGGAGTTCACCTGGACGGAGAAGAAGACCTTCCCCGGCCCCCGGCACGCGATCGACCAGATGTACTACGGCGACGACGGTACGGAGTACGCCCTGTACATGTCGTCGCCGGAGTCGAGCTGGGCCGCCACCCGCGAGCAGTTCGACATCGTGCTCCAGCACTGGCGCGCGCCGGGTTCCTGACGCGTTCCGGAAGCCGTCGCCGGAGTCGTGAAAATCTCCGCGCGTGGCCTTCGGCGGCCGTAAGCCCCTGATCAGGGCTTATGTGCCAGTGATCGCTGGCGCGATGTGCGCGTGGGGTGAAAACGCGTTACCGACGGGTACCCAAAGCCTCCGAGGCCGCTTACCCTCGCCCTCATGACGGACTCGCAGGCCCCCGCCGCCCTCCCGGTTCCCGCCGAAGACGCCGACGCCGCCGCCGAGGCGCGCCCGGCCCGCCCCGCGGCCCCCGCGGGCGCGACCAACCCGGTCGCCCCCGCGCCCGCCGGCGCCCGGACGGCCGCCGACGTCGTGACGCCCGAGGTGGTCGCCCGCCTCGTCCTCGGCGTCGTCGGCTCGGGCCGCACGGCCAACCACACCCCCTTCACCGGGGAGAAGCTGACGGACCTGCCCGAGTCCACCCCCGAGGACGTGGCCGAGGCCTTCCGCCGCGCCCGCGCCGCCCAGCCCGTCTGGGCCGCGACCCCGGTCCGCGCCCGCGCGGCCGTCCTCCTGCGCTTCCACGACCTCGTCCTGCAGCGGCAGGGCGAGATCCTCGACCTCATCCAGCTGGAGACCGGCAAGGCGCGCCTGCACGCCCACGAGGAGGTCCAGGCCGTCGCCGTCGCCGCCCGCCACTACGGCCGCAGGGCCTCCGCCTATCTGCGCCCCCGGCGTCACACCGGTGTCGTACCGACCCTCACCAAGGTCACCGAGCTGCGCCAGCCGCGCGGGGTCGTCGGCCAGATCGCGCCCTGGAACTACCCGCTGGAGCTCTCCGTCGGCGACGCGCTGCCCGCCTTCGTCTCCGGCAACGCCGTCGTCATGAAGCCCGACACCGAGACCGCGCTCACCGCCCTGTGGGCCCGCGACCTGCTGGTCGAGGCCGGTCTGCCCGCCGAGGTCTTCCAGGTCGTCCTCGGTGAGGGACCGGTCGTGGGCCCCGAGGTCGTCCGGCACGCCGACTACGTCTCCTTCACCGGCTCCACGCGCACCGGCCGCGAGGTCGCCCAGGGAGCCGCCGCCCGGCTCGTCGGCGTCTCCCTCGAACTCGGCGGCAAGAACGCCATGCTCGTCCTCGAGGACGCCGACATCGAGAAGGCCGCCGCCGGCGCCGTCCGCGCCTGCTTCTCCTCCGCCGGCCAGCTCTGCATCTCCATCGAGCGGCTGTACGTGCACGAGTCCGTCGCCGACGAGTTCGTGGCCCGCTTCGCCGCCCGTACGAAGGCGATGCGGCTCGGCAACTCCCTCGCCTACGGGGCCGACATGGGCTCCCTCGTCGGCGAGCGGCAGCTGGAGACGGTCAGCCGCCACGTCGAGGAGGCCGTCGCCAAGGGCGCCACGCTCGTCGCCGGCGGCGTCGCCCGCCCCGACATCGGCCCCCTCTTCTACGAGCCGACCATCCTCGACGGCGTCGAGGCGCCGATGGCCGTCTGCGCCGAGGAGACCTTCGGCCCGGTCGTCTCGATCTACCGCTTCACGGACGAGGACGAGGCCGTCGAGCTCGCCAACGCCACCCCCTACGGGCTCAACTCCTCGGTCTGGACGAAGGACTCGCGCCGCGGCCACGCCGTCGCCGCCCGCCTGCGCACCGGCACCGTCAACATCAACGAGGGGTACGCCCCCGCCTACGGCAGCGTGCAGTCCCCGATGGGCGGCATGAAGGACTCCGGCCTCGGCCGCCGCCACGGCTCGGAGGGCATCCTCAAGTACACCGAGGCCCAGACCGTCGCCCAGCAGCGACTGCTCCCGCTCGCGCCGTCCTTCGGGATGGACGACGAGAAGTACGCCGCGTTCATGACCGCGTCCCTGAAGGCGATGAAGGCCCTGCGTCTGCGCTGAGCCCGGCCCGCCCGCGCCTGGCCGCCCGGCCCGGGCGTTCCGGGACCCTGGCCGGTCGGGGCCCGGTCCGGTGGTCCGGCGCGGCCCCGGACCGGCCGGCTCGGGCGCGCTCGGCTCGTTCTGTCCCGTTCCGCACCTTTTCCGTACGAGGAGAGTCATGACCGCGGTTCCCCCTGCCCGAAATCAGGACGAGGACGGCTCGTACGACTACGACGTCATCGTCGTCGGCTCCGGCTTCGGCGGCTCGGTCACGGCCCTGCGGCTGACCGAGAAGGGCTACCGGGTCGGCGTGCTGGAAGCCGGCCGCCGCTTCGCGCGGCACGAGCTGCCGAAGAACTCCTGGGACCTGAAGAACTTCTTGTGGGCCCCCGCGCTCGGCCTCTACGGCATCCAGCGCATCCACCTGCTCGGCAAGGTGATGGTCCTCGCGGGCGCCGGGGTCGGCGGCGGTTCGCTCAACTACGCCAACACGCTCTACGAGCCGCTCGCGCCGTTCTTCGACGACCCGCAGTGGAAGGACATCACCGACTGGCGCTCCGAACTGGCCCCGTACTACGACCAGGCCAAGCGGATGCTGGGCGTCCGGCTCAACCCGACGACGACCCCCTCCGACGTGCACCTGAAGGCCGCCGCCCAGGCCATGGGCATCGGCGACACCTTCCACATGGCGCCGGTCGGCGTCTTCTTCGGGGACGGCAAGGACGCGGTGAGCGGGGACGGCACCGGTACGGCGACGGCGAAGCCGGGCGGGGAGGTGCCCGACCCGTTCTTCGGCGGCGCGGGCCCCTCGCGACGGGCCTGCATCGAATGCGGCGAGTGCATGACCGGCTGCCGCCACGGCGCCAAGAACACCCTCAACGAGAACTACCTCCACCTCGCCGAACGGGCCGGCGCCGAGGTCCACCCCATGACCTCCGTTGTCGCCGTCACCGAGGACTCGCGCGGCGGCTTCGCCGTCCGGACGCTGCCCACCGACAACCGGAAGAAGGGCCGGGGGCGCACCTTCACCGCCCGCCGGGTGGTCGTCGCGGCCGGTACGTACGGCACGCAGACCCTGCTGCACCGGATGAAGGACACCGGCCTGCTGCCCCACATCTCGGGCCGGCTCGGCGAGCTGACCCGTACCAACTCCGAGGGCCTGGTCGGCGCCCAGACCACGGACCGCCGCTACCGGAAGAAGCACGGCAAGGAGCGGGCCGACTTCACCCGGGGGGTCGCCATCACCTCCTCGGTCCACCCCGACGCCCACACCCACATCGAACCCGTGCGGTACGGCAAGGGCTCCAACTCCATGGGCAGCCTCACCGTCCTCCAGGTGCCCTTCGGGGCCCACCGGGTGCGGAACTGGTTCCTCAACCTGCTCAAGCACCCCACCCAGGCCGCCCGCTCCCTCTCCAACCGGCGCTGGTCGGAGCGGACCATCATCGGTCTCGTCATGCAGTCCCTGGACAACTCGCTGACGACCTACCGCAAGCCCGGCGGCATCGGGAAGGGGCTGCTCACCGCCCGTCAGGGGCACGGGGCGCCGAACCCGACCCAGATCCGGGCCGCGACCCAGGCCGCCACCCTCCTCGCCGAGGAGATCAACGGCTTCCCCGGCTCCAACATCGGCGAGCTCATGGGCACCCCGCTCACCGCGCACTTCCTGGGCGGCTGCCCGATCGGCGCCGACGCCGACTCCGGTGTCATCGATCCGTACCACCGGCTCTACGGCCACCCCGGCATCTCCGTGGTCGACGGGGCGGCCGTCTCCGCCAACCTGGGCGTCAACCCCTCGCTGACCATCACCGCGCAGGCCGAGCGGGCGATGTCCTTCTGGCCGAACAAGGGCGAGGAGGATCCGCGCCCGGCGCAGGGGCAGGGGTACGTGCGGCTGGCACCCGTCGAGCCGAAGTCCCCCGCCGTCCCGGCCGAGGCCTTCGGCGCCTTGCGGCTGCCGTTCCTCGGTATCCCGGCGGTTCCCCCGAAGAAGCCCTGAGGCGCGGGCCCGCCCGGCTCCGCGTGGCGGTCCCACGTGCCGGCTCCGTGCGCCCGGCTCTGCGCCCCGGCTCCCCCCCCCGGACGCGACGAAGGGGCGCTGCACCCCCCTCCGAGTGCAGCGCCCCTCCAGCTTTGGTGTTGCTGCATAGATGACCCGCGATCGGAGCGATTGGTTGTAGCGGTTGCACAGGATCTTCATGTGACGCGCGTCACGTTCGCCGGAGTGCCTGGTTCCGGGCACCGGCGAGGGCCCCGCGCCGCGATTCCGGTCGCGGTACGGGGCCCTCGGGATCGGCACCGGTGTCAGGGCAGCGGCGGTGCCGAGCAGGGCGGCGCCGGGGGCTGCGCCGCGGTGGGGGAGGCGCGGGAGGAGAGGTGGGGGAGATGCGGGAGGGGAACGGGGTGCGCGGTCGACGGACCGCGCCTTCCGTCGGGTGAGCGAGGTGCGAGTGGTGATGCCGGCCGTGGGGGCTGCGACCGGCGGATCCGGTTGCGGTCGGTCCCGGGCGTCCCCGGGACCGACCGCCCTTTCCGGGTGACCGGGCTGCTGTCCCCTGCCGTCCGGTCACGCGCGCTGGGGCGAGGTCCCACGACGTACCGGAGGTACGTCACACGCCCCAGCGAAGCCACGCGTGGTTTCTACGGGCCCGCCCCTGGCTGGCACGGACACCCGGACCAACGAAGCGGGTTCCGCGCCGGTCACGCGCCGTACGGGTGAGAGCGGGCCCGAACTCAGATCCGGGACCTCCCTCAGATGCGGCCACGGCACAGCTCCAGCATCGTCATGGCCAGCGCCGTGCCCGGCTTGCCCAGCGCGTCCCGGTAGTGACCGAGGACCTCCATCTCGCGCGCCAGGTTCACCCGGCGGCCGCCGGAGGAGATCCGGGCCTCCTGGATCACGGCCGAGACGGCCATCCGCTCCTGGATGAGGCCGATGATCCGGTCGTCGAGGGCGTCGATGCGTTCCCGGGAGTCGCCGATCAGCGCCGCCGCCTCGTCGGTGCGGGCGCCGGTCCTCTCGGTCGGCGTGACGGCGGTGGCGGGGGCGGCGGAGGTGGGGGTGGAGACGGCGGTCGCGGTCGCGGCGTTCATGGTGGGGCTCCTCACGGAATCGAACCGGGAGCCCCGGGGCGGCACGGCCCGGGAACGGCGAAGCGCCCCGGGCCTTGTCGGCCCGGGGCGCCTCGGAAGTCGCTTGTCAGTTGCTCAAGCAGCACGACCATGGCATCCGGACCGGCCGGTGCCATAGGTAAAGACGAAGGTCGAGAGCTCGCGCATGGGCCCAGTATGGACCGCCGCCCGGCCACCGGGCCAACCACGGTTCGGATGGTGAGACGAAAAGATTCACGGCCGCGCCGGTAGAATCGACAAATAGCCCCCTCTCGGGGAACCCCTCCTACCGCCGGAAGGCCGCCGTAGTGTCATCAGCGCCCCCCGCTGCCGCGCCCGACGTCACCAACCCGGACGTAGTCCTCGTTGTCGACTTCGGCGCCCAGTACGCCCAGCTCATCGCCCGCCGTGTCCGTGAGGCCCGGGTCTACAGCGAGATCGTCCCGTCCACCATGCCGGTGGCCGAGATGCTGGCCAAGAACCCGAAGGCGATCATCCTCTCCGGCGGCCCGTCCTCCGTGTACGCGGAGGGCGCCCCCCGCCTCGACCGCGCGATCTTCGAGGCGGGCGTCCCCGTCTTCGGCATGTGCTACGGCTTCCAGCTGATGGCGACCACCCTCGGTGGCACCGTCGACAACACCGGAGCCCGCGAGTACGGCCGTACCCCGCTGCACGTCACCAAGGCCGGCTCCACCCTCTTCGAGGGCACGCCGGTCGAGCAGTCCGTGTGGATGTCGCACGGCGACGCCTGTTCCGCCGCCCCCGAGGGCTTCGCCGTCACCGCCTCCACCGACGTGGTGCCGGTCGCGGCCTTCGAGAACGACGAGAAGAAGCTGTACGGCGTCCAGTACCACCCCGAGGTGCTGCACTCCACGCACGGCCAGCAGATCCTGGAGCACTTCCTCTACCGCGGCGCCGGCCTCCAGCCCACCTGGACGACCGGCAACGTCATCGAGGAGCAGGTCGCGGCCATCCGCGCCCAGGTCGGCACCAAGCGCGCCATCTGCGGTCTCTCCGGCGGCGTCGACTCCGCCGTGGCCGCGGCCCTGGTGCAGAAGGCCATCGGCTCCCAGCTGACCTGCGTGTACGTCGACCACGGTCTGATGCGCAAGGGCGAGACCGAGCAGGTCGAGAAGGACTTCGTGGCCGCCACCGGCGTCCAGCTGAAGGTCGTCGACGCCCAGGAGCGCTTCCTCACCGCCCTCGCCGGCGTCTCCGACCCGGAGACCAAGCGCAAGATCATCGGCCGTGAGTTCATCCGCGTCTTCGAGCAGGCGCAGGCCGAGATCGTCGCCGAGGGCGCCGCTGACGGCGAGGAGGTCGCCTTCCTCGTCCAGGGCACCCTCTACCCGGACATCGTCGAGTCCGGCGGCGGCACCGGCACGGCCAACATCAAGTCCCACCACAACGTGGGCGGCCTCCCCGAGGACCTGGAGTTCGAGCTCGTCGAGCCGCTGCGCCAGCTGTTCAAGGACGAGGTCCGCATGGTCGGCCAGGAGCTCGGCCTGCCCGAGGAGATCGTCCAGCGCCAGCCCTTCCCGGGCCCCGGCCTCGGCATCCGCATCGTCGGCGAGGTCACCAAGGAGCGCCTGGACCTGCTGCGCGAGGCCGACGCCATCGCCCGTGAGGAACTGACCGCGGCCGGTCTCGACCGGGAGATCTGGCAGTGCCCGGTCGTGCTGCTCGCCGACGTCCGCTCCGTGGGCGTCCAGGGCGACGGCCGCACCTACGGCCACCCGATCGTCCTGCGTCCCGTGTCTTCCGAGGACGCCATGACGGCCGACTGGTCGCGCCTGCCCTACGAGGTGCTCGCCCGGATCTCCACCCGGATCACCAACGAGGTCGCCGACGTCAACCGCGTCGTCCTCGACGTGACCAGCAAGCCCCCGGGCACCATCGAGTGGGAGTGACCCCTCCCGCCCGCCGCTGAAGCCGCCGTCCCCGCGCGCCCGCCGCCCGGGGACGGCGGCTTCTCCGCGTCCGGGCCGCTCGCCCGGGATCCGTGGCTCATGGCGTGGTCGGGGCGAGGATCACCCGCGCGGAAACCGAACTCCTGTCGTCACACCATCGCTTCACCTTTCTGTACGTCAATGGGATGGAGCGGCAATCACCCTCCGGTGGGGCGCACGCGGCAGCGCCGGGAGCCTTTGGTGCGGCACAATTCCGGGGAATGAGCGGCCGGTTGACCGATCGGGGCCACCTCGGACCCCCGGCACGTGCCGTGAGGTGAGCCCGGGCAGCGGGCTCGGGAAGTGAGCACCGTGGCGGTTCAAGAAGCGGGACAGTACGGCGCCCGGTCCGGCGAGCACCCGGCGGCCTGTGCCGGCTGCGCGCACTGCGGACGGGCCGGACACCGCGAGGCCGTGGCCGCCTTCCTCGCCCGCCGCGACCAACTCGCCGCCGGCCACGGCGTCCCCGCCGCCGTCGCCCACTCCCCGGTCGCCGCCCGCCAGTGGGTCTCCGACGAACTGGCCCAGTCCGCCCGGGCCGTCACCGACCGGGGCCGCGAGGCGGGCGCGGCCTGGCTCGCCCGCGTCCGCCTCGGCGGCCTCGCCAGCGTCTGGGGCACCGTGCTCGCCCTGCTCCTCGGCCAGGCCCTCACCGCCGCCGGAACCGGCTGGACCCCGGCCCGCACCGCCGCCCTCTGCACCGCCCTGGTCCTGGCCGCCCTGCTCAGCGGCGCCGCGCACCTCCACCGCGCCCGCGGCGGGCTCCTCGCCCCGCTCGTCGGCGAGGACAACCGGCTCTCCACCACCCGGGCCGTCGCCGCCGCCTGGCTCCTGTTCCTCGTCTACACCCTTCTCTTCCTGGCCCTCCGCTCACCCGGTGCCTCCGCCTTCGCCCCCGCCCGGGGCGCGGGACTGCTCGCGGTCTTCGCCCTCGTCGCGGCCGTCACCGTCACCTCCCGTCTCGTCGTCTCCGCCCGGATCACGGCGCGGCGCCTCCAGAAGGTGCGTGCCGACCGCCCGAGGGCCGCCGACCTCTTCTGTGACGACAGCGGCCGCGCCGACCTCGCCGACGTCCAGTACCTCCTCGTCTCCGCCGCCGTCCTGATCCTCGCGGGCACCCGCCTCACCGCGGCGCCGACCGGCCTCCCCGAACTGCCCTGGTCGCTCGTCCTCCTCCTCGCCGTCTCCGCCGCGTGGCGGCTCGCCGCGACCTGCACCGAGGGCGTCCGCCCCACCATCCACGCCGTCGTCCGGTCCCGGGAGGCCGGCGACCTGGACGCCCCCATCCGCACGGGCGACGACATCGAGATCCGTGGCTACGGCTTCGTCCCGCCGGGTGCCGGCACCCCGGAGCCCCTCACCCGGCTCGTCGTCCGCATCGGCACCGTCCACGCCCATGTCCCCCTGGTCCCGGTCCCGGGCGGCTTCGCCAACCCCACCGACACCGCCCTCACCGTCCCCCTCCCGGCCGACGTCGAGCCGGGACGGGTGGAGGTGTCGGTCGTGACGGCGGCGGGCATCGAGAGCAACCGGGTCACCATCGACGTCCTCGACTGAACCGTGCCGCCGGCGCACGACCTTCTGTCCGGGCGCCGTTCACGCGCCGTGTACCGCGGTGCGCGTGGGGGTGACCGGCCCCGGGGGGAGCGTGGGGCCTTCCGTGTGTCCTCCCGGCCCCGGTGCGGAGAGAATCGTTCCGCGAGGAGTCGTTCGGGGAGTGGAGAGGTGACCGGCGATGACAGGACAGGCCGACCGGCAGAACGACACAGCGGACGACAGGGAGTCGCCCAGGGCTCCGTCCACGGGCTCCGACGCGGCGGGTGGTCCCGCGTCCGGGCCGGCGGGTGGTCTCGCGTCCGGGCCGGCGGGTGGTCTCGCGTCCGGGCCGGCGGCTCGCCGGGGCGCACTCGCCCGGTGGAAGGCCACCGCCTCCCGCTACGCCCTCCTTCCCCTCCGGATCTTCCTCGGCGTCACCTTCGTGTACGCGGGTCTCGACAAGCTGACCGACACCTCCTTCCTCGCCGACACCGGCACCGGATCCATCGGCGAGACCATGCGGGGGGTCCGCGACAGCTCCGCAGTGCCCGCCCTGGTCGACCTCGCCCTCCACAGTCCCAGCGGCTTCGGATACGCCCTCGCCCTCGGCGAGCTCGCCGTCGGGATCGGAACCCTCCTCGGCCTCCTCGCCCGGGTGGCGGCGCTCGGCGGCGCGCTGATCTCGCTCAGCCTCTGGCTGACCGTGAGCTGGCAGGTGTCCCCCTACTACCTGGGCAACGACCTCGCCTATCTGATGGCCTGGCTGCCGTTGCTGCTCGCCGGCGCCCCGGTTCTTTCGCTCGACCGGCTCCTCGCCGCACGACGTCGTATGCGATAGGCCACCCATGTCACCAGGCCGGCCAGCCCCAGGCCGCCGCACAGCACCGGCACCACCCCGTACCAGGGCGTGGCCCAGGCCTCCACGGCGTCACCCCCGTAGACCACGGCGAGGGTGAGGGCCGTCAGACCGAGGACGAGCCTGCCCGGGCGGAATTCATGAAGCAGCACGGATGACCTCCACCTGTCCCAGTCCGACCTCCAGCGAGAGGTCCAGCGTGCCCGCCGGGGCGGTCCCGGCCGGCGGGGTGAGCGTCCGGGTCTCGTCCCGGTCCGGTGCGATGTCGATGTCGTCGGGCGGCTGCCCCGGCAGCTGCAGGTCCCCGAGCCCCATCTCGGCACGGAGCTTCACCACCGCGTCCTTCGGCACGATCACCTCGACCTTCCCGGCGCCGACGTTCACCCGGGTCCCGACGGTGGTGCCCGCCGGTACCGCGAGGCGCGAGAGGTCGAGCGTGCCGACCCCGGTACCCACCTCGTAGTCCGCGCGCACCGCGCCCACCGTGGCGGGCTGCCACGTCTCCCGCACCCACTCGGTCGTGATCCGCTGGGGCAGGGCCACTGCCACGGCGAGCAGCAGGGCCGTGGACACGGTCTGGAAGACGGTGCCGAAACCGGTCCGGCCGAGGAAGCTGCTGACGACGAGGCCCAGGCCGAACACCGCGAGGGCGGCGACCAGACCCGTCTGCAGGCTCCGTCCCAGCGGCTCGGTCTCCCAGGTCAGGGCCGTGCCCAGCACGGCGGCGAGGCAGGCGAACAGGTGGACCAGGCCGCTGATGGACCACGGCGTGCGGCGTATGGACGGGGCCGGCCGCTCGGCGGCGGATCCGTCCGGGCCCCACTGCTGTCCCGGCTTCGGTACCTCGCCGTTCACCCGGCCGTCCGCGTCCACGACGCCGTGCGGGCCCCAGAGGTAGCCGATGGCGATCTTGCCCGTCGAACCGTCTTTGACGATGGGGTCCTTCCACCAGGACGGGAACTCGACCAGCGGGGGCGCCTTCGTCTCCGGCGGGGCTTCGGCCACGGCTATGGCCGCCGCCACATCCCTCCGCAGCTCGTCCTCCCCGCTCGCCGTTCTGCGCCGCTGCGACCACACCGCCGCCCCGCACACCGCCAGGGTCGACGTGAGGGCGAAGCCCAGGATCGACCCGCTGCGCAGCATCGACAGGAAGACCCCGCAGCCCACCAGGGCCAGGAGCACCGCCGCCAGCGAGGCCCCGGACACACGGCCGGTCAGAAGTCTGCGGCCCTCGTTCTCCTCCTCTCCCGCGAGCGGGAGGAGCAGCCACGCGAAGCCGTAGAAGATCAACCCGACACCGCCGGTCACCGACAGCACGCCGACCACCACGCGGAAGATCACCGGGTCGAGGTCGAAGTGCCGGCCGAGACCACCGCAGACCCCGCCCACGACCTTGCTCGCACGCGAGCGCCGCAGCGGCGGCACGGACAGGGCCTCCGCCGTCGGCGGGGCCTCGGGAGGCGAAGGCGTCGAACTCGTCATGCGTCCATGGTGACCGCCCGTGACCTTCGGCGGCACCGGGGACGACCCTGGCGCGACCCTGATATTCCAGACCCCCGTTGCCCTGAGGCCGTACCAGGGACGAACTCAGGGCCGCCCCTGATGTCCGCGGGGGACCCCCCGTGTGACGATCGGGGCATGTCCGCAGCCGCTCGTGTCACCGAGACCGACGAACCGCCCGTGCGCAGGCTCTACAGGAGCGCCGACGGGCGATGGCTCGGCGGTGTCGCGCGCGGCCTCGCCGGGCATCTGGGGCTGCCCGTCGTGTGGGTTCGTGCCGTCTTCACGGTGCTGCTGCTCACCGACGGCCTCGGCGTCCTGCTGTACGCGGTCTTCTGGATCGTCGTCCCGCTGGGCGTCGGCGGCCGGGCAGCCCCCCGCCCCGTCTTCGAGACGATGCCCGACGGCAGACGCCGGCTCCGCAAACCGGACCGGGGGCAGGTCTTCGCCCTGGTCGCGCTGGCCATCGGCGCGGCCGTCTTCATCGGCAACATCAATCTCGACAAGGAGACCGGACGCTACGTCTGGCCGACGCTCCTCATCGGCGTCGGCGTGGTCCTCGTCTGGCGCCAGGCGGACAACGCCCGCCGTGCCAGCTGGACCGACCCCGACCGCCGCAGACGCGCCCTCCAGCTCGCCCGGGGCCTTGTCGGCGTGGCCCTGGTCGGCACGGGGCTCGCCGTGTTCGTCGTGGTGCGCGGTTCCGTCGCCCAGCTCGGCACCGCCCTGACCGCCGCGGTCGCCGTCCTCACCGGCATAGCCCTGCTGGCCGGCCCGTGGCTGGTCCGGATGTCCCAGGACCTCTCCGAGGAGCGCACCCTGCGCATCCGCGCCCAGGAGCGGGCCGAGGTCGCCGCCCACGTCCACGACTCCGTCCTCCACACCCTCACCCTGATCCAGCGCAACGCCGAGGATCCGGGAGAGGTCCGCCGTCTCGCCCGCGCCCAGGAGCGGGAGCTGCGGAACTGGCTCTACAGGCCGGAGGGCACGGGCAGGGACGAGGAGCCCGAGACCCTCGCCGAGGCGGTCAAGCGGGCCGCCGCAGAGGTCGAGGACAAGCACGGCGTCCCGCTGGAGGTCGTGGTCGTCGGCGACTGCCCGCTCGACGAGAAACTGACCGCACAGATGCAGGCCGCACGCGAGGCGATGGTCAACGCCGCCAAGTACGGTGGCGAGGGAGGCGCGGTCCAGGTCTATGCCGAGGTGGAGGGCCGTACGGTCTTCGTCTCCGTGAAGGACAGGGGGCCGGGCTTCGACCTCGACGCCGTTCCCGAGGACCGGATGGGCGTACGAGAATCGATCATCGGCCGGATGCAGCGCAACGGGGGCTCGGCCCGGCTCAGATCCGTGCCGGACGGGGGCACCGAAGTGGAGCTTGAGATGGAGAGGGCGGACGGATGAGCGACGGGACAGCGACCGGGACGGGGGCGGGGGGCGCGGACCGCCGGGTGCGGGTCGTCCTCGTCGACGACCACCGCATGTTCCGCACCGGGGTGCAGGCGGAGATCGGCCGGACCGAGATCACCGGCGTCGAGGTGGTCGGCGAGGCCGCCGATGTCGACCAGGCGGTCACCGTGATCACGGCGACCCGGCCCGAGGTCGTCCTGCTCGACGTCCACCTGCCGGGGGGCGGAGGCGTGGAGGTGCTGCGCCGCTGCGCCGGGCTGATGGCCGCGGCGGAGGACCCGGTGCGGTTCCTCGCCCTCTCGGTCTCGGACGCCGCCGAGGACGTGATCGGTGTGATCCGGGGCGGGGCACGGGGTTATGTCACCAAGACGATCACCGGTACCGACCTGGTCGATTCGATCTTCCGGGTCCAGGAGGGCGACGCGGTCTTCTCGCCGCGGCTCGCCGGCTTCGTCCTCGACGCCTTTGCCTCGACCGACGCGCCGCCCGTCGACGAGGACATGGACCGGCTCACCCAGCGCGAGCGGGAGGTGCTGCGCCTGATCGCCCGGGGCTATGCCTACAAGGAGATCGCCAAGCAGCTGTACATCTCGGTGAAGACGGTCGAGTCACACGTGTCGGCGGTGCTGCGCAAGCTCCAGCTCTCCAACCGGCACGAGCTCACCCGCTGGGCGACGGCCCGCCGCCTGGTCTGACTCCGCCCCTCGGTCCCGGTGCCGATCCCCGGCGCCGGGACCCGGGTCCCAGGCCTCCCCCCGCCCCTCCGCTCCCGTCCTTCGGCGCCCGCCCCGGGCCCCCGCTCCCCGGCGCCCGCCCCGGGGCCGCCGGCGCCAGGCCACCGGTCGCCGACCCTCACCCCGGCCCGCGCGCCCAGCGCCCTCCCACCCGCCTCGGCAGCCCGGTGGCTCAGCCGACGCGGGTGGCTCCCGCGAAGGGCATCTCGTCGATCGGGGCCACTCGGATCGGGGCGCCCGGGCGGGGTGCGTGGATCATCTGGCCGCCGCCGATGTAGAGCCCGACGTGGCTGATGCCCGAGTAGAAGAAGACCAGGTCACCGGGGGCGAGCTGGGAGCGG
Organism: Streptomyces sp. NPDC126503; assembly: GCF_040302405.1. Classification (NCBI taxonomy): domain Bacteria; kingdom Bacillati; phylum Actinomycetota; class Actinomycetes; order Kitasatosporales; family Streptomycetaceae; genus Streptomyces; species Streptomyces sp. NPDC126503. The sequence goes on from NZ_JBEORS010000008.1 coordinate 166,119, forward strand.
GGGACGCGCCGGCCGGCGTTGATCTGGGTGTAGGTGGTGCGGGGCAGGGCCACGCCGGCGGCGCGCCAGGCCGCCTGGGTCAGCCCCGAGCAGTCGTACCCGGAAGGGCCCGTCGCCCCCCATACGTACGGCTTGCCGAGCTGGGCGCGGGCGAAGGAGATGGCCTGTGCGGCCCGGTTGGTCGGTGCGGTCACGGGGACCCGCTCGCCCCCGGAGGAACGATCCGCCCGCTCCCGGGACGCGCTGTCGGACGCCGCCTCGGTCGAAGCGGCGGCCGGGCCACCCGGTCCGCCGCCTGCGGCGGCCGACCGGGACAGGGCCGAGCGGTCGCGGGCCGCCTCCGCGGCTTCGTACCGGGCGCGTTCCTCCGCGGTCAGGCGGGTGAGCAGGTTCCGGGCCTCCGTGAGCTTGTCCAGGACCGCCGCCTTCTGCCGCCGCAGGTCCTCCTCGTGCCCGCGCAGGGCCGAGAGCCGGTCCACCGACTCCGCCCGCAGCTGCCGGATCGCGCCCAGCTCACGCCGTACCGAGGCGATGGCGGCCGCCTGACGGGCGCCGGCCTTCTCCGCGAGGGCGGCCCGCTCCAGGTACTGCTCGGGATCGGAGGTGAGCGCGAGCTGGACGGCGGGGTCGAGCCCGCCGGACCGGTACTGGGCCGCGGCGATCTTCCCGAGTCCGGCCCGGGCCGTGTTGAGCCGCTCCGTCCTGCGGGCGGCCTCGTCCCGCAGCCGGTCGAAGGCCGCGCGCGCCGCGTCCGCCTTCTCCTTCGCCCCGTTGTACCGCTCGGTCGCGACCTCGGCCTCCTGGTGGAGCCGGTCGACCTTCGCCTTCACCTGGGCCGTGGTGGGCCGGGGGTCGGCGTGTCCCGATCCCTCGAGGAGGGCCGTGGTCGCCGCCGAGGCGAGGGCGAGCGTGGCGGCGGTGCGGACCGCCTGGCCACCGAGGGGGAACGAGCGGGGTTTTCGGTGCGCTGCCACGAGGGCGGGTCACATCCTCTTCCTGACCGGGGACGGTGCCCGCCGGGCCGGCGGCGGCCCGCACAGGGGAGACGGACCGCCGCCGGTTTTTTCGGCGGGGGCGACCGACAGCCGCCGGGTGACCGGCGGTGGTGGGGAGCCGGCCACCTGCCGCAGGACGCTATGCGGGCCGGTTGCGTCCCGGCGGGGAGTTGACGTCAATTGACGTGACTTGGCGTTCCTCGATCGGTTGTTTTCGCTTCGAGCGGTGCGGTGTGTTTCCTTCCGGCAGGTCACCGACCGAAGCGCCGGAGACGGTGGACCCGGCCGCCGAGCGGTGCTAGGGCCCCGGCTAGGCTCCGCCCCATGGACGTCCTCATCAATGTCTTCGTCGCCCTGCACATCATCGGTATCGCCTCCCTCCTGGGCGGATTCCTCACCCAGATGAAGGCGATGGGAGCAGGTACGGCCCGCTTCACCCCCGCCATGCTGCACGGCGCGCTCACCATGCTGATCACCGGCATCGCGCTCGTCGGCCTCAACCAGGCCGACGACCAGACCGTGAACAACGTCAAGATCGGCGTCAAGCTGGCCGTCCTCGTCGTCATCCTCGCCCTCGTCTACGTCAAGCGGGACGAGGAGCGCGTCGACAAGGGCCTCTTCGGTGCCGTCGGCGGCCTGACCATGGCCAACATCTTCATCGCGACCCTCTGGGTCTGACGCGTCCGACGCTCCACCGCCGGCCGGTACAGCCCGTCCCGTGGCCGGTGCGACCGGTCCGTGTGACCCGTCTCGCGTCGCCGAAGCGCACCGGCCCGCCGAAGCCGGGACCGGATGTCGGTGGAGCGTCCTAGACTCGTGAGGCGATGAGCAGCCTCTTTGACGACAGCTTCCTGGCCGGCCTCCAGAACCACTCCTCGGAGGAGGCCCCGCCCCCGCCCGAGGACGACGACCACGGCACCCCGGCCGCGGAGGAGGTCCCGCACGACCTCTTCGGGGAGCACTTCGACGCGCCCCCGCCCCGGGACGCGCACTACCGCGACGGCGCCGCCCGGCCCGTCGTGGACGCCGCCGCGCTCCTGGAGGGGCTGAACGAGCAGCAGCGCGCCGCCGTCGTCCACACCGGCTCCCCCCTGCTCATCGTCGCGGGCGCCGGCTCCGGCAAGACGCGGGTGCTCACCCACCGCATCGCCCATCTCCTGGCCACCCGGCACGTCCACCCCGGCCAGATATTGGCGATCACCTTCACCAACAAGGCCGCCGGCGAGATGAAGGAGCGCGTCGAGCAGCTCGTCGGCCCCCGGGCCAACGCGATGTGGGTCATGACCTTCCACAGTGCCTGCGTCCGGATCCTGCGCCGCGAGTCGAAGAAGCTCGGCTTCACGTCCTCCTTTTCGATCTACGACGCGGCCGACTCGAAGCGGCTGATGTCCCTGGTCTGCCGCGACCTCGACCTCGATCCCAAGAAGTTCCCGCCGAAGTCCTTCAGCGCCAAGATCTCGAACCTCAAGAACGAGCTGATCGACGAGGAGGCCTTCGCCGACCAGGCCGCCGACGGCTTCGAGAAGACGCTCGCCGAGGCCTACCGGATGTACCAGGCCCGGCTGCGCGAGGCCAACGCCCTCGACTTCGACGACATCATCATGACGACGGTCCACCTGCTCCAGGCGTTCCCGGACGTCGCCGAGCACTACCGCCGCCGTTTCCGGCACGTCCTCGTCGACGAGTACCAGGACACCAACCACGCCCAGTACACCCTGGTGCGCGAGCTGGTCGGCACGGGCTACGAGGACCTCGGCCCGGCCGAGCTCTGCGTCGTCGGCGACGCCGACCAGTCGATCTACGCCTTCCGCGGCGCCACCATCCGCAACATCCTCCAGTTCGAGGAGGACTACCCGGACGCGACGACGATCCTCCTGGAGCAGAACTACCGCTCCACGCAGACGATCCTGTCCGCCGCCAACGCCGTCATCGAGCGCAACGAGTCCCGCCGCCCCAAGAACCTCTGGACGAACGCGGGCGCGGGCGCGCGGATCACCGGTTACGTCGCGGACACCGAGCACGACGAGGCCCAGTTCGTCGCCGACGAGATCGACCGGCTCACCGACGCGGGCGAGGCCAAGGCCGGTGACGTCGCCGTCTTCTACCGGACCAACGCCCAGTCCCGCGTCTTCGAAGAGATCTTCATCCGCGTCGGCCTGCCCTACAAGGTCGTCGGCGGCGTGCGCTTCTACGAGCGCAAGGAGGTCCGGGACGTCCTCGCGTACCTCCGCGTCCTCGCCAACCCCGAGGACACCGTCCCGCTCCGCCGCATCCTCAACGTGCCGAAGCGGGGCATCGGCGAGCGCGCCGAAGCCATGATCGACGCCCTCTCCCTGCGCGAGAAGATCACTTTCCCGCAGGCGCTCAAGCGGGTCGACGAGGCGTACGGCATGGCCGCGCGCTCCGCGAACGCCGTCAAGCGCTTCAACGCGCTGATGGACGAGCTGCGCACCATCGCCGAGTCCGGCGCGGGCCCCGCCGTCGTCCTGGAGGCCGTCCTGGAGCGGACCGGTTACCTGGCCGAGCTCCAGGCCTCCACCGACCCGCAGGACGAGACCCGCATCGAGAACCTCCAGGAGCTGGCCTCCGTGGCCCTGGAGTTCGAGCAGGAGCGCGGCGAGGGCGAGGGTACGGGCACGCTGGCCGAGTTCCTGGAGCAGGTCGCGCTCGTCGCGGACTCCGACCAGATCCCCGACGAGGACGAGGAGGGCTCGGGCGTCATCACCCTGATGACCCTGCACACCGCCAAGGGCCTGGAGTTCCCGGTGGTCTTCCTCACCGGCATGGAGGACGGCGTCTTCCCGCACATGCGCGCCCTGGGCCAGACGAAGGAGCTGGAGGAGGAGCGGCGCCTGGCCTACGTGGGCATCACGCGCGCGCGGGAGCGGCTCTACCTCACCCGTTCCTCGATGCGCAGCGCCTGGGGCCAGCCCTCGTACAACCCGGCCTCGCGCTTCCTGGAGGAGATCCCGCCCGCGTACCTGGAGTGGAAGCGGACCGGGCCGATGGTGAAGCCCGCCGGGCCGACCTCGGGCATCACCTCGTCCCTCTCCTCCTCGCGCTCCCGCTCGGGCCCGTCGGGCTTCGCGACGAGCCGGGCCGGTGACAAGCCGGTCGTCGCGCTCAAGGTCGGTGACCGGGTCACGCACGACCAGTTCGGTCTGGGCACGGTGATGGCGGTCGGCGGCGCCGGTCCGAACGCCGAGGCCACGATCGACTTCGGCGGCGAGAAGCCCAAGCGACTGCTGCTGCGGTACGCCCCGGTCGAGAAGCTGTAGCGCGATACGGGCGCCGCACGGCGAAGGCCCCGGCGAAAGCCGGGGCCCTGGTCGCAGGCAGCAGACAGCATGCAGCACGCCTCGTGCCGTACGTCTGTGACGTGGAGGCGGTTCAGCTGGTCGGGTCGAGGCCGTGGCTGCGGAGCCAGGCCAGCGGGTCGATCGCCGAGCCGCCGCCCGGCCGGACCTCGAAGTGGAGGTGGGGGCCGGTGGAGTTGCCGGAGTTGCCGGAGTACGCGATGACGTCACCGGCCTTGACCTCGCCGGAGCGGATCTTGGTGCTGCTGAGGTGGCAGTACCAGGTCTCCGTGCCGTCCTTCGCCGTCACGATCGCCATGTTGCCGTAGGCGCTGTTCCACTGGGTGCGGACGGTGCCGTCGGTCGCCGCCATCACCTTCGTGCCGTACTGGACGGGGAAGTCGATGCCGGTGTGGACGGACATCCAGTTGACGCCGGACTGGCCGTAACGCGCGCTGAGCTGGTGCAGCTTCACCGGCAGCACGAACTTCGGGCGCATCGCCTCACGGAGGGCCGCCTCCTCCGCGCGCTTCTTCCGCTCCGCCTCCTGGCGGACGCGGAGGTCGATGCGCTCCTGGGTGCGGCTGGCACGGTCGCCGAAGTCACGGGCGCCGTTGTCGAGCGCGACGAGCTGGGTGTCGAAGCGGTTGTTGGCGGCGATCTGCTGCACGGAGGCCTGGTCGGCCGCGGCGAGGGTGGTCGTGTCGTCCTTCTCGGACGCCGTGTTCTGCGGCGCGGTGAGCCCGCTGACGGAGGCGGCGGCGATGCCGGCGACGCCCATGACACAGGCGGAGGGAACGGCGACGGTCAGCAGGGCGGAGCGCTTGGCGGGGGTACGGCGACGGCCGCGGCCGCCGCCGGAGGTGCGGCGCGCGGAGCGGCCCGCACCGGTCTCGTCGGTGCGGAGCTCGACGGCCGGCCGGTGGACGGCGGCCGGGTCATGGTCCGTGCCGCCCTCGTACGCGTACTCCGCGGCGTCCCCGTCCCCGGCGGTGTCACCGTCCTCCTCGGACCGCGCCGGCTCGGGCACGAAGACGAACTCGGCGGTGTGGTCGCCGGTGTGGTCGGCGGCCGGCGCGTCGGCGGCGGAGGGGGAGCCGGCGTCGCTGTCGGTTCCGGTCGCGCGGCCGTGCTCCGGGTCGGCGTCGTACAGCGCCTCGGGGGTGTACTGCTGGGGGACGACCGGCTCGGCCTCGGCCGGCGCCTGGTTCCAGGCGGTCGCGTCGAAGGCACCGGTGTCGGTGGCGAAAGCGGGCGCCGCCCACTGGCCGGTCGCGTCGTACGACTCGTAGCCGTAGGTGTCCTGGGGGGCGTACGCGCCGGAGTGGACGGTCTCGTACGCGCCGGTCGCCTGCGCGTCGGTCCAGGCGGTGGCGTCCCACTGGCCGGTGGTGTCGTACGTGGTGGCGGCATCGTGGTGGGCGGTGCCGGGATACGCGGTGGTGGTGGCGGTGCTCCACTGGCCGGTGGTGTCCCACTGACCCGTCGCGTCGCCGTAGGTCTCGTACGCGCCCGTGGCGTCGGGCGTGGCGTAGGCGGTGGTGCCGGTGCCGGTGTCGTACTGCCCCAGATCCCATGAGCCGCTGTGGTCGGCCTGACCACCGGGATACGCGCCGAACAGCGGGTCGATGGCGAAGCTGCCGGTGGAGTGGGCGTCACCTTCGACGTACCCGGCGTAGGGGTGCTGGTCGTTCACCAACTTCTCTCTCGCCTCGGCAGCAGAACCAGTCCGGGGCGGGCCCGACGAGGGGTGTCCCGGGGGGAAGCAGTGGGCGCGACTGTACCCGGCGGTATGCGGCACGGACAATCTTCGGCGGGGTTTGAGGCCGCAGGAAACGGGCAATCGGCCGTGTTTCGCCAGCTCGTGGAGAGAGCTTTGGCCTTGTGTTCGAGAAACGTTCGAAGGGTCGTGTCGCCGCACGGTCATCACCCGCCCACCGGGGACTCGCCGCGCCTCCCCGGACTGGGCGCCGGACGGTCCACGGGCAGTCGCGACGTGGTCTGCGGACAGTCACCGAAGGAGCACGCGCGACTCCCCGGGCGGTCTTCGCGGGGCGGTCGTCGCAGGTCCGGAGCGATCCGGGGGTCCGGCCCTCGCTCTGCCGAGCAGGGTGTGCGCGTCCGGCGCGGCGGTCAGGCCACGGACGCGGCCCCCGGGTCGTCGTCCCCCGCCTCCGGGACGGCGGAGCCCTCGGCGTCCAGGGCCTCCAGGACCCCGGCGGCCACGGTGGGGTGGACCGGCAGCGCGAGATGGCCGATTCCGCTCACGCGCACGTCGTGCACCACGAGGTCGGCGTGGCGCAGCCGGGCCGTCTCCACCGGCACCATCACCCGGTCCAGGTCGCTCCAGAAGCTCACGAACCGCGTCCGGCAGCCCGGGGCCGGCTCCGCGAGTTCCCGCAGCACTTCGGAACCGGGCCGCATCTGCCGTACCAGCGGATGCGCGTCGGCGAGCGGCGCCACGGTGGTGCCCGCGTGGGGCGTGCCGAGCGTGACCAGGGTCCGGACCCGGGTGTCACCGCCCAGACGCTGGACGTAGTAGCGGGCGATGAGCCCGCCGAGGCTGTGCCCGACCACGTCCACCTCGTCGTGGCCCGTCCGCTCCCGGATCTCCTCCACCCGGCGGCCCAGGACCTCTGCCGCGGTGCGCAGATCGCAGGTGAGCGGCGAGTAGTTCAGCGACTCGACGCAGTCACGGCCGCCCCGCAGGAGGGCGCGCCGGAGCATGACGAAGACCGAACGGTTGTCGACGAAGCCGTGGAGCAGCACCACCGGCCGCCGGCCCGTGGCGCGCACCCGGCGCACCTCGCCGTCCGGGTCGGGGTCCCCGGCGGGGTCCGTGTCCGGCACGGGGGCGGGGGAGAGCCGCTCGGCGACGATGCCCGAGGGGTACAGGACGAGATGGCCGGTGAGGATGGCGAGCTCGAGAGCGGTGGCTTTCATCAGGGCGGTGACCTTGGTGAACTCCATCGCCGGCCTCCCTCCCGAACGGCGCGAGGGGCCGGACCGTACGGCGGTGCGCCGTACCCCCGTGCCGCGTGTCGGTGACGCGGAGGTACGGCGACACGCTGCGGCTCCCTTGCGGCCGCCCCCCGCTCGCTGCTGTGGGGCCCAGGAGGAGGGCCCGGAAGCGGGGGACGGCGCAGAGCGAACATGTCCCACGTGTGATTTCCCCCTCGCTGCCCACCGCGAAACGGCCGCTTGCGGGATGCTGTCGATAACGTTCGTTCACCTCCCCGGCAATCAGGCGCGGGGGTCGCATGTGGAGGCAGTGATGGGTGTGACCGGTCCGATCCGCGTGGTGGTAGCCAAGCCGGGTCTCGACGGCCACGATCGCGGGGCCAAGGTGATCGCGCGGGCGCTGCGCGACGCCGGTATGGAGGTCATCTACACGGGCCTCCACCAGACGCCCGAGCAGATCGTCGACACCGCGATCCAGGAGGACGCCGACGCGATCGGCCTCTCGATCCTCTCGGGCGCGCACAACACGCTGTTCGTGAAGGTCCTGGAACTCCTCAAGGAGCGCGACGCCGAGGACATCAAGGTCTTCGGCGGCGGCATCATCCCGGACGCCGACATCGCGCCGCTGAAGGAGAAGGGCGTGGCGGAGATCTTCACGCCGGGCGCCACCACGGCGTCCATCGTCGACTGGGTCAACGCCAACGTGCGCGTGGCGGTCTGACGCACCTTCGGATCCGAAGGGCTCTCCCGTGCGGGAGGGCCCTTCGCGCGTGCGGCCCGGAATTTTCGCCGGGGGCGGCGGACGGGACGGCCCGCACCCGGCGGGGAGCGAGCCCGTGGTGCCTTCCATTTCCGTACCCAAGCGATCCGTGGCGATCATCTTCGGGCAGTCCCGGTCCCGCCCTGGTGCGCTCCGTCACCGCGCCGTTACGTTCGGTGGCGCAGTGCTGGTACGAACGAGGCGGTAGAGCATGACTTCGGCACCCCGTATCGACGTCTCCACCTCGCTCCGCGACGGCGGGGCGGAACCCACCTCCCAGGAACTCGCCGAGCTGGCGGCGAGCCTCGCCACCGACGTCCTCTTCACCCTCCCGCTCGGCTCCGCCGGCGGAGCCGAACCCGACGCGACCTGGCAGCTGACCGGGGAGCGCGCGAGCGGCACGGCGGCCGTCTACTACGCGGAAGGGCGCACCCACCTGCGGAAGCCGTTCCTCTTCGCCGACGGGTTCAACTACGGCCCCAGCGACCTGCCCGCTCTCTACGGCCACTTCAACACGCCGTACGAGGAAGGCCGGCCGGGCTTCCTCGACCAGCTCCGCGCCCGCGGCTTCGACATCGTCCTGATCGGTTTCGACGAGCGCCACACCCACATCCAGCACAACGCCGAGGTCGCCCGCCAGGCGATCCTCCGCACCGTCGCCGAACGCCTCGGCGGCGAGCCGCTGGTCGTGGGCGGCGTCAGCATGGGCGGCATCATCACCCGGTACGCGCTCGCCAAGATGGAGAACGACGGGTACGACCACCAGACCGCCACCTACCTGTCCTACGACTCCCCGCACAACGGCGCCTGGATCCCCCTCGTCCTCCAGCAGATGGCGTACTTCTTCGAGAAGCTCGCACCCGCCGAGCCGTCCCAGGCCGCCCTGATCCGCAGTCCCGCCGCCCAGCAGCTGCTCTGGGCCTGGGTACCGGACTCCACGTACACCGGTGAGGTCGCCACCGCCAGTGAGCTGCGCCGGGAGTTCGTCCGCGAACTCGCCGACCTCGGCAACTTCCCGCGCCGGCCCCGGCTGCTCGGCGTCACCAACGGCCGCGGTGACGGCGTCGGCCGCCCGCTGCCGGCCGGTGAGATCGCCTTCGACTGGCAGGCGATCGTCGCGAGCGCCACCGCCCGCTTCCAGCCCGACAAGGGGACGGAGCAGCCGATCGGCGGCATGCACGCCGGTCTTCAGGTGCGCCGCTCCACCACCAGCGAGGTGCCCGCCCTGGACGGCGCGCCCGGCGGCACCCTGGACTCCTTCGGCAAGGTCGCGGACGCGATCAGCGCCAAGATCAGCGAGGAGTACCGCAGCGGCGCCTTCGTCCCGACGGTCAGCGCGGCCGCGCTCGACCACGACCCCGTCACCTGGGACGTCGACCCGAACCTCGACCTCCTCGACCAGGCCCCGGACCGCTTCCACCTGGACGACGTCGGCTTCGACACCGACAACACCACCCACGGCCAGGTCACCGCGCCCCTCGCCGAGTGGATCCTCGACCGGCTCACCTGACCGCCCGCCGGTCCGGCCCTCCGGACGGAGGGCCGGACCGTCCGGCGCCCTGGTCATCCGGCATCCGGGCCGTCCGTGCCCTCCCCGCCCAGGAGTTCGGCCCGCATCGCGGCCCGCAGCCGGAGGGTGGCCACCAGGCGCTGGAAGGCCTCCGACCAGTAGCCGCCCGCACCGGGCGAGAGGTCGTCGGCCTCCGCGGGCAGCGCCGTCAGCGCCTCCAGATGGCGCGTCGCGTCCGGCGCGAGGCAGCGCTCCGCCAGACCCATCACCCCGCTGAAGCTCCACGGATAACTCCCCGCCTCCCGCGCGGTGGCGAGCGCGTCGATCACCGCCCGGCCCAGCGGTTCCGCCCACGGCACGGCACAGACACCGAGCAGCTGGAACGCCTCCGGCAGGCCGTGGGCGGCGACGAACGCGGCCACCCACTCCGCCCGCTCGGCCGGCGGCAGCGTCGCCAGGAGCTGCGCCCGCTCGGCCGGCGACGCGATGCCGGGGCCCGTCGTCTGCGGGGCCGCCGGAAGCCCGAGGAGCGCGCGTGACCAGGCGGCGTCCCGCTGGCGCACGGCGGCCCGGCACCACGCGGCGTGCAGCTCCGGCTGCCAGTCGTCGGCGACGGGCAGCGCCACGATCTCCTCGGGGGACCGCCCGCCGAACCGGGCCCGCCAGGTGTCCAGCGGGGCCGCTTCGACGAGCTGCCCCAGCCACCAGGACCGCTCGCCCCGCCCGGACGGCGGATGGGGTACGACCCCGTCCCGGCGCATGCCCTCGTCGCATTCGTGCGGAGCCTCCACCACGACCGTCGGCGTGTCGGCCGTCCGGTCGAGGACGACACAGCTCGCCGCCCGGCCGGCCATCCGCCCCGCGAGCGCCGAACGGGGCAGGGCCGACAGCAACTCGGCGGCGGTCGCCCGCACGTTGCGGCTCCGGTCGGTGAGAGCGGCCTCCAGGAACTCCTCGTCCGCGTCGGACAGCCCCGCCCGCAGCGAGTCCAGGAACATCAGGCGGTCCTCCGCCCGCTCGGTCGCCCAGGTGGAGGCGAGGAGCGCACGTCCCGCCGCCGCGTCGGCCGCCCGTACGGCTCCGAGCAGGGCGACCCGCTCCGCGAACAGGCCTTCCTCCCACAGGGCCAGGACGGACTCCCGGTCCGCCGGGTCCGGCAGGCTCCCGCCCGCTCCCGCGCCCCGGAGGGCGAAGCGCCAGTCCGGGTTGAGGCGCGCCAGCCACAGCCCGCGCGGTCCGGCGAGGGCGAGCGCCCGCGGCCGCAGGTCGGTCCGCGCCCGCGCCGCGTCCAGCAGCGCCGGCAGGACGGCCGGCGGTGCCTTGTAGCCCAGCTCCACGGCCAGCGCCAGCCACTGCGGGAGCAGTTCGGCGAGGTCGGGCGTGATGCCGCGGCGCCCCCCGGCGGGCGAGGGCGCCACCCGGCCCGCGAGCAGCTGCTCCAGCCGGCGGCGGGCCGCCCCGGGCAGGGCGGGGCGCCCGTCCTCAGCGGCGGGTTCCGGGCGCGGAGCGGCCCGCCCGGGCAGCAGCCCCGCCCTGCGCCGTACGGTGTGCAGCGCGGCGGCGTCGAGCAGCGCGCCCGGCAGCGCGGCGGCGTCGAACACGGCCTGCGACGGTGCCCCCGCCGCACCGCTCGCACGCCCCGGCGTCCGCCGGTCCGTCCCCAGCAGCGCGGAGGCGACCAGCTCCTCCCACGCCTCCGCCTCGGCGGGGCCGGGCGACGCACCCGCTCCGGGTCGCGCGGATCCCGACCCCGGACCCGGCCCGGTGCTCCCGGTCGTCCCGGTCGACTCCGTCGTCACGGTCGTCGGTGCGGTCGTGTCCATCGGGCTCCTCCGGGCGGTCGGGGATCGGTGCGGGGGGTCATACGAGCGGGACCGTCTCGTGCGGGGACTCCGGGGACCAGGCGGCCAGGGGGGCGAAACCCCGGTGTCCGCACTCGCCGAAGACGGTCACGGGGGCCCCGCCGGACAGGGCGAGGAGGCGCCACAGGCCGGCGCGGGAGCGGGCGGCGGCGGTCAGGGGGAGGGCCTCGCGGCCGTCGGCGTCGGCGAGCTGCCAGCCGTACTCCGCCTGTGCGGGCACCACCTGGCCGAGGGTCACGGGCCAGGAGTCGAGCCACGGGTCCTCGCCCAGCATCCGGCCGTACGTGTCGAGGGCCCGGCCCACCGGCACCCCGGGCGGCGGCGCGGCCGGCACGTCCACCGGATCGAACCGCTCGCCCGGCTCGGCCCGCAGGCCGCCCGAACCCGCGTACGGGGTGAGCTCACCGGCCAGCACCCCGCCCACCGGGAACGCCAGCCGCGGCGCCCGCCCGGCCGCGCCGTAGGACAGCAGCAGCGCGGTCCGCCCGGATCCCGTGCCGTACAGCCAGATGCGACGGGTGGTCAGCCGGCCGTCGGCCGTGTCGTACTGGGCGAGGACGAGCCACCGGTCCCGCACCGGAGTTCCGTCGGCGGGCGCGGTGAGGCCCACCCGGGTCCGTACCGTCGCCGCGAGCGGGGTGGGCAGCCGGTCGGCCGACAGCCAGGCCCGGTCGAGAAGATGGATCAGGGCGCACTCCTCCAGGAGCCGCACCGGCCAGCCCGGCCCGGAGCCCGGTATCGCGGCCAGGTCCCGGACCCGGCCGGCGAGGCCCGGCGCCTGGGCGTCGACCATGCGCGCCGCGGTCTCCTCCCACAGGCCGTACCCCGCCTGCCCCGCCGCCGCGAGGCCACCCCGCAGCAGGTCCGCGAGGCGCCGCTCCAACTCCTCGGTGCCCGCGGTGATCCGGGCCGCCCTGCGCTCCGCGCGCCGGCGCGCCGCGCCGGGGTCGGCCGGGCCGTCCGGCGTGTCCCCCGTGGCCCGCCGGACGGCCGACTCCGCGCGGCCGCGCCGTCCCGCGAGCCACTCCCCGGCCCAGTCGGGCGCCGGCGCCTCCGGTACGGCGGCCTCGTCCGAGGCGGCGAGCAGCAGCAGGCCCAGCGCGTGCTTGCACGGGAACTTGCGGCTCGGACAACTGCACCGGTAGGCGGGTCCCGTGCCGTCCACGACCGTCCGGTACGGCGTCCTGCCGCTGCCCGCGCACAGCCCCCACACCGCCCCCTCGCCGCGGCCCGTCCCGGACCACGACGCGGCCCCAGCCAGCTTGCTCCCCGCCCGGCGTGAGGCCTCGTCAGGAGCCAGCGCCAGCACCTGCCCGGCCGTCCCGGGCACCCCCATGGCATTCATGTCACCGACCGTAGAGGCCGCCACTGACAACGCCCCGGCGCCGCCTCCCCGCACCCCGACGAAACTGCCCCTGACCTGCGGCGACGGCCGATTGTCAGTGACATGGTGCACCGTGGATCGCACAGCAGGTCGAACGATCTGGAGGGGGACCCATGACCGTGCCCGAAACCATCCCGCAGCCCCTGACCGGCGCCGCGCAGGACACCGCCCCGGCCGCCCCGGGGCCCGTCACGGAAGCCCTGCGGCCCCACGCGGAACACGCCTTCGCCCACGAACTCACCGCGCTCGCCGCCGCCGACGACCGGCCCCGGCCCACCCGGTGGCGCCTCTCACCCTGGGCCGTCGCCACCTACCTCCTCGGCGGCACCCTCCCCGACGGCACCCTGATCACCCCCAAGTACGTGGGCCCGCGCCGCATCGTCGAGGTCGCCGTCACCACCCTCGCCACCGACCGGGCGCTCCTCCTGCTCGGCGTCCCCGGCACCGCCAAGACCTGGGTCTCCGAGCACCTCGCCGCCGCCGTCAGCGGCGACTCCACCCTCCTCGTCCAGGGCACCGCCGGCACCCCCGAGGAGGCCATCCGGTACGGCTGGAACTACGCGCGGCTCCTCGCCGAGGGCCCCAGCCGCGCCGCCCTCGTGCCCAGCCCGGTCATGCGCGCCATGGCCCAGGGCATGACGGCCCGCGTGGAGGAACTCACCCGCGTCCCCGCGGACGTGCAGGACACCCTCATCACGATCCTGTCCGAGAAGACGCTGCCCGTCCCGGAACTCGGCGAGGAGGTCCAGGCCGTCCCCGGGTTCAACCTGATCGCCACCGCCAACGACCGCGACCGGGGCGTCAACGACCTCTCCAGCGCGCTGCGCCGCCGCTTCAACACGGTGGTGCTGCCGCTGCCCGCCACCGCCGACGCCGAGGTCGACATCGTCACCCGGCGCGTCGCACAGCTCGGCCGCTCCCTGGAGCTCCCCGCCGTCCCGGAGGGCGTGGAGGAGATCCGCCGGGTCGTCACCGTCTTCCGCGAGCTGCGCGACGGCGTCACCACGGACGGACGCACCAGGCTCAAGTCCCCCTCGGGGACGCTCTCCACCGCCGAGGCCATCTCCGTCGTCACCGGCGGCCTCGCCCTCGCCGCCCACTTCGGCGACGGCGTGCTGCGCCCTGGCGACGTCGCCGCCGGCATCCTCGGCGCGGTCGTCCGTGACCCCGCCGCCGACCAGGTGATCTGGCAGGAGTACCTGGAGACGGTGGTCAGAGAACGGGACGGCTGGAAGGACTTCTACCGCGCCTGCCGCGAGGTGAGCGCATGACGCCCTCCACCCTCACCGCACCCGCCGGCCCCCCGCCCAACGCCAGGGCGCCGCGCGAACGGGACGGCGGGCCGCTGCTGCTCGGCGTGCGGCACCACGGACCCGGCTCCGCCCGGGGCGTACGGGCCGCGCTGGACGCCGCCCGGCCCGAGGCCGTCCTCATCGAGGGCCCCGCCGAGGCCGACGCGCTCGTCGCCCTCGCCGCCGACCCCGCGATGCGGCCCCCCGTCGCCCTGCTCGCCCACGCCGTCGACGACCCGGGCCGCGCCGCCTTCTGGCCGCTGGCCGCGTTCTCGCCCGAGTGGGTCGCGATCCGCTGGGCGCTCGACCGGGGGGCCACGGTCCGGTTCATCGACCTGCCCGCCGCCCACACCCTCGCCGCCTCCGATCCCACCTGGCGGGACGACGAGGAGTCCGCCGACGGCGGCGTCCGCGTCGACCCGCTCGCCGAACTCGCCCGCGCCGCCGGGCACGAGGACGCCGAACGCTGGTGGGAGGACGCCGTGGAACTCCGGGGCGGCGGCGACCCCCTCGCCCCCTTCGCGGCGCTCGCCGAGGCCATGGGCGCCGTCCGCGAGGCGCACGGCGACGGCGGCGACCCCCGCGACCCGGTCCGCGAGGCCCACATGCGGCTGCGGCTGCGCGAGGCCCGCAAGGAGTTCGGCGACGCCGTCGCCGTCGTCTGCGGCGCCTGGCACGTCCCCGCCCTCGCCCGGAGGACCACCGCCACCGCCGACCGGGCCCTGCTCAGGGGCCTGCCCAAGGTGAGGACCGAGCTGACCTGGGTGCCCTGGACCCACCGCAGGCTCGCCCGCCGCTCCGGTTACGGCGCCGGCATCGAGGCACCCGGCTGGTACGGGCACCTCTTCGCCGCCCCCGACCGCCCGGTCGAACGGTGGATGACCAAGGTCGCCGGCCTCCTGAGGGCCGAGGACCACCCCGTCTCCACCGCCCACGTCATCGAGGCCGTCCGCCTCGCCGAGACCCTCGCCGCCCTGCGCGGCCGGCCGCACCCCGGCCTCGACGAGACCACCGACGCCGTCCGCGCCGTCCTCTGCGAGGGCTCCGACGTACCCCTCGCCCTCGTCCGCGACCGGCTCGTCGTCGGCGACGACCTCGGCGAGGTCCCGGCCGCAGCCCCCGCCGTACCCCTCCAGCGCGACCTCACCCGCCACCAGCGCGGCCTGCGCCTCACGCCGGAGGCGCAGGAACGCACCCTCGAACTCGACCTGCGCAAGGACACCGACGCCGCCCGCAGCCGCCTGCTGCACCGGCTGCGGCTGCTCGGCGTCGACTGGGGCCGGCCCGCCGCCGGCCGGGCCGGCACCGGCACCTTCCGGGAGACCTGGCACCTCCGCTGGGAACCGGAACTCCACGTCAGGGTCGCCGAGGCCGGCGTCTGGGGCACCACCGTCGAAGCCGCCGCCTCCGCCAAGGCCCGCTCCGGGGCCCTCGCCGCCACCGCCCTCGCCGACGTCACCGCCCTCGCCGAACACTGCCTCCTCGCCGGACTCACCCGGGCACTGCCCGTCGTGATCCGGGCGCTCGCCGACCGGGCCGCGCTCGACACCGACGTCGCCCACCTCGCCGACGCCCTCCCCGCCCTCGCCCGCTCCCTGCGGTACGGAGACGTCCGCGCCACCGACACCGGCGCCCTCGCCGACGTGGCCACCGGCCTCGCCGAGCGGATCTGCGTCGGCCTCCCGCCGGCCTGCGCCGGACTCGACGGCGACGCCGCCACCGCCATGCGCGAGCGGATCGACGCCGTCCACCGGGCGGTCGGCCTGCTGCCCGACTCCGCCGGCACGGCCGCCCGCTGGCGCGCCGTGCTCCACCGCCTCACCGGTCGCGACCGGGTGCCCGGCCTCCTGCGCGGACGCGCAGCCCGCCTCCTCCTGGACGAGGGCGGCATCGCCGAGGACGCGGCGGCCCTCCTCATGAGCCGCGCCCTCTCGCCCGCCGTCCCGCCCGCCGACGCCGCCGCCTGGATCGAGGGGTTCGCCGGCGGCGCCTCCGGAGGCGGACTGCTCCTCGTCCACGACGAACGGCTCCTGGGCCTCGTGGACACCTGGCTCACCGGCGTACCGGCCGAGGCGTTCACCTCCGTCCTGCCGCTGCTGCGCCGCACCTTCTCGGCGTACGAGCCCGGCGTCCGCCGCAGCCTCGGGGAGCTGGTCGCCCGCGGCCCCCGGGCCGGCGGGCCCGGCCGGTCCGCGCCCGTCACCCCCGGCTTCGCCGAGACCTCCGACCCCGGTCGGGCGGACGGCGTGCTGCCCCTCCTCCACCTCATCCTCGGCAGGGAGGCCCACCCGTGACCCCGACCACCGCCGACGAACGGCTCCGGCGCTGGCGCCTCGTCCTCGGCGGCGACGCCGACGGCACCGGCCACGCCCTCACCGGCACGGACGCCGCCATGGACGGTGCCCTCACCGCCCTCTACGGCCGGCCGGCCGCCGGCGACCGGGCCACCGGCCGCGACCGTTCCGGGGGACTCGGCGCCTCCGCGCCCTCCGTCGCCCGCTGGCTCGGCGACATCCGCGCGTACTTCCCCACCCCCGTCGTCCAGGTCATGCAGCGCGACGCCATCGACCGGCTCGGCCTCGCCACCCTCCTCCTGGAGCCCGAGATGCTGGCCGCCGTCGAGCCGGACGTCCACCTCGTCGGCACCCTCCTCTCGCTGGGCAAGGCTCTGCCCGAGACGACCCGGGAGACCGCCCGGGCCGTCGTCCGCACGGTCGTGGACGACCTGGAGAAACGGCTCGCCGGCCGCACCCGCGCCACCCTCACCGGCGCCCTCGACCGCTCCACCCGCGTCAGCCGCCCCCGCCACCGGGACATCGACTGGGACCGCACCCTCCGCGCCAACCTCAAGAACTACCTGCCCGAGTACGGCACGGTCGTCCCCGAGCGGCTCGTCGGCCACGGACGCGCCTCCCGGGCGGTGAAGAAGGAGGTGGTGCTCTGCATCGACCAGTCCGGCTCCATGGCCGCCTCCGTCGTGTACGCCTCCGTGTTCGGCGCGGTCCTCGCCTCCCTCCGCTCGCTCGCCACCCGGCTCGTCGTCTTCGACACCGCCGTCGCCGACCTCACCGAGCAGCTCGACGACCCGGTCGACGTCCTCTTCGGCACCCGCCTCGGCGGCGGCACCGACATCAACCGGGCCCTCGCCTACTGCCAGTCCCGCATCACCCGTCCGGCCGAAACCGTCCTCGTCCTCATCAGTGATCTGTACGAGGGGGGCATCCGCGACGAGATGCTCAAGCGGGTCGCCGCCATGCAGGCCTCCGGGGTGCGGTTCGTGTCCCTGCTCGCGCTCTCCGACGAGGGCACCCCGGCGTACGACCGGGAGCACGCGGCGGCGCTCGCGGCCCTGGGCGTCCCCGCCTTCGCCTGCACCCCCGACCTGTTCCCCGACATCATGGCCGCCGCCCTGGAGAAGCGCCCCCTGCCGATACCCGCGCCCTGACGCCGCCGCCCGCGCACGGGAGCCGGGCCCGCACGGGAGCCGGGCCCGCACCCGGGCCCCGCGCCTGAGAGCCGGGCCCGCGCCCGGGCGCCGAGTCCGGGCAGGGCCCCGCCGCGGGCGCGCCCGCACCCGCCCCGGACTTCCGGAACCCCGGGGGCCGACCCGCCCCTCCCCGGTGCGGAATCCGTCGCCCCCGCGCCACCCGCACGGACGCCCGCCGGCCCACTGAGGCCCATATCACACCCGTACGCCACGGGCCCTCACCCCGGCGCAGGGCGGGTCGTGAGCCCCGTACGGCCCAGGCCACGCCTGCCACCGGGGCATCCCGGCCCACCCGGCCCACCCCTACGGACAGCCCCCTGGCCCCTACGATCTGTGACCCGTATCACCGCTCCGTTGTGATCTGCGATTTAGGGACCCACGTCCCACGGGGATAACCTGCGAGACGGACATGCCGCGTCCACGGACTCCGTGCACGCCTCCCTTGTGACAGCGCAGTCACGTTGCCCTTCGCGGCACGCCCACGCAGACAACGAACCGCGATCATCAGAAAAGGGACGGACGCGCGTGGACCTGTTCGAGTACCAGGCGAGGGACCTCTTCGCCAAGCACGGTGTACCGGTGCTGGCCGGTGAAGTCATCGACACGCCTGAGGCGGCGCGCGAGGCCACCGAGCGTCTTGGCGGCAAGTCGGTCGTCAAGGCGCAGGTGAAGGTCGGCGGCCGCGGCAAGGCCGGCGGCGTCAAGCTGGCCGCCACCCCGGACGAGGCCGTCGCCCGCGCGACGGACATCCTCGGGATGGACATCAAGGGCCACACGGTCCACAAGGTGATGATCGCGGAGACCGCTCCGGAAATCCTCGAGGAGTACTACGTCTCGTACCTCCTCGACCGCACCAACCGCACCTTCCTGGCCATGGCCTCGGTCGCCGGCGGCATGGACATCGAGGAGGTCGCCGCGACGACCCCCGAGAAGCTGGCCAAGGTCCCGGTGGACGCCAACAACGGCGTCGACATCGAGAAGGCCCGCGAGATCGTCGCCCAGGCCAAGTTCCCGGCCGACGTCGCCGAGAAGGTCGCCGAGGTCCTCGTGACCCTGTGGAAGACCTTCGTCGCCGAGGACGCGCTCCTCGTCGAGGTCAACCCGCTGGCCAAGGTCGCCTCCGGCGACATCATCGCCCTCGACGGCAAGGTGTCCCTGGACGCCAACGCCGACTTCCGCCAGCCGGAGCACGAGGCGCTCGAGGACAAGGCCGCAGCCAACCCGCTCGAGGCTGCCGCCAAGGCCAAGGGCCTCAACTACGTCAAGCTCGACGGCGAGGTCGGCATCATCGGCAACGGCGCCGGCCTGGTCATGTCGACCCTGGACGTCGTCGCGTACGCCGGTGAGAACCACGGCGGCGTGAAGCCGGCCAACTTCCTCGACATCGGTGGCGGCGCCTCCGCCGAGGTCATGGCGAACGGCCTGGAGATCATCCTGGGCGACCCGGACGTCAAGTCCGTCTTCGTCAACGTCTTCGGTGGCATCACCGCCTGTGACGAGGTCGCCAACGGCATCGTCCAGGCCCTGGAGCTCCTCGCCTCCAAGGGCGAAGAGGTCACCAAGCCGTTGGTCGTGCGCCTCGACGGCAACAACGCGGAGCTGGGTCGCAAGATCCTGTCCGACGCCAACCACCCGCTCGTGCAGCGCGTGGACACCATGGACGGCGCGGCCGACAAGGCCGCCGAGCTCGCGGCTGCGAAGTAAGGGACAGGGGAAACCACAGCCATGGCTATCTTCCTCAACAAGGACAGCAAGGTCATCGTCCAGGGCATGACCGGTGCCACGGGCATGAAGCACACCAAGCTCATGCTGGGTGACGGCACCAACATCGTCGGCGGCGTGAACCCGCGCAAGGCCGGCACCAAGGTCGACTTCGACGGCACGGAGGTCCCGGTCTTCGGGTCCGTCGCCGAGGCCATGAAGGAGACCGGCGCTAACGTGTCCGTCCTCTTCGTGCCGCCGGCCTTCGCCAAGGCCGCCGTCGTCGAGGCGATCGACGCCGAGATCCCGCTCGCCGTCGTCATCACCGAGGGCATCGCGGTCCACGACTCCGCCGCGTTCTACGCGTACGCCGTGGAGAAGGGCAACAAGACCCGGATCATCGGCCCGAACTGCCCCGGTCTCATCACCCCGGGCCAGTCCAACGCCGGCATCATCCCGGGCGACATCACGAAGCCGGGCCGCATCGGCCTGGTCTCGAAGTCCGGCACGCTGACGTACCAGATGATGTACGAGCTCCGTGACATCGGCTTCTCGTCCGCCGTCGGCATCGGTGGCGACCCGGTCATCGGCACCACGCACATCGACGCCCTGGCGGCCTTCGAGGCCGACCCGGACACCGACCTGATCGTCATGATCGGTGAGATCGGCGGCGACGCCGAGGAGCGTGCGGCCGACTTCATCAAGGCCAACGTCACCAAGCCGGTCGTCGGCTACGTCGCGGGCTTCACCGCGCCCGAGGGCAAGACCATGGGCCACGCCGGCGCCATCGTCTCCGGCTCCTCCGGCACCGCCCAGGCGAAGAAGGAGGCCCTGGAGGCCGCGGGCGTCAAGGTCGGCAAGACGCCGACCGAGACGGCCAAGCTGGCGCGCGCGATCCTCGCCGGCTGAGCTTCCACCGCCGCACAGTGAGAGGGCCCCGCGCCCACCCGGAGACGGGTGGCTGCGGGGCCCTCTCGCGCGCGCGAGCCGCTATTCCGCGTACGGGACGAGCCGCTCGGGGCCTGGATGCGGCAGGGTCCTGAGCATGTCGCGCAGCTCCACGTCCTCCGGGTCCAGCTGCTGCGGGCCGCCCCGCACCGGCACCCCTCCGACGGACTGGCCGGGCGCGTTGACCGGGATGTAGCGGGTGGGCGCGGTCGCCGCGGTGACGGCCGTGACGCCGATGAGCACCGCCGTCATGCCGATCGCCGCCCGCGTCCAGCGCCGGATCCGCCGCTCGCCGCCCGTGCGGATCGCGGGGGCCGCCGGGAGGGTCGTCGTCGGTGCCTCCGCCACCAGGGTGCCCAGGCGTTCCCGCAGGGCCTCCGGTTCGGCCAGCTCCGGCACCCGGTCGGCGATGACCGCGCGGGCGTGCAGCAGCCGGCCGGCGGCGGCCGGGGTGCTCGCCTCGGTCTCGGCCGCCGTGTCCGGCAGGTCGAGGCCGAGCCCGTCGTAGAGCAGGACGGTCCGGCGGTACGGCGGCGGCAGTTCCAGCAGCGCCGCGAGCAGGGCCCGCCGCCTCGCCTCGGTCGGCGGGGCGTCGGGGTGCTTGTGGGCGCGGCGCAGCCGGTGCCAGGGGGAGAGCGCGTACTCGTGGGTCGCCGCCCGTACCCAGCCGACCGGGTCGGCGTCGACGGCCACCTCGGGCCACCGCTCCCACGCCTGGCGGAAGGCGTGCTCGACGGCCTCGCGGGAGAGTCCCCGGCGCCCGGTGAGCAGATAGGCCTGGTGGGCGAGGCCGGGCGCGGCGTAGGCGTACAGCGCGTCGAAGGCCTCTTCGGGGGTGAGGACGGGGGCCGCCGCCCGTGCGGACTCCGGTGCTCCGGCCCGCCCGGGAGCGCCGGATACGGGCCCGGAGGAGCGGGCGACGGTTTCCGCCGGGGTGCCGTTCTCCGCCGGGGCGGCGGTGCGTTTCAGGCGTTCCTGGTCCTGGGGCCGTCCGGCGCCCGGCCGGCGGGCCGGTCCCTGGGCGATGGCGGGGGAGGGCGAGGGCGCCTTCGGCGGCTTGGTGGCCCGCTTGGCGGTGGCCCGGGGCCGGACGTGGGCGGCGGGGCCGGGGGCGCTCGCGGGCGGGTCGCCGCCGGCGGGGGTGCCCGCGTCCTCCGCGGCGGCGAGCAGCTTCGCGTAGGCCTCGCGCTTACGGCCCCGCGGCGCCGAACGCCCGGTCTCCCACGCCTTCACCGTGGCCTTGGTGACGCCCACGGCCTCGGCGACCTGCTCCTCGCTCAGTGCGAGGGCCTCACGGAGCCGGCGTCGCTCCTTGGGGGTCGGAAGACTGACGGCGGATGCGGATTCGGTGGTGCTCCGGCTCATCGGCGTCGACCTCCCGCAGAGCTCCTCTGGGCGGAAAAGTACATAAACGTATATTGAGCGACACAACGGATGTTTGCCTGTTACGCCGCGAAAGCGCGTGTCGTTGGCAGCATGGCCCCGTGACCCACGTGACCGAGCACCCCCTGGTCCAGGGCGGCCGTTCCACCGCGTTCGCCACCGCCTGCGTCCGTGGCGCCGTCGCCGCGGGCCTCGGCCTCGGCGCCCTCGCCGTGCTGGTGATCGCGGCCTGGATCAGCTCCCCCTTCCCCGACAGCGGAGCCGGCGGCGCGCTGCACGTCGCCGCCGGCCTGTGGCTGCTCGCCCACGGCGTCGACCTGATCCGTACGGACACGCTGTCCGGCCTGCCCGCACCCCTCGGCGCCGCCCCGCTGCTCCTCGTCGCCCTCCCCGTCTGGCTGCTCCACCGCACCGCCCGCGACACCCTCGACCCGGCCGACCCGACCCGGCCCCGCCCCACCCCGGGCGGCGCGGTGGGCGCCGTCAGCGGCGGATACCTCCTCGTCGGCGCCACCGTCGTGGTCTACAGCGCCAGCGGGCCGCTGCCGGCCGACCTCGTCGCGGCCGGGCTGTGGCTGCCGGCCGTCGTCGTGGCCGCGGCGGGGGCGGGGGTCTGGACGGCGCTCGGCCGCCCCCTGCCCCGGCGTCGCGAGGCGGCGGTCGCCCTGCGGGCCGCCGGACTCGGACTCGCCACCCTGCTCGGCGGCGGGGCGGTGCTCGTGGCGGTCTCCCTGGTCTGGCACGCGGGCGCGGCCCACACCGCGTACCTCACCCTCGCGGGGGAGTGGTCGGGCCGGGCGGCGGTGCTGCTGCTCGTCCTGGCGCTGCTGCCGAACGCGGCGGTGTGGGGCGCGGCGTACGGGCTCGGGCCCGGCTTCGCGCTCGGCACGGGCGCCCTCGCCACGCCCCTCGGGCTCGCCGGGGTCCCCGCCCTGCCGCCCTTCCCGCTCCTCGCGGCCCTGCCGGCGGACGCGCGCGGGACGTGGCCGCACTGGTCCGCCGCCGCGGTGCCGTTCGCCGCGGCCGCGGTCCAGGGCTGGTACGCCGGCCGGGCCGGGCGGGACCTGGCGGCCCGGGGGACCGTCCTGGCGGCCCTCGGCGCGGCCTGGGCGACGGGCGCCGCGCTGACCGCCCTCGCCGCCGCCTCCGGGGGCCCGATCGGCTCCGGCCGCCTCGCCGACTTCGGTCCCGTGGGGTGGCAGACGGGCGCGGCGGCGGTGCTGTGGGGCGCGGCCGTGGGGGTGCCGGTGGCGTGCGGGGTACGGGCGTGGGGGCGGCGGGGCGTGCGGGGCCCGGAGGAGGCCGGTGCGGGGGGCGGGCCGGTCGGGCCGGTCCCGCCTGTCCCGTCGGCCCCGCCTGTCCCGTCGGTCGCACCGGTGGTCGCCGGGGCGACGACGGGCTACGAGGACCTGGACGAGCTGGACGGTCGCCTGGGCGGGCTGGACGACGCCGGGTACGAGCCGTACGACTTCCTGCCGGCGGCCTGGGAACCGACGCCCCCGGGGCCGGGGCCGGGGCCGGGGCCGGGACCTGAACCCGGAGCCGGGCGGGGACCTGTTCCGGGTGCGGGGCCCGGACCCGGCGCGGGTCCGGAGCCGGGGGACGGGGCGCCGGCGTAGCGGAGGGGGCGCCGTCCTGGTGGGGACCGGGGTTCCGGGGACGGGCACCGTCCCGGGGGTGTTGTGCCCACCCGTTCCGCCCTTGGCGGACGTATGCCCACAACATGGCGGTCGTGGCGGCGCGCGCCCGCCCGCCACGGGGCCGTCGCGGTGCCGTGGCACCTGGCCTGCCCCCGGTCGGCACCTGCCCCTCACAACATGGCCGCCGTGGCGGCGTTGGACCCTGTCGGCCCGTGGCGGCGTCACGCGCCCGCTTCGGCAGTGGCCGGCGGGTGCCACGGGGCTGTCGGGCGGGCCCCGCCCCGGCGTGTGCCACGACGGCGCCGGGTGGGGCGGCGTCATGAGCGGTCCACCCCCGGCCGGCGGGTGCCCACAGCACTCCCCCGTGGCGGGGCAGCCCCGGCCCCGGCGACCGATGGCCGCAACGGGCCCGGGCCGCGGGGCTGCGCGCGTCCCGGAGGGCTACTCGCGGACGCCGAAGCCGTCGCGGAGGGGCTTCGGAAGGTGGTTGTTGCAGGAGAGCTGGCCCGCGTGGGTGAGGGCGTCGTCGCGGCACTCGTAGAAGTCGCGGTAGACGAGCTGCATGGTGAAGCCGACCGCGACGATCAGGAGGGCGACGCTCGCGGCCACCAGGCCGCTGATCGCCGCCGTGCGCAGGGAGCGGAGCGGCGTCGCGGGGGCGGCCGGTCCCGAGGGCTGGGACGGCGGCTGTGACGTCGGCGACACCTCCGCAGCCCGCGTCGGCTGCTCCGCCGGCGCCGCCGGCTTCGCGCGGAGGGCGCTGACCGCCCAGTAGACCCCGAGCGCGCCGAGCAGCAGCGCCAGCTCCCGGATCTCGAAGATCGCGAAGAAGAACGCCCACATGCCCGCGAGAACCGCGTACCGCGCGCGCCGCTGGGCCGGGTCCGTCGGGTCCCAGCGCAGGGCGGGCCGCCCCGGTTCCTTACCGGGACCGTTACCGCCCTGGCGGTCCGGCCCCCGCCCGAAGCCGTCCGTCGAACGGCCCGGCTGACGCGGGCTCCAGCGCCCGTCGGCCGAGCCCTGGGCCCCCTCGGAGCCCTGCGGGCCCTGCGCGTCCGACGACCCCGAGGCCCCGGACGCGTCGTCGCCCGAGCCCTCCGGTCGCCGCGGCTGCCACGGCTGATCCGGCCGGCCCTCGGGCGGCGGCGCGAACGGGTTGTTGTCGTTCGTGGACTGGCGATCCGGCATGTGCTGGACGTCTTCCCTCTGTCGTCGTGACCGTCGTCGTGACCGCGGCCGCACCCGCGGTCGGCCCGCCTGACTACTGGCGTGGACCCTGACGCTACCGCCCGGCTCCGCCCCCGTCCCGTGGGGGCCGTCCGGTGTGCCGGTATCGTTGCTGACGGTCGAGCCATTCGTAGGGTTCCCCGTATCGAGGGGCACGATTCGTTCGTACGACCGCACAAACACCACGGAAAGAGTGTCTCCTGTGGCTGCCGCCCGTCTCGTCGTCCTGGTCTCCGGCTCCGGCACGAACCTCCAGGCCCTGCTCGACGCCATCGCCGCCGACCCCGAGGGGTACGGGGCGGAGATCGTCGCCGTGGGCGCCGACCGCGACTCCATCGCCGGTCTGGAGCGGGCCGAGCGCGCCGGGCTGCCCACCTTCGTCTGCCGGGTGAAGGACCACGCGACCCGCGAGGAGTGGGACCGCGCCCTGGCCGAGGCCACCGCCGCGTACGCGCCGGACCTCGTCGTCTCGGCCGGTTTCATGAAGATCGTCGGCAAGGAGTTCCTCGCCCGCTTCGGCGGCCGGTTCGTCAACACGCACCCGGCCCTGCTCCCCAGTTTTCCCGGTGCCCACGGGGTGCGTGACGCCCTCGCCTACGGGGCGAAGGTCACCGGATGCACCGTCCACTTCGTCGACGACGGTGTCGACACCGGCCCGATCATCGCCCAGGGCGTGGTCGAGGTGCGGGAGACGGACGATGAAGCCGCTCTGCACGAGCGCATCAAGGAAGTCGAGCGCTCGCTGCTCGTCGACGTCGTGGGGCGTCTCGCCCGGCACGGCTACCGCATTGAGGGACGAAAGGTTCATGTCGGTGAACACGGACACCGTTAAGCCCATCCGCCGCGCGCTGGTCAGCGTCTACGACAAGACGGGGCTGGAGGAGCTGGCCCGGGGCCTGCACGAGGCCGGTGTCGAGCTCGTCTCCACGGGTTCCACCGCCGGGAGGATCGCCGCCGCCGGCGTCCCGGTCACCAAGGTCGAGGAGCTCACCGGCTTCCCCGAGTGCCTCGACGGCCGCGTCAAGACCCTCCACCCGCGCGTGCACGCCGGCATCCTCGCCGACCTGCGCCTGGAGTCGCACCGCGCGCAGCTCGCCGAGCTCGGCGTCGAGCCCTTCGACCTGGTCGTCGTGAACCTCTACCCGTTCCGCGAGACCGTCGCCTCCGGCGCCACCGCGGACGAGTGCGTCGAGCAGATCGACATCGGCGGCCCGTCGATGGTCCGCGCCGCCGCCAAGAACCACCCGTCGGTGGCCATCGTCACCAGCCCCGAGCGGTACGGCGACGTCCTCGCCGCCGTCCGGGCGGGCGGCTTCGACCTGACCGCCCGCAAGCGCCTCGCCGCCGAGGCCTTCCAGCACACCGCCGCGTACGACGTCGCCGTCGCCTCCTGGTTCGCCGACGACTACTCCGCCGCCGACGACTCGGGCTTCCCCGACTTCCTGGGCGCCACCTTCGCCCGGAAGAACGTCCTGCGCTACGGCGAGAACCCGCACCAGGGCGCCGCGCTCTACGTCGACGGCACGGGCGGCCTCGCCGAGGCCGAGCAGCTGCACGGCAAGGAGATGTCGTACAACAACTTCACGGACACCGACGCCGCGCGCCGGGCCGCGTACGACCACGCCGAGCCGTGTGTCGCGATCATCAAGCACGCGAACCCGTGCGGCATCGCGATCGGCGCCGACGTCGCCGAGGCCCACCGCAAGGCCCACGCCTGCGACCCCCTGTCCGCCTTCGGCGGGGTCATCGCCGTCAACCGCCCCGTCTCGGTCGAGATGGCCGAGCAGGTCGCCGAGATCTTCACCGAGGTCATCGTCGCCCCCGGCTACGAGGACGGCGCCGTCGAGATCCTCGCCAAGAAGAAGAACATCCGCGTGCTGCGGGCCGAGGGCGCCCCGGCCAACCCGGTCGAGGTCAAGCCGATCGACGGCGGCGCGCTCCTCCAGGTGACCGACCGCCTCCAGGCCGAGGGCGACGACCCGGCCCACTGGACCCTCGCCACCGGGGACGCGCTCTCCGCCGACGAGCTGGCCGAGCTCGCCTTCGCCTGGAAGGCCTGCCGCGCGGTCAAGTCCAACGCGATCCTGCTCGCCAGGGACGGCGCCTCGGTCGGCGTCGGCATGGGCCAGGTCAACCGCGTCGACTCCGCGAAGCTCGCGGTCGAGCGGGCCGGCGAGGAGCGGGCGCGCGGCTCGTACGCCGCCTCCGACGCCTTCTTCCCCTTCCCCGACGGCCTGGAGATCCTCACCGCCGCCGGTGTGAAGGCGGTCGTGCAGCCCGGCGGCTCGGTCCGTGACGAGCTGGTCGTCGAGGCCGCGAAGAAGGCCGGGGTGACCATGTACTTCACCGGCACCCGCCACTTCTTCCACTGAGCGCCCACGGGCGCACGGGTCACCCGTCACGGGTCACCCGTCACGGGTGACCCGTGCGCCGGCCGTGGGGTCCTCCCGGCCCGGTGGGAGCCCCCACCGGCTCCCACCGGGCCGGACGGGCCCGGCCGGTGGATTCTGGTCTAATGGGATGCTCTTTGGTCGGCCGCCGGTACTGGGGGACGTGGTGTTGGACGTACTGAACAGGCCCGCTGCGGACACCGCCGACGCGCGCCCCCCGGACTCGGAACTGTCCCCGGCGCCGCTCCGCCCGTACCTGATCGTCGCGGCCGTGCTCTGCGGCCTGTACTTCCTCTACTCCTGGGTGCAGTACAGCCACTTCCGCACCCCCTCCTGGGACCTCGGCATCTTCGGGCAGTCCGTCCGCGCCTACGCCGAGTTCCGCGCCCCGGTCGTCGACATCAAGGGCCCCGGCTTCCTCATACTCGGCGACCACTTCAGCCCGGTGACGGCGCTCCTCGCGCCGCTGTACTGGGTCTGGCCCTCGCCGGTCTCGCTCCTGTTCGCGCAGGCCGCGCTGTTCGCCGCCTCCGCCGTCGTCGTCGGCCGCACCGCGCAGCAGATCCTCGGCAGCCGGGCCGCCGGCCTCGCCCTCACCGTCGCCTACGGGCTCTCCTGGGGCCTCCAGGAGGCGGTCAAGTCCGACTTCCACGAGATCGCCTTCGCGGTCCCGATGCTCGCCCTCGCCTGCCGCGCCCTCCTCCTGGGACGGTGGACCGCGGCCGTCGCCTGGTCGCTGCCCCTCGTCCTCGTCAAGGAGGACATGGGCCTGACCGTCTCCATGGTCGGCGTCGTCCTCGTCGTGAAGGGCCGCAAGCGGCTCGGGGCGGCCGTGGCCGCCTTCGGCGCGGCGGCCTTCGCGCTGACCGTCCTCGTCCTGATCCCGGCGGCGAGCCGGGCCGGCCAGTACGACTACTGGGCGAAGATCGAGAAGACCGGGCAGGGCACGGAGACCTCCTTCGGGCAGGTCGTCGCGGACGCGCTGACCTCCGGCGAGCGCTGGGAGATGCTCGTCTTCCTGCTCGGGATCACCGGCTTCCTCGCCCTGCGCTCCCCGCTGATCCTGCTCGTCCTGCCCACCCTCGGCTGGCGCTTCCTCTCCCAGGACGCCAACCACTGGGGCATGCACTGGCACTACAGCGCCATCCTCATGCCGGTCGTCTTCCTGGCCCTCGTGGACGCCGCCCGCGCGGTCCGCACCTCACCGCGCGCCTGGCTCGTCTCGTACGGGAAGGTCGTCGTCCCGGTCGCGACGGCGGTCGCGCTCGTGCTGGCCGCGAACCTGCCGCTGCGGGAGCTGCTGCGCTCCGAGACGTACCGCGCGGACGCCCGGGTCGCCCAGGCCCGGGCCGCGGTGGCGGCGGTGCCGGACGGGACGAGCGTGGAGGCCGACGTCCCCCTCCTCGCCCACCTCACGGCGGACCACCGCGTCTACTGGGTCGGTACGGCGAAGGGCGCCACGCCCGACTACCTCGCCCTGGACCTGCGGGGCTGGTCACAGCCGGTCTCCGACCCGGTGGCGCTGGCTTCGCAACTGCATCCGGAGGCGCGGTACGCGATCGTGCACCGCTCCGAGGGGTTCGTGGTGCTGAAGCGGCAGTGACGGACGGGAAAAACACCGTGGGCCGGATTCCAGAGGAATCCGGCCCACGGTGTTTTCGGGCTCAGTACTGGGGCTGGTTGCGCTTGAACCAGGCCACGGCGTCCGACTTCGCGTAGAAGACGATGATCAGGATGCCGAGCACCAGGCTGATCAGGGCGAAGACGTTCGTGCCCAGCAGGCTGAGGAGGCTGATGGCGACCACGAGCGAGGCGTAGACGATCGCGGAGATGCGAAGGCCGTTGCCGCCCTTGGTGGTCTTGAGGGCCATGACGAGCGCCCATATGCCGAAAGCGAGCGCCAGGATGCCGACGACCACGAAGACGCCGGTGACCGCGGCCGCGGCACCGTCCGCGTTGTTGACATCGGCGGAGCGGTCCATGATCTGGTCGGCGACCCAGCCGCCGGCCACCATGGTGGCGACGCCCATGACGATCTGGCAGATCGCCAGGATCCACAGCATCACGCGCGCGGCCTTCACCCCGCCCGGCATCTCCATCACCGCGCCCGGGTAACCGCCGCCGTACGGCGCGGCCGGCGGGGCGGCCGGGTAGCCGTAACCCTGCTGCGGCGGGGTGCCCTGGGGGGTCTGCTGCGGGTAGCCGTAGCCGGGCTGCTGTCCCTGCGGCGGCTGGCCGTAGGGGTTGTTCGGTTCGCCGAAGCTCATCGCGGGGTTCCTCCGTGAGGTTTTCTTGCGGGGACGTACGCGGCCCGCGCGGAGGACATTCACGGCATATGAGCGGCTTCCCCCCGGCACTTTCCGCGGCACTGCGCGGATCATCGTCGTCGTAACGTCGCTTTTTTGTCCAGTCGATAGGCGGCGGAGTTGTGCAAGTGCAACGGAAGCGCAACCTGCCGCGGTGGAGCGCGGGCACCGGGCGGAGGGCGAATTGGAAGTGGGCGGGGTTCATCCGGGAGGATGGGCCCCATGAGCGCCCAGATTCTCGATGGCAAGGCCACCGCAGCCGCGATCAAGTCCGAACTGACCGTCCGTGTGGCGGCTCTCAAGGAGAAGGGCGTCACGCCCGGTCTCGGCACGGTCCTGGTCGGCGACGACCCGGCCAGTCAGAAGTACGTGGCCGGAAAGCACCGTGACTGCGCGCAGGTCGGCCTGGCCTCGATCCAGCGGCAGCTGCCCGCCACCGCCACCCAGGAGGAGATCGAGGCGGTCGTACGGGAGCTCAACGAGGATCCCGCCTGCACCGGTTACATCGTCCAGCTCCCCCTCCCGAAGGGCATCGACGAGAACCGCATCCTGGAGCTGATGGACCCGGCCAAGGACGCGGACGGCCTGCACCCGACCAACCTCGGCCGGCTCGTCCTCAACGAGCCCGCGCCGCTGCCCTGCACGCCGAACGGCGTCATCACCCTGCTGCGGGCCCACGGTGTCGAGATCAACGGCGCGGAGGTCGTGGTCGTCGGCCGCGGCGTCACGATCGGCCGGCCGATGCCGCTGCTCCTCACCCGCCGCTCCGAGAACGCCACCGTGACCCAGTGCCACACGGGCACCCGGGACCTCGCGGCGCACCTGCGCAACGCGGACATCATCGTCGCGGCGGCGGGCGTGCCGCACCTGATCAGGCCCGAGGACGTGAAGCCGGGCGCGGCCGTCCTCGACGTCGGCGTCTCCCGCAACGCCGAGGGCAAGATCATGGGCGACGTGCACCCGGGCGTCGCCGAGGTGGCCGGCTGGATCTCCCCGAACCCGGGCGGCGTGGGCCCGATGACCCGCGCGCAGCTCCTCGTCAACGTCGTCGAGGCCGCCGAGCGCGCGGCCGCGGCGCTCTGACGTGACCTCCGGGACCCCGGGATCCCCGGGGACCCCGGACGGGCCGGAGGAGGCGGCGGACCCGGTGAAGGGCTCCCCGGTGTCCACCCCCGCCCCCACGGGCCCCGCCGCCGGCGGCTCCGGGCGTGGCTTCACGCGGCCGAAGCCGACCGTCGTCACCGAGGGCACCTCGCGGCCCGAGGGCGGCGGACGGGCGGCCTCCGGCGACGCGCCGGCGCCGGCCCGGCAGTGGCCGCTGCTCACCGTCCTCGGTCTGACGGCGCTCGGCCTGCTCGTGGTGGGGACCGACCCCTTCCCGCAGTCCTTCCGGGTGGGCGCGATCCTCGTCGGAGGCGCGCTCCTCACCGGTGCCGGGTTGCGCAGGGCGCTGCCCTCGGTCGGGATGCTGGCCGTCCGGTCGCGCTTCACCGACATGTTCACGTACGGGGTGCTCGGCACCCTCATCGTGCTGCTCGCGCTCATGGTGCAGCCGGGCCCCTGGCTGCGGATCCCGTTCCTGGAGGACGTCCTCCATCTGACCGTGACGTAGAGCGCCAAGCACACGGCGGTGCCCGCCCTCTCCCCCGTGGGAGGGCGGGCACCGCCGCGTGATCAAGGGTCATGTACTCGCCAAGCGGCTTCAAGCGCCGTCGGCGCGCTGTGGCACGGAAGTGACCATTCCGCTATGTTCCGCGCCGCCGGAACCGCCGGAGCGGCTGCTCCGTACCGGCCGCGCCGCGCCCCCGGACCTGCCATCCTGCGGGGAGGCAGGGGAACGAAGGGGAGCTCACATGCCCGGTTGGAAGCCGCTTCCTGAGGAACTGGCCCCGGAGATCCGCGCGTTCACGGAGCGGATGCGGCGGTCGATCGACCGCAGCGGCCTCGGTGTCCTCGCCGTCGCCGAACGGACCGGCCACGACCGGGCCACCTGGGAGGCGTACCTCCGCGCCGACCGCCCGGTGCCCCGGAGCGCCGTCCTGGCCCTCGCCGACGTGACCGGCGCGGACGCCGGCGCCCTCGCGGCGGACGCCGAACACGCCGAACGTGCCTGGCGGCGCGCGGGAACCGGCGCCACGCCGGGACCCGGCCCGGACGCCGAGGACGGCCGGGGTACGCGTCCGGCGCCGGCGCCCCCCGTCGCGTACCGGCCGGCGACCCAAGCCCGGGCGGTCCCCGACGGAGCCTCCGCCTTCCGCGACGACGGCGACGGCGGCGGTGACCCCGGTGGTGGCGGCCAGGACCACACCCTGCGGATCCGCCGCGTCGACGGAGACCTCCCGCTCACCCCCGCTCCCGGCACCGGCACCGCCCGCCGGGCCGGCGGCCCGCCCCGTACCCCCGTCACCCACGCCGTGCCACCGCCCCGGGACCGGTCCCCCGTCCGTACCCCCCTGACCCGCTCCCGCGCCGCGCTCCTTCACGCCGCGGGGATCGTCGGCGCGGGACTCGTCGTCACCGCCGCGCTGCTCCTCGTCGACCTCGGCGGCGGGGGCGCCGACGACGGGCGGGCGGCCACCGCGCCGCCCACCCGTGCCACCACCCCGCCCCCCACCGTCGTCACCCCGCTCCCCGCCGGAGCCACCTGCGCGGGACCGAGCTGTTCCGGGCAGGACCCGGAGGCCCTGGGCTGCGGCGGCCCCCTCGCCACCACCGTCGCGCGCACCACGGTCGGCGGCGCCCGGGTCGAGGTCCGGCACAGCCCCGCCTGCCGGGCCGCCTGGGCCCGCATCAGCGGCGCGGCGCCCGGGGACACCGTCACCGTCGAGGCCGCCGGCGTCACCCGGCGCGCCACGCTCCCGGCCGGCACCGACACCGACGCCTACACCCCGATGGTTCCGGTCGCCGCGGGCGGCGAGGCCCGCGCCTGCGCCGCGCTCGCCGACGGACGCGCCGGCTGCACCCCCGGCTGACGGCCCGGCGGACGCACCGGCCGCGCCCGGGGCCTGACGCGCCGACACCCCGCGGAAGGGTGGCAGTGAGCCGCACCACAAGGGGGTGGGGGTTCGGGGGGGCCCGGGTCGGATAGCCTGACCGCTGGATATCTCTTCACATCGAGACACCGATCGATCAGAGAGCCGTCCGACACCAGGGGCAGGGACCCCCCACCGCCAGCTGTCTTACGGAGATCGCCATGACCCGCACTCCCGTGAATGTCACCGTGACCGGCGCGGCCGGCCAGATCGGCTACGCGCTGCTGTTCCGCATCGCCTCGGGCCACCTGCTCGGCGCGGACGTGCCGGTCAAGCTGCGCCTCCTCGAGATCCCGCAGGGCGTGAAGGCCGCCGAGGGCACCGCCATGGAGCTCGACGACTGCGCGTTCCCGCTGCTCAAGGGCATCGACATCTTCGACGACCCGAACAAGGGCTTCGAGGGCGCCAACATCGCGCTGCTCGTCGGCGCCCGCCCCCGCACCAAGGGCATGGAGCGCGGCGACCTGCTCTCCGCCAACGGCGGCATCTTCAAGCCGCAGGGCAAGGCCATCAACGACCACGCCGCGGACGACATCAAGGTCCTCGTCGTCGGCAACCCGGCCAACACCAACGCCCTGATCGCCCAGGCCGCCGCGCCGGACGTCCCGGCCGAGCGCTTCACCGCCATGACGCGCCTGGACCACAACCGCGCGATCTCGCAGCTGGCCGCCAAGACCGGTGCCTCCGTCGAGGACATCAAGCGCCTCACCATCTGGGGCAACCACTCCGCCACCCAGTACCCGGACATCTTCCACGCGGAGATCGCCGGCAAGAACGCCGCCGAGGTCGTGGGCGACCAGGCGTGGGTGGCCGACACCTTCAT
Organism: Streptomyces sp. NPDC126503; assembly: GCF_040302405.1. NCBI lineage: Bacteria > Bacillati > Actinomycetota > Actinomycetes > Kitasatosporales > Streptomycetaceae > Streptomyces > Streptomyces sp. NPDC126503. The sequence continues at coordinate 199,116 of NZ_JBEORS010000008.1, forward strand.
CCCGACCGTCGCCAAGCGCGGCGCCGCGATCATCGAGGCCCGGGGCGCGTCCTCCGCCGCCTCCGCCGCCAACGCCGCCATCGACCACGTCCACACGTGGGTCAACGGCACCGCCGAGGGCGACTGGACCTCGATGGGCATCCCGTCGGACGGTTCCTACGGCGTTCCCGAGGGCCTCATCTCCTCCTTCCCCGTCACCTGCAAGGACGGGAAGTACGAGATCGTCCAGGGCCTGGAGATCAACGACTTCTCCCGCGAGCGCATCGACGCCTCCGTCGCCGAGCTGGCCGAGGAGCGCGACGCCGTGCGCGAGCTGGGTCTCCTCTGACCCTCACCCTGCGCCCCAGCACCCCCGGCCACCAGGCCGGGGGTGCTTTTTTCGGGCCGACACCGGGCACCGGCCTCCCCTATGCTGGCCCCTCCGGTCCGGCCAACACCGGCCGGGAACCAGTCCGTTCACGACATCGGGGGAGTCTTGACGCAGGCCTCCGTTCCCCATCAGCCGCCCGGGCCCCCCGGGCCGTCCGCACCACCGCCCCCACCGCCTCCGGGGCCCGGCACCGCGCCGCCCGCCACCGACGCGCGCCGGTCGCCCTCCGCCAGCGAGGCGACCCGGCTGCTCTGCGCCGGCACCTACCTCGACGACGGCTTCCGGGACGCCGTCATCGACCAGCTGTACGTCCACGAGGAGCGCTTCGCCGCGCCCTCCCTCGGCTACGACGCGAGCCGTGTCCTCGCCCACGCCCTGCGCGCCCGGCGCGTCGAACTCGCCTGGGCCGCCGGCATCCTCGCCCTCTGGATCGTCGCCTTCCCGCTCACCAAGGGCCTGGTGCTGCTCCTCGTCCTGCCCCTGCTGCTCCTCGGCCTCGCCCGCTGGATCCGCGGCCGGGCCGCCCGGGTGCCCCTCGTCCGCGCCCTCCCCGCCCTCCTCCTGCGCTGGTACGCGCGGCTGGCGCTCGCCCAGTCCTTCGTCCTCCTCCTCGTCCTCGCCCTCGCGGGCGACGAGGGCCGCTACGAGTTCTTCGACGCCACCGAGGAACTCTGGGAACTCCTCGGCACCGTCGGCCTCGGATTCGGCGCCGCCTTCGGCGCGTCGCCCGCGGAGCTGTGGAGCGTCGGAAAGCTGGAGGTGTGGATCACCCTCGCCCTGCCGTTCCTGATCGCCTGGGCGGTGGCCACCCAGCGCGGCCAGTTCGCCCGCGCGCTCACCGAGGAACTGTCCCGGGACCACTTCGCCGACCTGCGCGCCGACCCGGCCGAGCAGGCCGAGGGGGCCCGCTTCCGCCGCCTGCGGGACCGGATCCGCGCCGAGCAGCACGCCCCCCTCGTCCTGTACGACACCGAGTGGCCGTTCCGCGGCGCCGGCCAGCCGTACGAGCCGTGGTCGCTCTCCATCGAGCTGCGCCCCCGCGAGGGCCTCGGCGACACGGCGCCCGAACCGCTCGACAACAGCGCGGTGCTGCGCCACGTCGTCCCGTACGTCGCCGCCCTGCGCGAGCCGTCCCCGCACGGCTCGCCGGCGGCCCGGGCGGCCTCCCGGGACCGGCTGCGCGAGCTGGAGATCGACGAGGTCGTCTTCCTGCCCGCCGACGGCCTGACGGACCGGGCCACCGCCCCGTACACCGCCGCCGCGTTCGAGGCGCACCGGGCGGGCGCCGTCGAGGAGGGCGGCGAGGCCCGCCGCCACTTCCTGCGCGTCCGCGTCGGCGGCTGGGGCGAGGAGGTCGTCACGACCGTCTTCGTCCGGGTCCACACGCAGGGCGGCATGCTGATGCTGGAGGTCGCCCCGCACGTCCTGCGGCCGGTGAAGCGCCTGTACCGCGAGGCGGACCGGATCGCCCACCGCTACCGGTACAACCACCGCTTCGGCAGGGCCGTCTGGGCGCTCGGGCAGACCCCGCGCTCGGCCGGGCAGGCGCTCGTCACCCTCGCCCGCGCGCTCGGACACCTGTGGCGGGTCGCCACGGCGGGCCACGAGCACGCCCTGCCCGAGGGGCCGTACGCCTCGGTGCGCGAGCTCGGCTCGGACGACGAGGCCTCCCTTTTCCAGGAGATGGACGTCAGCCGTTACCTCAAGAGCATCCAGGACCGGGTGGCCAACGGCGTGACCGCCGCACTGCGCGAGGCCGGGTACGAGACCGCCGAATTCGAGCAGAAGATCATCCAGGTCGCGGAGGGCGGCACCTTCATCGAGAACACGCGGGGGAACGTGACCATCGGCGACCGCAACACCGTCACCAACAAGACCTTCACCACCACCCATACCACGAGGCCCGGAGGCGACCGTGGCTGAACAGGACAGGCCCGCGACCCGCGGCATCAACATCAGCAACGCGCACGGCAACGTCAGCGTCGGCGACAACAACCAGGTCTCGTACACCGTGCACGGGGCGGGGGCCGCCGCCCGCGACCCGCTCCAGGAGGAGCTGCTCACGGCGATCCGCGCGCTCCGCGCCGACCTCGGCCGTCTCGTCGCGACCGACGAGACCACCGTCCTCGAAGCCGAACTGGCCGACGCCGAGGACGAGATCGAGGGCACCGGCGCCGCCGGCCGGCCCCGCCTCGCCCGGCTCCGCCTCGCCCTGACCGACGCCGGTGCCGTGACCGGCATCCTCGCCTCGGGCGTGGCCGTCGGCCAGGCGGTCGGCGCCCTGCTCGGCGGGTGAGCCCGCCGTGACGGCCCGCTGGAACGACGAGACGCAGCGCTGGGAGAGCCCCGGTGACGGGCCGGGGCGGCCCACGGAACCCGCGGGGGACCCGGCGCCCGGCCCCGCGCCGCTCCCTGTGCCTCCGCCCGCGCCCCTTCCCGTGTTTCCGCCTTCGCCCGCGCCCGGTACGGGACCGGGCGCCGGCCCCGTACCCCCGTGGCCCGACGCCCCGGCGGCGCCCCCGGGCTCGCCCGTGTTCGATCCGGTGAGCGGGCGGTGGGAGAACGCCGGGTCGCCCGCGCGGACGGCGTCGCGGCTGCCCGGGAGGGTGCCCCGGCGCACGGTGGTCGTGGCCGCGGCCGTCGGCGCGGTCCTGGTCGCGGGCGCCCTCGGGAGCCGGCTGTTCCCCGGCGATGACGGCGGGGAGCCCGTGGCGGGCGAGCCGCATCCTTCCGTCTCGGCACCGGTGACCGCCGAGCCGGAACCGTCCACGGCACCGCCCTCGGAGACGTCCTCGGCCCCCACGCCGACGGTCATGCCGACCGGGACCGAGCCCCCGGCCGGCTACCGGACCGTCGACGACACCGGCGGCTTCACGATCGCGGTCCCCGAGGGCTGGGACCGCACCGAGTCCGACCAGGGCGTCTTCTACAACGCCCCCGACGGACAGAGCCTCCTGCAGGTCTTCGTGGTCCGGGAGCCCGGCCTGACGCCGTACGAGGCCCTGAGCGGGGTCTCCGCCGACGGCCGCGCCAACAAGCCCGGCTACGAGGAGACCGGCCCCCGCCGGGTCGGCGGCGAACCGGACGCCCCGGCGGACGCCGCCGAGCTGGTGTACGCCTACGACCGCCCGGACGGCACCCGCCGCAAGGTCGTCGACCGCGCCTTCACGGCGCCCGACGGCACCCACTACGCCGTCCTGGTCGCGGGGCCGGACACCGACTGGCCCCGGCAGCGCGAGCACCTGCGCGTCGCCCTGCGGTTCTTCCGGCCCGGCACGTCCTGACCCGGCCCGGGGCCCTCAGCCCGTGAGGTGCCCCGCCCGGAGCTCCGCCGCCAGGTCCGCGAGACCGCCGACCGCGCGGAGCAGCAGGGCGTTGCCGAAGGTGAGACGGTCGGCGCCGAGGCGGCCGAGTTCGGCGAAGGACGGGCCGCCCGGGACGGCCAGGGCGTTCAGGGACAGGTTCCCGAGGACGCTGCGGAGGGCCGGCAGGTCGGACGGCGGGGCGCCGATGGGGTACACGCAGTCCGCGCCCGCCGCCGCGTAGAGCCGGGCCCGGGCGAGGGCCTCCCCGGCCGGATCCGGGCCCCCGCGGAGATAGGCGTCGACGCGCGCGTTGACGAACAGCTCCGGGCCGGCCGCTTCCCGCACCCGTGCCAGCCACTCCGCGTGCGCCCCGGCGTCCTTGAGGCCGCCGGTCGCCCGGTCGGTGTCCTCCAGGTTGACCCCGACGGCACCGGACTGCCGTACCCGCTCGACCAGTTCGGCGGGCGGGAGGCCGTACCCGCCCTCCAGGTCCGCCGTGACGGGTACGGAGACGGAGCGGACGATCCGGGCCACGGCCGCGAACATCTCGCCGGGCGGCGTCGCCCCGTCCTCGTACCCGAGCGAGGCGGCGATCCCGGCGCTCGGCGTGGCCAGGGCCGGGAAACCGGCCGCCTCGAAGGCGCGAGCGCTGGCCGCGTCCCACGGGCCCGGCAGGACGAGGGGATCGTGCGCGCGCCGGCCGCGGTGCAGGTCCCGCAGGAGCCGCGCCCGCTCCGCCGCCCCGGCCCGGGTCCCCGTCCCGGTGACGCCCGGCGGTGTCATGAGGCGGTGCGGGGGGTGTAGTGGCCGGCGACCATGCGGGTGGTGACGCCGATCCGGTTCCAGGCGTTGATGGCGATGACGCCGGCGAGGAGCCGGGCCAGCTCCGTCTCCTCGAAGTGCCGCGCGGCCTCCTCGTACACCGCGTCCGGCACGAATCCGTCGGTGAGGACGGTGACGGCCTCGGTCAGGGCGAGGGCGGCGAGCTCCCGCTCGGTGTAGAAGTGCCGGGACTCCTCCCAGGCGGAGAGCTGGACGATCCGCTCGACGGTCTCGCCCTCCGCGAGCGCGTCCTTGCTGTGCATGTCGATGCAGAAGGCGCAGCGGTTGATCTGCGAGGCCCGGATCTTGACCAGGTGGTGGAGGGTGGGGTCGAGGTCCTTCGCGGCGGCCGTCTCCAGGCGGAGCATCGCCCGGTAGAAGTCCGGGACGAGCTCGGCGAAGGCCATCCGGGGCGAGTGCTCGTGCGCGTGCCCGGCGGTCGGGGTGCCGGAGTGCTGCCGTGTGTCCGTCGTGGTGGTCATGTTCCTCACCGTACGGGCGGGATGGCGCAGGGGTATGGTCCATTTCCATGGCGAACGACCGGGCCACTTTCGGGGCCGACCTCCACCTGGAACTGCGCGGCACCCGGCTGCGGGCCGGCCTCATGGACGCGCTGCGGGAGGCGGTCCGCAGCGGCCGTCTGGAGGCGGGCACCCGGCTGCCGTCCTCGCGGTCCCTCGCCGCCGACCTCGGCATCGCCCGGAACACCGTCGCCGACGCGTACGCCGAACTCGTCGCCGAGGGCTGGCTCACCGCCCGGCAGGGCTCCGGCACCCGGGTCGCCCCCCGCACCGCGCCCCGCCCCCCGGCCCCGCCCTCCACCGCCCCGGCCATCCCGGCGGCCGCCCGGACGCGGCACCCCGCCCGCCCCGACCGCCCCCTGCACAACCTGAAGGCCGGCACCCCCGACCTCGCCTCCTTCCCCCGCGCCGAGTGGCTCAAGGCCTACCGCCGGGCCCTGACCGCCGCCCCCAACGAGGCCTTCGGGTACGGCGACCCGCGCGGGCGCGCCGAACTGCGCACCGTCCTCGCCGAGTACCTCGCCCGCGCCCGCGGCGTGCACGCCCGGTCCGAACGGATCGTGATCTGCGCGGGGTTCGTCCACGGGCTGACCCTGATCGGCCAGGTGCTACGGGCCGGAGGCGTACGGGAGGCGGCGGTGGAGTCGTACGGGCTCGGGCTCCACGCCGACCTCCTCACGCGCGCCGGCCTCGCGACCCGGGCGCTGCCCCACGACGCGCGCGGCACGCGCGTGGAGTCGCTGACGGACGACCCGGCCTTCCGCGCGGCCGGCGCCGTCCTGATGACGGCCGCCCACCAGTTCCCGCTGGGCGGGGCCCTGCCGCCCGACCGGCGGGCCGCCGTCGTCGACTGGGCGCGCGCCACCGGCGGCGTCGTCCTGGAGGACGACTACGACGGCGAGTTCCGCTACGACCGCCAGCCGGTGGGGGCCCTTCAGCAGCTCGACCCCGAACGGGTCGTGTATCTGGGCACCGCCAGCAAGTCCCTGGCGCCGGGGCTGCGGCTGGCGTGGATGGTGCTGCCCGAGCGGCTGCTCGACGCCGTGGTGGCCGAGAAGGGAGCGGTGGACTGGGTGTCCAGCGCGACCGACCAGCTCGCCTTCGCGGAGTTCCTGCGTTCGGGGGCGTACGACCGGCACGTACGCGCCATGCGGCTGCGCTACCGGCGGCGCCGGGACCAGCTCGTGGAGGCGGTCGCGGCCCACGCGCCGCACACCCGCGTCGGGGGCATCGCGGCCGGTCTCCACGCCGTCCTCGCCCTGCCGCCGGGCACCGAGCAGGAGGTGCTGCGCGCCGCCGCCTGGCAGGGGCTCGCCGTCCAGGGCGTCGACCAGTTCCGCCGCCCCTCCGTCGCTCCCGCCCTGGACGGCCTGGTCGTCGGCTACGCCACTCCGCCCGACAGCGGCTGGCAGGCCGCGCTACGGGCCCTCTGCCGGATCCTGCCGCAGGACCCGGGCCCGGTCCCCGCCCCGCCGGCACCGTGACGGCCCGGCGCCCCCGCAACGGCGCCCGGCCCCGTCCGGCCCGGGGCCGAACCGTCGCGTTCGGTACGGAACGACTCCGTGGCGTGCGGCCGGAAAGCACCGGCCTACACTGTGCGGTCGCGACGGTCGCGACCGCGAAGGGGAGGGCGACGGACATGCGGAGGCTGAGGTCGAGCACGGTGGTGCTCGGCGGGATGGGTGTGCTCGCGGCGACGATCACCGCGTGCGGATCCGAACCGGACCGGCGGTGCGTGGACCCGCTGACGCGCGAGGAACTGCCCTCGTACGAGTGCCGGAGCGGCAGGGACGACGACGGCAGCGGCAGCACCGCCCGCGGCCAGTACTACTACGGCGGCTCCGTCCGCGACCGCACGGTGAGCGGGGGCAGCTTCGACAAGAAGGCCGTCGACACCGGCGGTTTCGGCTGCTCGGGCTCCGGCGGCGGCTGAGGAGGGCCCGGCCCATGGAACGGCACACCATCGACCCCCGGCCCGACTGGCAGCGGATCGTGGAGGAACAGGGGGTCGTCTACCCCCTGACCCGCTACCCGGACGGTTCGCTGCGCCCCTACTGGGACGAGAGCGCCTACTACAGCTTCTCCCTGCCCGAGGTGGAGGCGCTGGAGGAGGTCGTCGAGGAGCTGCACGCGCTCTGCCTGGAGGCGGCGGCGCACATCGTCGAGAAGGACCGTTTCGCCGAGCTCGGCATCACCGACCCCCGGGTCGCGTCCCGCGTCGCCGAGTCCTGGCGCCGCCGGGCCGAACTGCCCTCGCTGTACGGCCGGTTCGACCTGCGCTACGACGGGCGCGGCGGCCCGGCGAAGATGCTGGAGTACAACGCCGACACCCCCACCTCCCTGGTGGAGGCGGCCAGCCCGCAGTGGTTCTGGATGGAGGAGCGGTTCCCCGGCGCCGACCAGTGGAACTCGCTCCACGAGCGGCTCGTCGACGCCTGGAAGCGGCAGGCGCACCTGCTGCCGCCCGGCCCCGTGCACTTCGCCCACTCCGACGGCGACGAGCTCGGCGAGGACCTGATGACGGTCGCGTACCTGCGCGAGACCGCGCAGCAGGCCGGGCTCGCCACCGAGGCGCTCTCCGTCGAGCGGATCGGCTGGGACCGGCTCTCCCGCCGCTTCGTGGACGACCGGCTGCGGTTCATCCGCAGCTGTTTCAAGCTCTACCCGTGGGAGTGGCTGACCACCGACCGCTTCGGCCCGTACGTCCTCGACACCCTCGACAACGGCGGCGGCACCGGCACCACCTGCTGGATCGAGCCCGCGTGGAAGATGCTCCTCTCCAACAAGGCGCTCCTGGCGATCCTGTGGGAGCTCAACCCGGGGCACCCGAACCTGCTGGCCGCCTACCTCGACGGTCCGCGGGAACTCGCCGCGACCACCGGCTGGGCCGCCAAGCCGCTCCTCGGCCGTGAGGGTGCGGGCGTGACCCTGCACGAGGCCGGCGGCACGCCCGTCGTACGCGACGAACCCTGCTGCTACCAGGAGCTGGCCCCGCTGCCCGACTTCGACGGCAACCGGGTGGTGCTCGGCGCGTGGGTCGTCGAGAACGAGGCGGCGGGGCTCGGCATCCGAGAGTCGGCGGGGCTCGTCACGGACGAGTACGCCCGCTTCCTGCCGCACGTCATCCTCTGACCGGGGCGACCGGCGGCAGCCGGCCGGTTCCCGCCGGACCGTTCGCGAGCGCGCGCGAACGGTCCTCGACGGTCAGGGCCGATCAAGGCCGGCCAGTCACGGTCAGCGACGGCCGGACACGGTCAGGAAGCGTCGGCCAGCACCGCGCGCAGCTGCTCCAGCCCCCAGTCCAGGTCCTCCTTCGAGATCACCAGCGGCGGCGCGAGCCGGATCGTCGAACCGTGCGTGTCCTTCACGAGCACGCCCCGCTCCATCAGCCGCTCGGAGATCTCCCGGCCCGTCCCCCGGGACGGCACGATGTCCACCCCGGCCCACAGACCCCGCCCGCGCACCGCCTCCACCGCACCGCCGCCCACGAGCAGCCCCAGCTCCGCGTGGAGGTGCTCGCCCAGCTCGGCCGCCCGCTCCTGGTACTCGCCCGTCCGCAGCAGGGCGATCACCTCCAGGGCCACCGCGCAGGCCAGAGGGTTCCCGCCGAAGGTCGACCCGTGCTCACCCGGCCGGAACACCCCGAGCACCGAACGGTCCGCGACCACCGCCGACACCGGCACCACACCACCGCCCAGCGCCTTCCCCAGGATGTACACGTCGGGCACCACGCCCTCGTGCTCGCAGGCGAACGTCCGCCCGGTGCGGCCCAGCCCCGACTGGATCTCGTCCGCCATGAACAGCACGTTCCGCCGGGCGGTCAGCTCGCGCACCCCGCGCAGATAGCCCGCCGGCGGCACCAGCACCCCGGCCTCGCCCTGGATCGGCTCCAGGAGCACCGCCACCGTGTTCTCGGTGACCGCCGCGTCCAGCGCCGTCAGGTCCCCGTACGGCACGATCTCGAAGCCCGGCGTGTACGGACCGTAGTGGTCCCGCGCCTCGTGGTCCGTCGAGAAGCTGACGATCGTCGTCGTCCGGCCGTGGAAGTTGTTCGCCGCCACGACGATCTTCGCGTGCCCGTCCGGCACGCCCTTCACCTCGTACCCCCACTTGCGCGCGGTCTTCACGGCCGTCTCGACCGCCTCCGCGCCCGTGTTCATCGGCAGCACCGCCTCCTTGCCGCACAGCTCGGCCAGGCGGGCGCAGAACTCCGCGAACCGGTCGTGGTGGAAGGCCCGGGAGGTGAGCGTCACCCGGTCCAGCTGCGCCTTCGCCGCCCCGATCAGCCGGGGGTTGCCGTGCCCGAAGTTCAGCGCCGAGTAGCCGGCGAGCATGTCGAGGTAGCGGCGGCCCTCGACATCGGTCATCCAGGCGCCGTCCGCCGAGGCGACGACGACCGGAAGGGGGTGGTAGTTGTGAGCGCTGTGCGCCTCCGCGGAAGCGATCGCGTTGTGCGTCCTCGACACGGGATCTCCGTTCGTCCTGCGGCACGGGGAGTGGTGTGGCCCCCTTCATATCGTCGGTCTCGCGCCGGACGAAGAAACCTCCCGTGACGGCGCGCCCGCTTCCGCGCGCCCCCGCGCCGCGGCCGGCGGACGCGGAAGCGGCCCCGGAGGAGCCGCACGCGCCCCTCTGTGGACTGTGTTCCTCGTCTCATCACCCGCCGGCCGCGAGGCCCCCGGCCGGAACGGCGCGCCGCCCCGAACCGGCCCCGCCGGCGGGACCCCGCCGGGAGGACCGGCCGCACCGCACCGGCCGCACGGGATCGGTTCCGACACCTGAGAGAATGATGTGCATGGCCTCTGACAGTCCCCGTGTGCTCTCCGGAATCCAGCCCACCGCAGGCTCGTTCCACCTCGGCAACTACCTCGGCGCCGTCCGCCAGTGGGTCGCCCTCCAGGAGACCCACGACGCCTTCTACATGGTCGTCGACCTCCACGCGATCACGGTTCCGCAGGACCCCGCCGAGCTCCGCGCCAACACCCGGCTCGCCGTCGCCCAGCTGCTCGCCGCCGGCCTCGACCCGGAGCGCTGCACCCTCTTCGTCCAGAGCCACGTCCCCGAGCACGCCCAGCTCGGCTGGGTCATGAACTGCCTCACCGGCTTCGGCGAGGCCTCCCGCATGACCCAGTTCAAGGACAAGTCCGCCAAGCAGGGCGCCGACCGCGCCACCGTCGGCCTCTTCACGTACCCGATCCTCCAGGTCGCCGACATCCTCCTCTACCAGGCCCACCAGGTCCCGGTCGGCGAGGACCAGCGCCAGCACATCGAGCTCACCCGCGACCTCGCCGAGCGCTTCAACGGCCGCTTCGGCGAGACCTTCACGATCCCCGAGCCGTACATCCTCAAGGAGACGGCGAAGATCTACGACCTCCAGGACCCGGCGGTCAAGATGAGCAAGTCGGCCTCCACGCCCAAGGGCCTCATCAACCTCCTGGACGACCCGAAGGTCACCGCGAAGAAGGTCAGGAGCGCCGTCACCGACACCGACACGGTCATCCGCTTCGACCCGGAGAACAAGGCCGGCGTCTCCAACCTCCTCGGCATCATGTCCACCCTCACCGGGACGTCGATCGCCGACCTGGAGAAGAGCTACGAGGGCAAGATGTACGGCGCGCTGAAGACCGACCTCGCCGAGGTGATGGTGGACTTCGTCACGCCCTTCCGGTCCCGCACCCAGGAATACCTGGACGACCCGGAGACGCTGGACTCGATCCTGGCCAAGGGCGCCGAGAAGGCGCGCGCCGTCGCCGCCGAGACGCTGGCGCAGGCCTACGACCGGCTGGGCTTCCTGCCCGCCAAGCACTGAGTCCGGGGACCCTGGCCACGAGGGTGGTGCAGGCCGCACACTGGCGGCGGCACCACCACCGCACACGACGCGACGGATGACGGAGGAGAACGACGTGGGGACCGTAACGCTCGGCGTTTCGATCGCGGTCCCGGAGCCCTACGGCAGCCTGCTCCAGGAGCGGCGCGCGGGCTTCGGGGATCCCGCCGCGCACGCCATTCCCACCCACGTCACGCTCGTCCCGCCCACGGAGGCCACGGAGGACCGGCTGCCGGAGATCGGGGCGCACCTCGCGGGTGTCGCCGCCGGCTGCCGGCCGTTCACCGTGCGCCTCCGGGGCACCGGCACCTTCCGCCCGCTCTCCCCGGTCGTCTTCGTCCAGCTCGTCGAGGGCGCCGGCGCCTGCGACCGGCTCCAGCGGCTGATCCGGGACGAGACCGGGCCGCTCGTCCGCGAGCTCCAGTTCCCGTACCACCCGCACGTCACCGTCGCCCACGGCATCTCCGAGGCGGGGATGGACCGGGCGTACGAGGAGCTCGCCGGGTACGAGGCCGCCTGGACCTGCCGCTCCTTCGCCCTGTACGAGCAGGGCACGGACGGCGTGTGGCGCAAGCTGTGCGACTACGAGTTCGGCAACGGCCGCCCCGCCACCGCCGTCCCGGCCCAGGGCGGCAGCCCGCTCGACTCCCCGGCGCCCACCCACACGTAGCCGGTACGGGGCGCGGGCCGCGCGCCCCTCACACCGGCAGGCGCCGGAAGAGCGGCCGCGGCACGTGCCGCAGCGCCGAGCCCACCATCCGCAGCGCCCCCGGCACCCACACCGTCTCCGAGCGGCGCCGCAGCCCCAGCTCGATCGCCCCCGCGACCGCCTCCGGCGTGGTCGCGAACGGCTCCGCCGCCCGCGCGCCCCCCGCCCCGCCGCGCCGCACGGGCCCCGGCCGTACCACCATGACGTGCACCCCCGTCCCGTACAGCGCGTCGCCCAGCCCCTGCGCGAACACGTCGAGCCCCGCCTTCGACGAGCCGTAGATGAAATCGGCCCGCCGCGCCCGCTCCGCCGCCACCGAGGACAGCACCACGAGCGAACCGTGCCCCTGCGCCTGCAGCGCGCCCGCGCACACCAGACCGGCCGAGACGGCACCCGTGTAGTTCGTCTGCGCCACCCGCACGGCCGCCCCCGGATCGGACTCGTCCCGCGCCTGGTCACCGAGGACCCCGAAGGCAAGCAGCACCAGGTCCACGTCCCCCGCCGCGAAGACCGCGCCCAGCCGCTCCTCGTGCGAGGCGGTGTCGAGCGCGTCGAACGGCACGGTCCGCACCTCCGCGCCCAGCGGCCGCAGCGAAGCGGCCGCCGCCGACAGCGCGGGGGAGGGACGGCCCGCGAGCAGGACCGTACGGGTCCGGCGTGCGATCAGCCGCCGGGCCGTCGCGAGCCCGATCGCGGACGTGCCGCCGAGCACGAGCAGGGACTGGGGAGCGCCGAAGGCGTCCTTCACGGTGAACTCCTAGGGGGTGTCTTGTCGATCAGGCCGGGTCAGGGAGCGGCGTCTGGTGCCGTGGACCGCAAGGCGGAGGAGGGAGTCCATGCGGAGCATCGGCGACCGACGACAACGCGGCGGGGCGCGGTGCCAGGCGTCGCGAGCCCGGCAAGATCGGCGAGACACCCCCTAGAGGGCGAGACGGCGGGACAGGTCGGAGCGGAGCACGGCCCCCGGGTCGAGCGCGGAGCGCAGGGCGCGGAAGTCGGCGAGCCGTGGGTACATCGCCGCCACCGCCCCCGGCCGGACCCGCGAGTCGGCGGCGAGCTGCACCCGGCCGCCCGCGCCGAGGACCTCCTCGTCGAGCGCGTCGAGGAAGGCCGGGAGGCCCGGGAGGCCGGCCGGCAGGTCGAGCCCCAGCGACCAGCCGGGCAGCGGATAGGAGAGCCAGCCGGGCCCGGCCTCCCCGAACCGGGTGAGGACGGCCGGGAGCGCGGGGAACCGGCGCGCCGCGATCCGTCGCACGATCCGGCACAGCGTCTCCTCCTGCCCGTACGGGACGGCGCAGCGGTACGGGACGAAGCCCCCGGGCCCGTACAGCCGGTTCCCGTGCGGCAGCGCGTCCAGCGGGTGCAGGACGGCGGACAGCGGCCGGAGACGGCCCGTGGAGCGGCGGGGCGCGGCGCGGTACCGGAGGGCGCCCGCGAGCCCCAGGGCCGTCCGGCCGAGCAGGCCGCCGGGGACGTACGGCGGCGGCGCGGGCAGCGTCACGGGCCGGAAGGCGAGCGGGGCGCGGCGGGCCGGGTGCCGGCGGGGCAGCGCCGCGTACGGGGCGTGCCGGGCGCGGATCAGGACGGCCCGGCCCGTGGCGGCGCCCCGGGCGAGCGGGTCGATGCGGGCGATCTCGTACGCGGGCGGGGCGCCGGCCACCTCCCGGCCGGGCGGCGCGCCGGCGAGCCGGGCCATCAGCTCGTCCAGGTCGCGCACGCGCTCGGTGTCCACGCTCAGCAGCGAGGTCTGGACGCGCAGGAGGCGCAGGGTCACCGTGAGGACGATCCCGGTCAGCCCGAGGCCTCCGGTGGTGGCGTCGAAGAGGGGCGTGCCGGGCAGCGCCGTCCGGACCTCCCCGTCGGGTGTGAGCAGGTCCAACGCGGTGACGTGCCGGGCGAAGGACCCCGCCCCCGGATGGTTGGCGCCGTGGACGTCGGTGGCGACGGCCCCGCCGGCGGTGACGTACCGGGTGGCGGGGGTGACGGGCAGGAAGAAGCCGCGCGGCAGCAGGGCCGTCATCAGCCGGTGCAGGCTGATCCCGGCCTCGCACACGACGAGCCCGGCGGCGGCGTCGAAGGCGAGGATCCGGGCGAGGCCGGTCATGTCCAGGACGGTGCCGCCCGCGTTCTGGGCGGCGTCGCCGTAGGCCCGGCCGAGCCCGCGGGCGAGCGCGCCGCGCGGATCCCCGGCGCGCAGGGCCGCGGCCACCTCGGCCGAGCCGCGGGGCCGCCGCACGCGCGCGAGGGTGGGGGAGGTGCGGGCCCACCCGCTGATCGGTACGCAGTCGTCGTCCAGGACGCGGGTCTCGACAGCCATGAAGGTGACCGTATCGCCGCTTCTCCCCCTTATGCCGGTATTGCGCCCCACGTCCCCGGGATGTCGGCCGGACCACCGTGACCCACCCCACGGCCCCCGCCGCGGCCACGCCGGTCCGGGTCCGTGAGCGGCGGCGGGGAAGTCTCGTACCGTCGACCCACCGACGGAACGAGGAGCGCGCGCACGACATGGACTGGCTGACCGGACTCCCCGTCATCGGCCCCTGGGTCACCCGCCTCACGCGGACCCACGCCTGGCACTCGTACGAGACCCTCGACCGGGCCCACTGGACGCGGCTGGCCGCCGCGATCACCTTCCTCTCCTTCCTCGCCCTCTTCCCGCTGATCACCGTCGGCGCCGCGATCGGCGCCTCGCTCCTCACCGACGACCAGCTCGACCGCATCCAGCGGAAGATCGCCGAGCAGGTGCCCGGCATCTCCGACCAGCTCGACATCGACGCGCTCGTCGCCAACGCCGGCACCGTCGGCCTCGTCGCCGGCGCCCTCCTCCTCTTCACCGGCATCGGCTGGATCGGCTCCATGCGGGACTGCCTGCGCGCCGTCTGGGACCTCGACGACGTCGACGAGGGCAACCCGGTCGTCCGCAAGGGCAAGGACACGGTCATCCTCCTCGGCCTCGGCGGCGTCGTCCTCGGCTCGCTCGCCGCCTCCTGGCTCGGCTCCGCCGCCGTCGGCTGGACCGCCGACCGGATCGGCATCTCCGGCGGCGGCGCGGGCGGTGTCCTGCTCCACACCGCCGCGGTGCTCGTCGCCGTGGTCGCGAACTTCCTGATCCTGCTCTACGTCCTGACCCTGCTGCCCGGCGTCGAACCCGCCCGCAAGGACCTCGTCGTCGCCGCGCTCATCGGCGCAGTCGGCTTCGAACTGCTGAAGCTGCTGCTCGGCGGCTACATGAGGGGCGTCGCGGCGAAGTCCATGTACGGGGCATTCGGGGTCCCGGTCGCCCTGATGCTCTGGATGAACCTCACCGCGAAACTCCTGCTGTTCTGCGCGGCCTGGACGGCCACGGACACGCGCGGCGACACCGCTACGGATTCACGTCCGGACCGGGAGGAGCCGTCCGGGGACGGCGCCGCGCCCCCGAAGCCGCCGTCGGCCAGCGGCGATTGACCAGGAAGACCGCCCCGGCGATCAGCACGAGCACCCCGCCCGCCACGGCGAGCGCGACCCCCGCCCCACCGGACCTCCCCTCCGTCGCGGCGGCCACGGCCGGCTTCGCCGCCGGGACCTCGTCGGCCGGCACCGTCACCTCCCGCGTGTCGCCGGTACGCGCCGACAGCGGCGGCACCAGCTCACCCACCGGCCGCACCTTGCCCGCCGCCGCGAAGCCCCAGTCGAGCAGCCGCGCGGCCTCCTTGTAGACCGCGTGCTGCTCCTTGGACGAGGGGTTCATGACGGTGACGAGCAGCACCCGGCCGTTGCGCTCGGCGACCCCGGTGAACGTGGCGCCCGCGTGCGTCGTGCTGCCGTTCTTGACCCCCGCGATGCCCTGGTAGGGCGCGACACCGAAGTCTCCGGTCAGCAGCCGGTTGGTGTTCTGGATCTCGAAGGTCTCGCGCTTCTTGCCCGGCTTCTGCTCGCCGGGGAACGCCGCCCGGGGCGTCGCCGCGTACGCGCGGAAGTCCGCGTTCTGCATGCCGCTGCGCGCGATCAGGGTCAGGTCGTACGCGGACGACACCTGCCCCTGGGCGTCGTAGCCGTCCGGGGTGACGACGCGGGTGTCGAGGGCCTGGAGCTCGACCGCGCGGGCGTTCATCTCCGCCACGGTCTTGCGCACCCCGCCGTTCATCTCGGAGAGGACGTGCACGGCGTCGTTCCCCGAACGCAGGAACACCCCCAGCCACAGGTCGTGCACCGAGTAGCTCTGCTTCTCCTTCAGCCCGACCAGGCTGGAACCGGCGCCGACGCCGGACAGCTCGGTCGAGGTCACCAGGTGCGTCCGGTTCTTCGCGATCTTCGGCAGCAGCGTGTCCGCGAACAGCATCTTCAGGGTGGACGCGGGCGCCAGCCGCCAGTGGGCGTTGTGCGCCGCGAGCACCTGTCCGTTCTCCGCGTCCGCCACGATCCACGACCGCCCCGACAGCTCCTTCGGCAGCACCGGCGCCCCGGCCCCCAGCCGCACCTGCGTGCCCGGCTTCCCGAGCAGCTCACCGCCGACCATCGACATCACGGCGGGCGGCTTGGGCTGCTTCTCCTTCTCGTCCTTGCCGGGCTTGCCGTCCGCGTGGGCGACGGGGGCGGTGACGAGGGGCAGCAGCAGGGCGGCACCGGCCACCCAGGCGAACTTTTTCGATGCAGACACGACCGAGAACGTACCGCCCCGCACCACCGATCCGAACCCCACGGGCCGCTTCCCCCACCCTCCTCCACCCGGACGCGGGGCGGGCGGAGCGGGCGGTGATACTGGGGTCATGAAGCTCAGCCGCCGCGTCTCCTGGTTCCTGCTCGCGTTCGGGGTGTGGAGCTGGTTCATCTGGGTCACTTTCGTCAAGAACCTGTGGAACGACGGGAGCGGTCTCGCCTTCGACGACGCGGGTGAGCCGACGGCCTACTTCTGGGTTCACCTGCTGCTCGCCGTGACGTCCTTTGTCTTGGGGACGGTGATCGGAGTGATCGGGTTGCGTGGGGTGCGCGCCGCGCGGCGCGAGGGCGGGGCGCCGTCCGCGAGCGGCCGGTAGCGGGCCGGGGGAGAGGGGGGTTCGGGCATGGGTGTCTTCGTGCTGGTTCTGGTCGTGGTCCTCGCGCTGCTCGGGGTGGTGCACCGGTATGTGTGGCAGCGTCTCGTACGGGACGTGACGGCGCCCGGCGGGCCGGCGCGGCGGATCGGAACGGCCCTCGTCGTCGTGCTGCCGCTGCTGTCGCTCGGGGCGCTGGTGTCGGCGCGGGCGGGTGCGCCCTTCTGGGTGCAGCGGGCCGTCGCCTGGCCCGGGGTTCCTGTGGCTCGCCCTGCTGCTGTACGTGGTCCTCGCCCTGGCCCTCGGCGAGGCCGTGCGGCCGCTGCTGCGCGCCTGGCTCGCCCGCAGGGCCGCCGCCGCGCCCCGGGCCGTACCGGAGCCGTCGCCCGCCCTCGTACCGGCGCACGCGCCCGGGCCCGGGGCGGCGGAGCCCGAGGTGCCGGTCGGGGAGGCCGGGCGGTCGGCGGACGCGGCCGGGGTGTCCCGGCGGCTGTTCGTGTCGCGGGTGGTCGGCGGGGCCGCCGCGGCCGTGGCCGCGGGGACGGTCGGGTACGGCACCTACGGTGTGCTGCGCGGGCCCCGGGTCAAGCGCGTCACCGTGCCGCTCGCCAAGGTGCCGCGCGCCGCGCACGGGTACCGGATCGCCGTCGTCTCCGACATCCACCTCGGTCCGATCCTCGGCCGCGCCCACACGCAGCGCATCGTGGACGCCATCAACTCCGCCCAGCCCGACCTGATCGCCGTCGTCGGTGACCTCGTGGACGGCACCGTGGAGAACCTCGGCTCCGCCGCCGAACCGCTCGCCCGGCTCCGGGCCCGGCACGGCTCCTTCTTCGTCACGGGCAACCACGAGTACTTCTCCGGCGCCGACGCCTGGGTCGACCACGTCCGCGACCTCGGCCTGCGCCCGCTGCGCAACGAGCGCGTCGAGATCGCCGCCGGTTTCGACCTGGCCGGCGTGGACGACGTGGCCGGTGAGAGCGAGGGCCGGGGCCCCGACTTCGTCCGCGCCCTCGGCGACCGCGACCGGGCGCGGGCCGCCGTGCTCCTGGCCCACCAGCCGATCGTCGTGCACGACGCCGTACGCCACGGCGTGGACCTCCAGCTCTCGGGCCACACGCACGGCGGACAGCTGTGGCCCGGCAACCACCTGGCCGAGCTCGCCAACCCGACCGTCGCCGGTCTGGAGCGCTACGGCGACACCCAGCTGTACGTCTCGCGGGGCGCCGGCGCCTGGGGGCCACCGGTCCGGGTCGGCGCGCCGTCCGACATCACGATCGTCGAAATCGCCTCGAAACAGGCCTGAAGGGGACGAGGAGGGGGCCGAAGCGGTACCGGTCACTCCTCGTCCAGGACCGTTGACGTGCTGCTCATCGACCCGAAGCCGCCCCATCCCGGACATATCCACAGGCTGTGAAGCTTTTCTCTTCCACTTGTGAAAGGCGTGTGATTGGGTGACGCCATTGCGGCGTGCCGGGGGGCCGCCGCGGTTGGGGTGGGTCGAAAAAAAGGAAGCACGGCAATGCGGTCGACGGTCCGTCTGCGGATCCTCATCACGTGTGGAGTTCTGGTGGCCGCCGGAGTGGGTGGCTGGCAACTCCTTCCGTCCGACGAAGCGCGGACGGACGCGATCTCCGTCGGAACGACGGACGAAGTGACCTCGCTCGACCCGGCCGGCGCCTACGACGCCGGCTCCTGGGCGATGTACAGCAACGTCTTCCAGTCCCTGCTGACCTTCAAGCCGGGCATCCCCACGCCCGTGCCGGACGCCGCCGAGAGCTGCGCCTTCGTGGGCTCGCGGCTCACCACGTACCGCTGCACGCTCCGCGACGACCTGACCTTCTCCAGCGGCCGCAAGGTGACCGCCGAGGACGTCAAGTACTCCTTCGAGCGGATGCTCCGGATCAAGGCCGACGTCGGCCCGAAGCCGCTCTTCCCGACCCTGAAGACCATCGTGGCCGACGGCCGCACCGTCACCTTCCACCTGAGCGGCCGCGACGCCACCTTCCCGCTGAAGGTGGCCACCGGCGCCGGTGCCATCGTCGACCGCGAGCGCTACCCGGCCGACCGGCTGCGCGCGGACCACGCGGTCGACGGCTCCGGCCCGTACGTCCTCAAGGAGTACAAGCCCGGCGAGTCCGCCCGCCTGGAGCCCAACCCGGCCTACCGGGGCGCCCTCGCCAGGACCGGCAGCCCGGTCCTCGTCCGCTACTACCGCACCTCGGAGCAGCTCGCCGAGGCCTGGAAGACCAAGCAGGTCCAGGTGACGCACCGGCAGCTGCCGCCGGACTTCATCTCCGACCTCGACACCAAGGACGGCACGCGGGTGACCGAGGCGGAGAGCCCCGAGACCCGGAACCTCAACTTCAACGTGCGGCCCGGCCGTCCGATGGCGAACAAGGCGGTGCGGCAGGCGATCGCCGCCGTCATCGACCGCCCGGAGCTCGCCACCGGCACGTACAAGGACACGGTCGAGCCGCTGTACTCCCTCATTCCGCAGGGCTTCCTCGGCCACAACACCGCCTTCTACGACGCCAACCCCGAGCCCAGTGCGGACAAGGCGAAGAAGATCCTGCGGGACGCCGGGGTCGAGACGCCGGTGACGTTCACCTTCGGCTACCGCGAGGGCACTCCGTACGACAAGGAGACCGCCGCCATCAAGGAGCAGCTGGAGGAGACCGGCCTCTTCAGGGTCAAGCTGGTCGAGGCGGACTGGCAGAGCTTCCAGAAGGCGTACGCCCGGGGCGCCTACGACGTGTACACGGTCGGCTGGCTGCCCGACTTCCCCGACTCCGACAGCTTCACCGCGCCGCTCGTCGGTACGGCGAACACGCTGCACAACGGCTTCTCCAGCAAGCGGATCGACGCGCTGATCGCCTCGACGCAGCAGTACGGCGACCGGGCCCGGGCGACCGGCGACTTCAAGGCCATCCAGACGGAGGTCGCCGCCGAGGTCCCGCTCGTCCCGCTGTGGCAGAAGAGGGACTACGTGCTCTCCACGGAGGAGGTCGCCGGTTCCCAGCTGCTGTCGGACGGCACGGGCATCTGGCGCCTGTGGGAACTGAAGTGGATCTGACGGGCTGAGCTCCGGGCCTCGGCCGCCGGCCCGGGCACGGCCCGGGAAGCCCGGCCCCCGGATGCCCGGCCCTTCTCAGTGCGACCGTTCACGCTGCTTCGCGGCGGTGCGCTTCGGCTTGCCCGAGGCGGCCATGCCGGCCGCCGTCGGCAGGAAGTCGGAGAGCAGTTCGTGGGTCTCCTTGACCAGCGGCCGCAGGACGCGGAAGCGGGAGAGGGAGATCGCGCGGGCGGTGACCGGCGCGAGCCGTTCGACCAGGCGCCGGCTGTTGGCGGCGCCCTCCGAGCGGTCGTAGACCCAGAACAGCACCAGGCCCATCTGCTGGAGCCACAGCAACCGGGGGAGGGCCTCGGCCAGTTCGGGATCCGGCTTGACGGAGGCGCCGGAGATCACCCGCCGGTGCACGTCGATCGCGGCCTCGCGCGGGCCTTCCGACTCGGGCGAGAACGGGCTCAGCGGGCTCTGCGGGTCGGCGGCGTTCTTGAAGAACTGGGCCGCGAACTCGTGGTACGGCTCCGCGATGTCGAGCCAGCCGAGCAGGACCCCCCGGATGCGTGCGGTGAGGTCCTTCTCGGGGCCGTTCAGGAGGGGTTCCACGGCCGCCTGGTGCTCCTCGGCGATCCGGTCGTAGAACCCCTGGACGAGGTGTTCCTTGGAGGAGAAGTAGTAGTAGGCGTTGCCCACGGAGACCCCGGCCTCCTGGGCGATGGCCCGCATCGTCGTCCGGTCGTAGCCGCGCTCCTTGAACAGCCGGAGCGCGGTTTCGAGGATGAGCGTGCGGGTCTGCTCGCTCTTGGGGGCCTTCTTCTCTTCCTTCGCGTCCTTCACGGTGCCGAGCCTAGCCGGGCGGCGCGGGCGCCTCGCAGCGCCCGGTCCCGCAGCCGTCCCCGGTGGGGTCCGCTCCGTGCGGTGCCGGCTCTCGGCCCTCCCCGGCCGGTCCCTTGAGGGCCTCCCGCCACCGGGCGGCGGTGAGAACGGCGGCCCGGGCGAAGGGCTGCCCGGCCGGGGTGGCGAGCCAGTGGGCCTTCGGGCGGTGCTCGGCAAGGGCCCAGAGGCAGACGATCCAGGCGGCCGACTCGCGGTAGACCTGCCCCCGGTCCCCGACCACCGTGATCTCCCGGAGGGTCGCGGCGTGGTCGAGGGCCGGGAACGTGCGCCGCGCCTGCTCCGAACCGGCCGGCACCAGGTCGAGCGGGACGAGCTGCCGCTGACGCAGCAGCCAGTGCCGGAGGTGGACGCAGAGCGGGCAGTCGGCGTCGTACAGGACGGTGAGCCGGCCGACCGGGGTGACCGGGCGAATGACGGGGGTCGTCATGGCGCGGCTCCGGTCAGGCGCGGGGCGCGGCCGGGGCGGGCGGGTTCCAGGGGCCGCCCCGGCCCGGGGTCGTCCAGCCCTGCGGGGCGACGGGCGGTACCTGCTCGCGTTCCATGACGCCCCGGCGGCGGATCTTGTTGAGGACGTAGACGTTGCCGAGGTGCATCACGCCCAGGACGAGGAGGACGACTCCGAGCTTGACGGAGAGGGCCTCGAAGAGGGCGCGGGCGTCGAGGACCGCGTCGTCCTGGCTGAGGTAGAGCGCGACGAAGCCGAAGTTGACGAGGTAGAAGCCGACCACGAGGAGGTGGTTGACGGCCTCCGCGAGCTTCTCGTTCCCGTGCAGCACGTCGGAGAGGAAGATCCTTCCGTTGCGGCTGAGGGTGCGGGCGACCCAGATGGTCAGAGCCACGCTGATCAGCAGGTAGACGATGTACGCGACGACAGTGAGGTCCATGCCCCACGCTCCCTTGAACGCGTTCAAATGCTGGCAGGCATGACTGTAGACCTCCTCTTGAACGTGTTCAAGTCCGGGGTGCGGCGGGGACGGCCGTGATGAACAAAGGGGTGGTCAAGCGCCTTACGCGCCCCTAGGGTCACGGGGTGACGCTCATTCATGACCTGGCCGGCGAAGGCCCCTCCACCGTCCTCCTGCTGCACTCCGGGGTCTGCGACCGCCGGATGTGGGACGGACAGTTCCACGCGCTGGCCGAAGCCGGACACCGCGTCGTCCGGTGCGACCTTCGCGGCTACGGTGACACCCCCATCGACGCCCCGCACACCCACGCCGAGGACGTCCGCGCCCTCCTCGACGAGATCGGCGCCGACCGCGCCGCCGTCGTCGGTTCCTCCTTCGGCGGCGAGGTCGCCCTGGAGTTCGCCGCCCTCCACCCGGCGCGCGTCTCCGCACTCGCCCTGCTCTGCTCCGGCGCCCCCGGCCACGAGCCGAGCGAGGAGCTGCGCGCCTGGGGCGCGCGCGAGAGGGACCTGCTCATCGCCGGCGACATCGACGCCGCCGTCGAACTCAACGTCCACACCTGGCTCGGCCCCGGCGCCGGCCCCGAGGTGCGTGCGCTCGTCCGGGCCATGCAGCGGCACATCTTCGACGTCCAGCTGCCGGTGCCGGAGGAGCACGCCCCCGTCGACGCGGGCGTCACGGCCGAGGATCTCCCCCGTATCGAGGCCCCCGCGCTCGTCGTCTCCGGCGCCCATGACGTGCCCGACTTCCGCGCCCTCGCCGAGGACCTGGCCCGCCTCCTGCCGGCCGCCCGCCACGAGCGCCTCGACTGGGCCGGTCACCTCCCGGCCCTGGAGCGGCCGGCGGAGACGGCCGCCCTGCTGACCGCCTTCCTGGCCGAGGCCGGCGCCCCCGGCGCGGCGGTGCGCTGACCGCCACGCCGGACCGCTCCGTTGCTCCGGGTCGTCAGCCCAGGGTGCCGGCGAGCAGCGGGAGCAGGCGGTCCCAGTGCCGGCGCAGCCCGGCCGGGTCGAAGGCGTCGGTGTCGGCCATGGTGAAGCCGTGGACGGTTCCGGGATAGATCTCGGAGGTGTGGTCCACCCCGGCCGCGTCCAGTACCCCGTTGAGTTCGCCCAGGGCCGCGGGCGTCAGATCGCTCGCGGCGTGGCCGAGATGGACCCGGGCGGTGATCCGGGAGAGGAAGCCGGGCAGCCCGCCCGGCTCGTCCGCGACCACCGGGCCGTGGAATCCGGCGACCGCGGCCACCCGGCCCGGATGCGCCGCGGCGGTCCGCAGCGCCAGGAGGCCGCCGATGCAGTAGCCGGTCACCGCGACCGGTCCGCCGGCGACCTCCGGCCGGGCGGCGAGGAAGCGGAGGTAGGCGTCCGCGTCCCGCAGCGCCCGGGCGGGCGTGTGCGCCCCGATCAGGGGCATCAGCCGTGCGAACAGGGCGGGCCGGGCCTCCTCGCCGATGTGCGCGGGCAGTTCGATCACCGGCGCGGGGCCGTGGCGGTAGAAGAAGTTCGGTACGAGGACGTAGTAGCCGTGACCGGCCAGTTCGCGGGCCATCTCCCGCAGGACGGGCCGGAGTCCGAAACCGTCCGCGTACATCAGCACCCCGGGGTGCCGCCCGCCGCCGCCGGGGAAGGCGGCGAAGGCGTCGGCGCGGCCGTCGGCGGTGGGGATCTCCAGTGTCTTCGTGAGCAAGGGGGGTCGTTCTCCTGTCGTGGTCGATGCGTGGAGCGCGTGATCGACACGACGGAGGAGGGGCCCGCGCGGCACTCAGCGGAACACCGGGTCACCGATCCGTGTGTGGCGCGAGGCCGTCCCGGTCGTCATGCCCCCACCGTAGTGGCCCCACGGCGCGGGCCGCGCGCACGATTCGGCCAAGGTCCGGGCCGGGACGTCGACGCACCCCGCGCCCGCCGTCAGGTTCGGCGGAAGCGGCGGACGCCGGGCACGAGCGCCGTTGCCAGGCAGCAGCCGCCGACGGCCACGGCGGCCGCCACCAGCGGCACGCCGGTGCCCCAGACGGAGGCGGCGAGCGGCGCGAGCGCGTAGCCGAGCGGCATGGCGGCGAGGGAGAGCAGCCAGTCGTACGAGGTGACGCGGGCGAGGGCGTGGGCGGGCACCGCCCGCTGGACGGCGGTCTCCCAGACGGGGGAGAGGAAGCCGAGGCCGGCCTGCGCGAGGCCGTACGCGGCGATCGTCAGCGGCGCGGGCGCGGCGACGGCGAGCAGGACCAGCGGCAGGGCGTACGTGGCGAGGCCGAGGTTGGCGGCGAGGACCGGGCGGCGGGGGCGGACGCGGTCGGCGAGCAGCGCTCCGAGGAGGAAGCCGACGGCGCCGGTCTGGAGCAGGAGGACCCAGGTGGCCGCGCCGCCGAGCCGCTGGACGGCGATCGCCGGGCCGAGGGTCATCAGGACGGCGGCGGCACCGTTCCAGGCGCTGTGGGCGACCAGGCTCGTCCAGTACCAGTCCCGGGAGCGGACCTCGTGCCAGCCCTCCGCCAGGTCGGCGCGGAACGAGCGGCGTGGGATCGGCACCCGCTCGACGCGGACGGCCGTCAGGAGCAGGGCGCTGACGGCGAAGGTGGCCGCGTCCAGGACGAACGCCCAGCCGGGGCCGACGGTGAGGACGAGGGTGCCGGCGAGCGCGGGGCCGCCGAGGCGGGTGGCGCTGACGGCGATGCCCATGGCCGCGTTCGCCCGGTGCAGGGACTCCGCCGGGACCGTGCCCTTGACCAGCGGGGAGACGGTCGGCATGGCGAAGGCGCCGGCCGCGCCGCCGACGGCCTCCGCGACCGCGATGACGGCGAGCGTCGGGGCGCCGCCGAGGAGTTGGACGCCGACGACGAGCTGGGTGGCGCAGCGGACCAGATCGGTGACGAGGGCGACCGTACGGGCGTCGAAGCGGTCGCCGACGACGCCGCCGAGCGGCAGCAGGAGCAGCTTGGGCACCATGGCGCAGCCGAGGACGAGGGCCAGGGCGGCGGTGGAGCCGGTGGCCGCGAGGACGGCGAGGGCGAGGGCGGCGGGGACGGCGGCGTCGCCGAGGAGAGAGAGGGCGCGGCCGGCGAAGAGGAGGCGGAAGGAGCGGGTGCGGAGGGGGTGGGGGAGGGGCGGGGACATGGCGGGGGGCGGGATGGCGGGCATGCCCCTGAATTTATTTCGGCACCGAATAATTCGTCAACGAAATATTCGGTACCGAAGGGATTTGGGGCGGGGCGCGTCCGCGGAAGGTGCCGGCCGGCGACGTACGATCGGCGCATGGAGCCGACGGAAGCGACCGACCCCGCGGGCGCGACGCCCGCCCCGCGCGACTGGACCGACGGGCACGTCGAGCGCTGGCAGCCCGTCCTGCCCGGCCTCGACCCCGTCGTCGAGGGCGCCGTCACCCGCATGAAGAAGCTCTCCGTGCACCTGCGCCGGGTCCGCGAACAGTCCCTCGCCGACTTCGACCTCGAGCGCCACGAGTTCGACACCCTCCACAAGCTCGCGGGCCGCGGCGGCAGCGCCGCCCCCTCCGACCTCGCCCAGGACCTCGACCTCGCCCCCGCCTCCGTCACCGGCCGCCTCGACGCCCTGGAGAAACGCGGCCTCGTCCGCCGCACCCCCTCCACCACCGACCGCCGCCGCGTCGTCGTGGAACTCACCCCCACCGGCCGCGAGATCTGGCACGGCGCCATGGACGTCCTCGGCCACGAGGAGTACCGCCTCCTCGGCGTCCTCTCCCCCGTCGAGCGCACCCAGCTCAACGACCTCCTCCGCCGCATCATGCTCGTCGCCGAGGAGAACCCCACCACCCGCCCCTGGCACGGCTGACCCCGCCGGCCCGGCGGGCCCTAGGATGCGCTCGTGACGCGGTTCGACGAGGTCAAGGCCAGATTCTGGGACGAGGGGTCCTGCGGGAGCGTCTCCCCCGTGACGGAAGAGGCGATCAAGGAAGCCGAGCACCGGCTCGGTGTCCGTCTTCCGGCATCGCTGCTGGAGCTCCTGCGGATCCGGGACGGCGGCCTCGTGGCGGAGGCGTGGGACGCGTTCCCCACCGACGTGCCGACGTCATGGAGCGCGGACCACGTGCCCTTCGGCGAACTGCTGGGCATCGGCCGCTACGACCGTCGGTCCTCCTTGCTGGACTCGCCCTACCGGATCGCAGAATGGGGACTTCCCACTCCTCTGGTGCTGCTCTCAGGGGACGGGCACACCTGGATCGCCCTCGACTACCGGAGCTGCGGCGAGCGGGGGGAGCCGTCCGTGACCTGGTTCGACGAGGAGTACGGCACGGGCCTGCCGCTGGCCGCCGACTTCCGGACGTTCGTCGAGCGCCTGGCCCCGGCGTCGTCGTTCGACCACGACGACGCCGCACGGCACGGCTGACCCCAGGAGCCGTTCCTCAGAAGCTCAGCTGACGCGCGTACGCGATCTGGCTCATCACCCAGTGGATCGTGTCCGGGCGGGTCGCCGGGATCATCGTGGCGTGGTGGCGGCCGCCGCTGGTGACCGTGACCTGGACGAAGCCCGAGGTCGTCTTCTCCTTCATCAGGAGGAACAGCAGGCCCAGGCCGCAGGCCGCGACGAAGACGCAGGCCAGCACGATGCCGACCGTCGAGATCTTCTCCTCGGTGCGCGACAGGTCCGTCGCGTTCCACACCGCCCCCTTGAGCGGCATCGACCCGGCCGGGGTGAGGATCTGGTCGCCCACCACCGTGATGTCCCCGAGGGAGAACGACGGCGCCCCGCCCGCCGCGTACTGCGGCGGCACCGGCACCCCGCCCGGCAGCGTCGGCTGGTACGCGGGCGACACCGGGTAGGCCCCGCCCGCCGGCGCCGCGTCGTGCGGGTACCCGTACCCCGGCGCGCCGGCCCCGTGGCCCGGCCCCCACGTGTAGTCCCCGTCCGCGTAAGGGTTCGGCTCGCTCATCAGTCCCCGTCTCCCCGCACACGACCGTGCGGACACGAAAAAGCCCGCTTCTGCACGACGCAGCGTACAGAAGCGGGCTTCCCCGCCGTGACCAGGTGTCAGAAGCGACGCGTGATCAGCGCGCGCTTCACTTCCTGGATCGCCTTGGTGACCTCGATGCCACGCGGGCACGCGTCGGTGCAGTTGAACGTGGTGCGGCAGCGCCACACACCGTCCTTGTCGTTCAGGATCTCCAGGCGCTGCTCGCCCGCCTCGTCACGCGAGTCGAAGATGAAGCGGTGCGCGTTGACGATCGCGGCCGGACCGAAGTACTGGCCGTCGTTCCAGAAGACCGGGCAGGACGAGGTGCACGCGGCGCACAGGATGCACTTGGTGGTGTCGTCGAAGCGCTCGCGGTCCTCGGCCGACTGCAGACGCTCGCGCGTCGGCTCGTTGCCCTTGGTGACCAGGAACGGCATGACGTCCCGGTACGCCTGGAAGAAGGGCTCCATGTCGACCACGAGGTCCTTCATCACCGTCAGGCCCTTTATGGCCTCGACGGTGATCGGCTTCTCGGGGTTGATGTCCTTGATCAGCGTCTTGCAGGCGAGCCTGTTCTTGCCGTTGATCCGCATCGCGTCCGAGCCGCAGATGCCGTGCGCGCACGAGCGACGGAAGGTCAGCGTGCCGTCCAGGTCCCACTTGATCTTGTGGAGACCGTCGAGCACGCGCTCCTTCGGGTCGATCTCGATCTGGAAGTCCTCCCAGACCGCCGCGTCCGAGAGCTCGGGGTTGAACCGGCGGATGCGGAAGGTGACCGTGATGTAGGGGGACGCGGCGGAGTCCTTCTCCACCTTGTCCAGAACGGGGGTAGCCATCAGTACTTACGCTCCATCGGCTGGTAGCGGGTCTGGACGACCGGCTTGTAGTCGAGACGGACGGTCTCGGAGCCGTCCTCGCCGACCTCGCGGTACGCCATGGTGTGGCGCATGAAGTTGACGTCGTCGCGGTTCGGGTAGTCCTCGCGGTAGTGACCGCCGCGGGACTCCTTGCGCGCCAGGGCCGAGACGGCCATGACCTCGGCCAGGTCGAGCAGGTTGCCCAGCTCGATGGCCTCCAGGAGGTCGGTGTTGAAGCGCTTGCCCTTGTCCTGGATGGACACGTTCAGGTAGCGCTCGCGCAGCTCGGCGATCTTCTCGACGGCCGTCTTGATGGTCTGCTCCGTACGGAACACCATCACGTTCGCGTCCATCGTCTCCTGGAGCTCACGGCGCAGGTCCGCGACCCGCTCGCTGCCCGTGGAGTTGCGCAGCTGCTCGATCTGCTGCTCGACGAAGGAGGCGGGGTTCTCCGGCAGCTCGACGTAGTCGTGCTTCGCGGAGTACTCCGCCGCCGCGATGCCCGACCGCTTGCCGAACACGTTGATGTCGAGCAGCGAGTTGGTGCCGAGGCGGTTGGCGCCGTGCACGGAGACACAGGCGACCTCGCCGGCCGCGTAGAGGCCCGGGACGACCGTGGTGTTGTCCGCGAGCACCTCGCCCTGGACGTTGGTCGGGATGCCGCCCATGGCGTAGTGCGCGGTGGGCTGGATCGGGATCGGGTCCGTGTACGGCTCGATGCCGAGGTACGTACGGGCGAACTCGGTGATGTCCGGCAGCTTGGCGTCCAGCTGCTCCGGCGGGAGGTGCGTCAGGTCCAGGTAGACGTGGTCGCCCTCGGGACCGCAGCCGCGGCCCTCGCGGATCTCCGTGTAGATGGAGCGGGAGACGACGTCACGGGACGCGAGGTCCTTCATGACCGGCGCGTACTTCTCCATGAAGCGCTCGCCGTCCTTGTTGCGGAGGATGCCGCCCTCACCGCGGGCGCCCTCCGTCAGCAGGATGCCCATGCGCCAGATGCCCGTCGGGTGGAACTGGAAGAACTCCATGTCCTCCAGCGGGATGCCACGGCGGTAGCAGGCGGCCTGGCCGTCACCGGTCAGGGTGTGGGCGTTCGAGGTCACCTTGAAGAACTTGCCGGTGCCGCCGGACGCGTAGATCACGGCCTTCGCCTGGAAGACGTGGATCTCACCGGTGGCCAGCTCGTACGCGACCACACCGGCGGACTTCTTGACGCCGTCGACCTCGGTGATCAGCTGGTCCAGGACGTAGAACTCGTTGAAGAACTCCACGCCCTCCTTGACGCAGTTCTGGTACAGCGTCTGGAGGATCATGTGACCCGTGCGGTCCGCGGCGTAGCAGGACCGGCGGACCGGGGCCTCGCCGTGGTTGCGGGAGTGACCGCCGAAGCGGCGCTGGTCGATGGTGCCGTTCGGGGTCCGGTTGAACGGCAGGCCCATCTTCTCCAGGTCGAGGACGGCGTCGATGGCCTCCTTCGCCAGGATCTCGGCGGCGTCCTGGTCGACCAGGTAGTCACCGCCCTTGACCGTGTCGAAGGTGTGCCACTCCCAGTTGTCCTCCTCCACGTTCGCCAGCGCGGCGGCCATGCCGCCCTGCGCGGCGCCCGTGTGGGAGCGGGTCGGGTACAGCTTGGTCAGCACGGCGGTGCGGCTGCGCTTCGTCGCCTCGATGGCGGCGCGCATGCCGGCGCCACCGGCGCCGACGATGACGGTGTCGTACTTGTGGAACTTCATGACGTGGATTACCTCAGCCCCGTGCCTAGCGGATGTTCGGGTCGAAGGTGAAGATCACCAGCGTGCCCAGAAGGATGGTGAACACCGTGGCGGTGTACAGCAGGCCCTTGAGCCACAGGCGCGTGTTGGCCCGCTCCGCGTAGTCGTTGATGACGGTACGGAGGCCGTTGGCGCCGTGCAGCATGGCGAGCCACAGCATCAGGAGGTCCCAGACCTGCCAGAACGGGGACGCCCAGCGGCCCGCCACGAAGGCGAAACCGATCTTGGAGACGCCGCCGTCCAGGAACAGCTGGATCAGCAGGTGGCCGAGGACCAGCACGACCAGGACCACGCCGGAGAGGCGCATGAAGAGCCACGCGGCCATCTCGAAGTTGCCACGGGTCGCGCGCGGGGTCTTGCCGGTGCGCTTGCGGGGGGCCTCGATGTACGGGGCCGGGTTGTCCACGTCGTAGCGGGCGCCGCCCTCGACGGGACCGATCGCGGTGGAGGTCTCAGTGGACATGTCTGGCGTCAGCTCCCGAACAGTTCACGTGCGGCGTGGCCGAGGACGGGGTAGATCGAGCCCGCCATCAGCACGAGCCAGATGCCCACGACGGTCCAGAGCATCTGCTTCTGGTAGCGCGGGCCCTTGGACCAGAAGTCCACGGCGATGACGCGAAGGCCGTTGAGCGCGTGGAAGAGGATGGCGGCGACGAGGCCGTACTCGAGCAGCGCGACGATCGGCGTCTTGTAGGTCGCGACAACCTCGTCGTACGCCTCGGGGGAGACACGGACGAGAGCGGTGTCCAGTACGTGTACGAACAGGAAGAAGAAGATGAGGACGCCGGTGACTCGATGAGCCACCCAGGACCACATTCCTTCCCGGCCGCGGTACAGCGTTCCAGCCGGCACGGAAAAACCCTCCGGGAGCGGGGATCAGGGCCGGCCGGCTTCTCTGTCGGTCAGGCCCGGCCGGGTACGGTCCACCGGCCCCGGTCATCGTAGCGACGAGTTGTCGGTTCGCTCGCGCGGGGTCCATAGGTGTGATCAAACAGGCACGGACGGACCATCCCCGAGGCCGGTATCGGCGCGTTCCGGACGGAATCACGCGCCGGCGGGGCGAGAGGTGAGGTCCCGGGCGAGTCGGAAGGCGAGCCGGGCCCGGGCGAGCCGCCTCAGTTCGTCGGCCGCGACGGCCCGCTCCTCCTCCGGTTCGTTGCCGAGACGTGACCGGATCCCGGCCAGGACCTGGTCCAGCCGCTCCCCGGGCCGCACGCCGTCGAGGCTGATCACGAAGGCGTGCCCGAAGCTGCTCTCGTACGCGGCGTGGGCGGCCCGCAGGGCGGTGCGCGCGGCGGGCGGCGCGTCCGGGTGCGGCAGGACCGGGCACTCGGCGGCCAGCGCCTCGTCCAGATCGTGTCCTGCCAGGTCGTAGCCCGCTTCGTCGGCCGCGGCGAGCAGCGCGTCCACGGTCGGGTACGGACGGTGGGAGGCCACCCGTTCGGCCCAGTGGCGGCTGTGGCAGCAGGAGAGGAGCAGCTCCTCGGCCTCGGCCGCGGAGGCCGCGTTGAAGCGGCCCAGGGCGTCCCGCGCGGCGGCGGGCCCCGGCAGGCCGGCCCGCCGCACGGCTGCCGCGGATGCGTCCGAGGAGCCCGGTGTCCGGAAGGGGGCGTGGGTGTCGCTGGTCAGCGTGGTCTCCGGGACGGGAGGGCGGGGCGGGGAGGGTGTGACGCAACGCTATCGACGGGACGGGGGAAGTGTCCGACGGATGCGCGAATTTCACCCGGAAGGGAGAGTTTCGGTACAGGAGATGGACTTCGGGGTTCCCGAGGTTGCCTGCGGAGTTCAGGAAGTCGGGACCCGGCGGGTCCGGGGCGTGGCGTGCGTGAGGCCGGACGCGCGGGCCGGGCGGCCGGGCGCGGCGGATCCGGGGGCCGGAGGGGTAGGGGTCCGGAGGTTCGGGAAGTCGCCGGACGGCCGTCGCCCGATTGGCCGGACCGTCCTCCGTACGGAAGGATTCCGATCGATGCGGTACTCCATACGAGGACCCCGCCGGGGTCCCGCTCTGCTCGCGACCACGGTGGCACTGGCCACCGTGGCGGCCTGTTCCGGCGGCTCCCCCTCCGGTGCGGGCGCCCCCACGTCCGGCACGTCCGGTACGGCGGCGGGCACCGCGCCCACGGGGACGAGCCCGGCCGCGCCGCCCAGCCCCCGTCCCACCACGACGACGCCGAGCCCCACGCCGACGCCGTCCCGGACGTACCCGCTCTCGTCGGCGCCGCGCACCGTCCCGGCGGTCCGCGACCACACGCCGGCCCGCGGCCCGGGCTGGAAGCCGGCCGCCCCGGCCGGTGTCGTCGTCGCCGCGAACAGCGCGGGCCTCGCCGACGAGGGCAGGCTCCTCGCCGGCGAGCTGGGCCTTCCCTACCGGGGCGCCGTCGCCGCGGGCCCGGGGGACGTCGAGCTGGCCCTCGGCGGCGCGGGCGGCGCCCCCGAGTCGTACACGCTCGTCGTCCGCGACAACCGGGTGCGGATCAGCGGGCCGGACGAGGCCGGGGTCTTCTACGGGACCCGGACGCTCAAGCAGTCGGTGAAGGCGACCGGGGCCATGCCGGAGGGGACGGTCACCGACCGGCCCGCCAAACCGCAGCGCGGGCTCATGGTCGACATCGCCCGCAAGCACTTCACGGCCGCCTGGCTGGAGGACCGCATCCGGGAGATGGGCGACCTCAAGCTCAACCAGCTCGGCCTGCACTTCTCCGACGACCAGGGCTTCCGGATCCAGTCCGACTCCCACCCGGAGGTCGTCTCGGCCCAGCACCTCACCAAGGCGGAGGTCCGGCGCATCCTGGCGCTCGCGGCGAGCCGGCACATCACCGTGATCCCCGAGATCGACTCGCCGGGGCACCTCGGCGCGGTGATCGCCGCCCACCCCGACCTCCAGCTCCGCAGCGCGACCGGCCGGGCCCCGCGCGGAGCGGTCGACATCGCCAACCCGCGAGCCGCCCGGATCGTCGACGACCTGCTGCGCGAGTACACGGCCCTCTTCCCCGGCCGCTACTGGCACCTCGGCGCCGACGAGTACGTCGCCCTCATGGCCCGGGACCCGGAGGCCACCTACCCGAAGCTCGCGCAGGCCGCGCGGGCCAAGTACGGGCCGTCCGCCCGCGTCCAGGACCTGGCGACCGGCTGGCTCAACGACCGGGCCGCCGTCGTCCGCCCCACCGGCAAGACCCTGAAGGCGTGGAACGACGGCTTCTTCACGGGCGGGGTGGTGAACCCGGCCCAGGACATCGAGGTCGAGTACTGGACGGGCAAGGAGATCGGGGCCAGGCCGCCCGTCCCGTACCTCAGCGCGGGCCGCAAGCTGGTCAACCTCAACGACGAGTACCTCTACTACGTCCTCGGCGAGCCCAACGACTTCGCCTATCCGACGGGACGCCGCATCTACGAGCAGTGGACCCCGCTGGTGGTGCGCGGCACCACCCCCGTGCCCTCGCGGTACGACTCCCAGATCCTCGGCGCCCGCTTCGCCGTCTGGTGCGACCTGTCACGGGCGCAGACCCAGACGCAGGTGGCGGAGGGGATCCGGATGCCGCTGACGGCCCTCGCGCAGAAGGTGTGGGACGCGCGCACACCGGCGCTGAGCTGGGCGGACTTCCGCACCCTGGCGAACCGGGTGCGCTGAGGGATCCCTGGACGCGCGCACCGCGCGTCGCGTACGTTCCCCCGGCGACGGCCGCACGGCCGCCGCCGGGGCTCCGGGGAGGGGCGCCGTCCGCTCCTCCGGGGGGAACCGCACCGCATGCTCCGCGATCCCAAGGACCTCGCCTTCGCCGTCTCGGCCCTGCTGGGGGCCACGGTCCTCGCCGACGCCCTCGGTCTCTTCGCCGCCTCCGAGCTGTGGACGGCGGCGACGGACAGCACCCCGGGGGACGTGTCGGCGCTCGACCTCGCGCTGGCGCTCCTGACCGGGACGGCGCTGCTCCAGCTCCTCCTGCTCGTGGCGACCGGGACCGTCTTCATCGCCTGGTTCCACCGGCTGCGGCTGAACGCCGAGGTCTGGGCCGGCGACTTCCAGAGCCGGACGCCGGGCTGGGCCGTCGGCGGCTGGTTCGTCCCGGTCGCCGGGTTGTGGATCCCGCGCGCGATCGCCGCCGACATCTGGCGGGCGAGCCGGCCCGACCCGTCGGCGCCCGACCGCCGGGGCGAGTTCCTGCTGCTCAACGGCTGGTGGCTGGTGTTCGTGGCGGACGTGGTCCTGGGCCGTGTGGCGGCCTGGCGGCTCGGCCGGGCGGAGACCTTCGAGGCGCACGCGTCGGCCACGTGGTGGCTCCTGGCGAGCGGCGCGCTCGACATGGCCGCCGCCGTCCTCGCGATCCTCTTCGTACGGCGTCTGACCTCTATGCAGCACGCCAAGGCAACCGGCATGATTTCGGCCGCGCAGTGACGAAAACGCGCCAGTCGGCGCAGTAGGGGAAGTACTGCGTCCGTATCGGGTGGCGAGGAGGCGTCCATGACGTCGGCGATGTCGGTGACGGGCCGGAGCCTGCGGGAACTGATCGACGGCGCCGGCGAACGGAGCCTGGCCGCGGCCGGGCTCGCCTGCCTCGACCGCTGTCTGCCGCTGCTCGGCCCGGACCTGGGTGATCTCCTGCGCCCCGTCTGGGCCGCCGTCGCCCGTGGCGACGGCCCCGCCTGGGGCGAGTCGCTGGCGAAGGCCCGCGCGGAACTGGACGGCGCGGCGGCGGGTGCCGGGGAGGGTGACCCCGGGGAGGCCGTGCGCGGGATGCTGGCCGCCGCCCCGGCCGCCTGGGCCGCCGGTGACCTGCGCGCCTGGGCGGACGCCTGCTCGGCCACCGCCCTCGTCCTGCACGGCCGCCACGACCCGGCCGGCGTGCCGGACGGTCTCGTCGAGCGCTGCCGCGCCGGGGACGCGGAGGGGGCCGGTCCGCTGCTCGCGGGGGAGCTCCGCCGCCAGCAGGCCGTCCTCGAAGCCGTCGCCCACGGCCCGACCGGACTGCGCCGGGCCCGTGAGCTCTCCGTCGAGGGCGGCCGCGTGCTGCGCGCCGTCGTCTCCCGCCGGGCCCGCACGGCCTGAGCGGCGGTACCGGCCGGGGCCGTACGGCCGAGGGGTTCGCTACGGCCGCGGCCGGCCCTTCTCTTCCTCCCCCGCCCCGAGCGTCACCGAGGCGATCAGCTCCGTGATGTCCCGCTCCGCCGCCGCCTTGGACAGGCCGAGGCCGCTCAGCACGCCCTCGCCGTGCTCGTGCTCCAGGAGCGCGAGGAGGATGTGCTCGGTGCCGACGTAGGGGTGGCCCAGGCGCAGGGCCTCGCGGAAGGTCAGTTCCAGGACCTTCTTCGCCGCCGCGTCGTACGGGATGAGGGCGGGCACCTCCGGGGAGGCCGGCGGCAGGGTCGGGAGGACGGCCGCGCGGAGCCGCTCGGGCGTGACGCCCTGCCCGGTGATCCACCGCACCGCGATGCCCTCCGGCTCGGCCAGCAGGCCGAGGGCGAGGTGGGCGGGGGTGGTCTCGGTGTTGCCGGCGGACGTGGCCTCGTTCTGCGCGGCCACGACCACGTTCCGCGCCCGGGGGGTGAACCGGCTGAACCCGGCGTTCGGGTCCATTTTCTCCGCGTCCGGCTCCTTGGGGACGAAGCGCTTCTGCGCCGCCTGGCGCGTGACGCCCATGCTGCGGCCGATGTCGGTCCAGGAGGCGCCGGAGCGCCGGGCCTGGTCCACGAAGTGGCCGATGAGGTGGTCGGCGATGTCGCCGAGGTGGTCGGCCGCGAGAACCGCTCCGGAGAGCTGGTCCAGCGGGCTGCCGGGGATCTTCTTGACCGCTTCGATGAGGTCGTCGAGACGGACGGGGACGTTCAGACCGACTGGATTCGTCATGAGGCAACCTTAGGTTGACACCTCAGTGCTGTCAATCAGTGGTTGACAGTTGCGGGTCGGATGTCTGCCCAGGGCCGTGACCTGCCACGACGCGGGCAGCGGTCGGCCAGGAAGGAGAGGCAAGGAGAGGAGAGGAAGGGGAAAAGGGAGACGACCGGGGCCGCCACCCCCCACAGGAGAGGCCCCGGTCGTCATCCACGGAGCCGCAGCACGGCTCCGTACTCCATACAGCGCCGGGGGTGCGGTTTGTGTCACACCCGTCTTCCGGCCGCCCGAGGTGGCGGAAAGGTTGCGATATGCGCGAAGAGCGCGGACCGCGTGGACGCGACGCGGATCCACGACGTAGCGTGCAGGGTGCGCGAGCCAGCGTGGCGGTGATGACCAGCCGCGATGACGCGACCGACGCGACCGACGAACAGGGTTTGGGGAGTGCTGGGGGACGACGCGGAGCTGACGGCCGCGGTGCTCGCTGCGCAGGACGGGGACGAGAACGCCTTCCGCACTGTGTATCGCGCCGTGCACCCCCGGCTGCTCGGCTACATACGCACACTGGTCGGCGAGGCCGACGCCGAGGACGTCGCCTCCGAGTCCTGGCTCCAGATAGCCCGTGACCTCGACCGGTTCAGCGGGGACGCGGACCGCTTCCGCGGCTGGGCCGCCCGGATCGCCCGCAACCGCGCGCTCGACCACATCCGCATGCGCGGACGCCGCCCTGCCGTGGCCGGGGACGAGACCGAGCTCGCCGAGAAGCCCGCCGACTCCGACACCGTGGGTGAGGCCCTGGAAGCCCTCTCCACCTCCGACACCATGCACCTGATCGCCCGCCTCCCCCAGGACCAGGCCGAGGCCGTCGTCCTCCGCGTCGTCGTCGGACTCGACGCCAAGAGCGCCGCCGAGACCCTCGGCAAACGCCCCGGCGCGGTCCGGACCGCCGCCCACCGGGGCCTGAAGAAGCTCGCCGAACTCCTCGGAGTCGACGGCGAGGCGGTGGGCGACGGGGGCGACGGGGCCGTCCCGCCGCTGGAAGGAGTGCCTCCGCAGCGCGGCCGAGGCACCGGCACGGTGACGCCCGGCGGTGTGACGCAATCACGTCCCCGTACGCAGAAGGACATGTGATGGCCGACGAGCGGTACCAGTGGCTCGACCAGGAGGCCGCGGAGCGGCTGCTCCGCGGCGAGCCGGTCGACGCCGTCGACGACCGGGCGCGGTCCCAGGCACAGCGCCTCGCCGAGGCCCTCGGCGGGGCCCGTACCCCTTCCGCCGCCGTCCCCGCGGACGCCGAACTGCCCGGCGAGGCCGCCGCCCTGGCCGCCTTCCGCAAGGCCGTGGCCGAGCGCGCCGCCCTCACCGGTACCGCCGCCGCGCCCACCTCCGCCGCTCCGCCCGCCGGCCCGGCGGACCTCGGCCGGGTGCGACTCGCGCCGGTCACCGCCCCCGCCCGCCGCTGGGGCCGTTCCGTCCGGTACGGACTGGCCGCCGCGGTCGCCGCCGTCACGGTCGGCGGGGTCGCCGTCGCCGCCGGCACCGGGGTGCTGCCCCTGGTCGGCCCCTCACCGGCGAACTCCGTCACCGCGGCGGAGAGCCCCGAGCCGGTCGTGACGGAGACGCCGGGCGTCCGCCAGGACCCCGGGACGCCCCCGCCCGCGACCCCGGACCGCGACGGGCGCACCCCCGGCACGCCGGCCACCGGCACCCCCGGCACCTCGCCGTCGGCCGGCGGCGGGCACCCGGACGGCGGGAGCGGCGCGGCCTCCGGCGGCCCCGCGCCCGGCCGGACCACCGGCGCCCCGGACGGTGACGGCGACCACACCGGCGCCGATACGGGCGCCGGTACCGGCACCTCGCCCGGCACCGACTCCACCGGCGGCGGCACGGCACTGCCCGACACCCCGCTCAAGGCCTGCCGCGACTTCCGCGCGGGCCGCCTCGACGAGGCCGGCCGCCGCCAGCTCGCCGGCAGGCTCCGCAGCGGCGAGACCCTGCGCCGCTACTGCGACCGGATCCTGCCCGTCGACACCGGGACGGCGGGCGGCGGCTCCGGCGACGCGGGAGGTGCGGGCGGCCCCGGCGGCTCCGGCGACACGAAGGACGACGGGGCGGGTGACGGCAAGGGCGACGGCAAGGACGACGGGTCCGGCGACGCCGACGAGCACCGCCCCGGCCACGGCGGCGGCAAGGGCACGGGCAGCGGGCCGCGCCCCGGCACGGACCGGGACTCCGGCGCGCGCGACACCACGGGAGGCGGGTCCGGGGGCCGGGCCGGAAGCGCCCCGAAGAACCGTTCCTGACACTCTTCCGGGCCGGGTGTAACACTTCGCGGCCCGTCGGCGCAGTAATGAGTGAGCCGACTGGTCATCGGCGGCGCGGCGAGCCGGGGTTCCCCCCGTACCTACGGCTCCGCGCACCCGGCGCGGGTGGGGCACGTTCCCCCGGTCCCACCCGCGCCCTCTCCTCTCCCGGCCCCTCCCGGTCCCCGCCGCGGGGACGTCACCAGTGGACGACGACCTTGTCGCCGACCTTCACCTGGTCGAAGAGGGCCGCGAGCTTCGCCCGGTCCCGGACGTTCACACAGCCGTGCGAGGCCCCGCCGTAGCCGCGGGCGGCGAAGTCCGACGAGTAGTGCACCGCCTGGCCGCCGCTGAAGAACATCGCGTACGGCATGGGCGTGTGGTAGATCGTCGACGTCCACTCCCTGGCCTTCCAGCCCACGCTGAACGTGCCCTCGCGGGTCGGGGTGTTCTCCGAGCCGAAGCGGACGTCCATGGACGACACGACCCGGCCGTCGATCATCCAGGCCAGCGTTCGGCTCTCCTTGCTGATGCACAGCACCCGGCCCGTCATGCAGCGCGCGTCGGGGGTGTCCAGCTCGTTGGTCGTGGAGGGCTTCAGCTCGTCGGCCGTCGGCTCCTTCGACACGGTGAGCAGCCGTTCCCAGGTCGCCGTGTCCACCGTGCCCGTCACCGGCAGCGCGCGCTTCTTCTGGAAGGCCTTCACGGAGCCGGCGGTCATCGTCCCGTAGAAGGCCGTGGGCGCCCGGTCGAAGTGGTCCAGCTGCCGGAGCCGCGCCTGCAGCTCACGGACCTGCTCGCTCTCGTCCCCGTCGTCCATCAGGACCTTTCCGGCCGTGCCGGGAGTGGTTCCGGAGGACGGGGCGCCGGACGACGGGGCCGAAGGAGAAGAGGCGCCCGGCGACGGGGCCGCCGACGTCGGGCCCCCGGTGCCGCGCCCGGCGCCCCCCGCGCCGGGACCCGCCGCCTGCGCCGTACAGCCGGCCGCCAGAACCACGGCCGAGGCCGCAAGGACCACTCTGCGTATGACGGACGAACGCCTCATGAAAGCCCCCCGGAAAAACGAATGTCGTGTGTACGGAGGGATGTTCCCGGCACCCGCGCGGTTGCGCGCGTGACCGAAACGAGACGGGCATGCTGTGAGGAAGGTCCCAGCGTGCTGCTCTCCACCCGCGCGCACGCCCACGGCTACAGTCCGTCGCGAGGGTCGGTACCGCTCAGTAGTGGCTGAGGCGGCAGCATTCGCAGGTCTATCGGGAGGCACAGCACATGGCGCGCGAGTCGGAGTCGGGACTGCCCATCGAACCGGTCTACGGACCGGAAGCCCTGGAGGGCTGGGACCCCGCCGAGAAGCTGGGCGAGCCGGGCTCGTACCCCTTCACCCGCGGCGTCTACCCGAGCATGTACACGGGCCGCCCGTGGACCATGCGCCAGTACGCCGGTTTCGGCACCGCGGTGGAGTCCAACGCCCGCTACAAGCAGCTCATCGAGAACGGCACGATGGGCCTGTCCGTCGCCTTCGACCTGCCCACCCAGATGGGCCACGACTCCGACGCCCCCATCGCCCACGGCGAGGTCGGCAAGGTCGGCGTCGCCATCGACTCGATCGACGACATGCGCGTGCTGTTCGGCGGGATCCCGCTGGACAAGGTCTCCACCTCGATGACCATCAACGCCCCCGCCGCCCTCCTGCTGGTCCTCTACCAACTCGTCGGCGAGGAGCAGGGCGTCCCGGCCGACAAGCTCACCGGCACCATCCAGAACGACGTGCTGAAGGAGTACATCGCCCGCGGCACGTACATCTTCCCGCCCAAGCCGTCCCTGCGGCTCATCGCGGACATCTTCAAGTACTGCAAGGCCGAGATCCCGAAGTGGAACACCATCTCGATCTCCGGTTACCACATGGCGGAGGCCGGCGCCTCGCCCGCGCAGGAGATCGCGTTCACCCTCGCCGACGGCATCGAGTACGTCAGGACCGCCGTCGCCGCCGGCATGGACGTGGACGACTTCGCGCCCCGCCTGTCCTTCTTCTTCGTCGCCCGTACGACGATCCTGGAGGAGGTCGCCAAGTTCCGCGCCGCCCGCCGGATCTGGGCCCGGGTGATGAAGGAGGAGTTCGGCGCCAAGA
This sequence comes from Streptomyces sp. NPDC126503, assembly GCF_040302405.1. NCBI lineage: Bacteria > Bacillati > Actinomycetota > Actinomycetes > Kitasatosporales > Streptomycetaceae > Streptomyces > Streptomyces sp. NPDC126503. Next base: position 238,358 of record NZ_JBEORS010000008.1, read on the forward strand.
ACCCCAAGTCGCTGATGCTCCGCTTCCACACCCAGACCGCCGGCGTGCAGCTCACCGCCCAGCAGCCCGAGGTCAACCTGGTCCGGGTCGCCGTCCAGGGCCTCGCGGCCGTCCTCGGTGGCACCCAGTCGCTGCACACCAACTCCTTCGACGAGGCCATCGCCCTCCCGACGGACAAGTCCGCCCGCCTCGCCCTGCGCACCCAGCAGGTCCTCGCGTACGAGACCGACGTCACCGCCACCGTCGACCCCTTCGCGGGCAGCTACGTGGTCGAGAAGATGACCGACGACGTGGAGGCCGCCGCCCTGGAGCTGATGGCCAAGGTCGAGGAGCTCGGCGGCGCGGTCAACGCCATCGAGCGCGGCTTCCAGAAGAGCGAGATCGAGCGCTCCGCCTACCGCATCGCCCAGGAGACCGACAGCGGCGAGCGGGTCGTCGTCGGCGTCAACCGCTACACCATCGACGTCGAGGAGCCCTACGAGCCGCTCCGCGTCGACCCGGCGATCGAGGCCCAGCAGGCCGAACGCCTCGCCAAGCTGCGTGCCGAGCGGGACCAGGCGGCCGTCGACGCGGCGCTCGCGGAGCTGAAGAAGGCGGCGGAGGGCACGGACAACGTGCTCTACCCGATGAAGGACGCGCTCAGGGCGCGGGCCACGGTCGGCGAGGTCTGCAACGCGCTGCGCGAGGTGTGGGGGACGTACGTTCCCACGGACGCGTTCTAGCCTTTCCAGCACGCGGAACACCGAGGCGGAGAGTCGCACCCCTGTGCGACACTCCGCCTCATGCTGGGTGTCACCGATCTGCCGACCTATCTCGCGGGCCTCGTCCTCATCATCCTGCTGCCGGGGCCGAACTCGCTGTACGTGCTCTCCGTCGCCGCCCGCAAGGGCACCCGGACCGGGTACAAGGCCGCGGCCGGGGTGTTCACCGGCGACACGGTCCTGATGACGCTGGCCGCGCTCGGCGCCGCCTCGCTGCTGCAGACCACGCCGCTCCTGTTCCTGATCGTGAAGTACGCCGGGGCCGGATACCTGGCCTGGATGGCGTACGGGATGCTCCGGGCCGCGTGGGAGACGTGGCGGTCCCGCGGGGAGGCGGACGCGGAGGACCGGACGGCCCCGGAGGCGGCGGGGCCGGGGGAGCGGCCGTACCGGAGGGCGCTGATCATCAGCCTCTTCAACCCGAAGGCGATCCTCTTCCTCATCTCCTTCTTCGTGCAGTTCGTGGACCCGTCCTACGCCTACCCGGCGCTGTCCTTCCTGGTCCTCGGCACGCTCCTCCAGCTCGGCAGCTTCCTCTACCTGACGACGCTCATCTTCGGCGGGACGCGCCTGGCCGCGGCCTTCCGGCGCCGCCGGCGGCTCTCGGCCGGGGCTACTTCCGCCGCCGGCGCGCTGTTCCTCGGCTTCGCCGTGAAGCTCTCGCTCAGCAGCGCCGCCTGACGCCGGGACGGCGGCGCTTGACCCTCACACCGTGTGAGGCCGTTCCGTAGGGGGCGTCATGTTCACCATCGGAGACTTCGCCCGGCACGGGCGGGTGTCGGTCCGCATGCTGCGTCACTACGACGCCATCGGACTGCTGCGCCCGGCCCGCGTCGACCCGCACACCGGATACCGCTTCTACACGGCGGACCAGCTCGCCCGCCTCAACCGCGTCATCGCGCTGAAGGACCTCGGGTTCACCCTCGACCAGGTGGGGGCCATCCTCGGGGACGAGATCGGCGCGGAGGAGCTGCGCGGGATGCTGCGGCTGCGCCACGCCGAGCTGGAGACGGCCGTCGAGGCGGCGCGGGCCCGGCTCGCCCAGGTCGGTGCGAGGCTCCGAGCCATCGAGAGCGAGGGACACATGTCCACGCAGGACGTCGTCGTCAAGAAGATCCCCGCCGTCCGGACCGCCGAGCTGAGCGCCGTCGCCGCGAGCTTCGGCCCGCAGGACATCGGCCCGGTGATCGGGCCGCTGTACGAGGAGCTGTGCGCCCGTCTGGAGGCCGCCGGGGTCACCGGCTTCGGACCGGCGATCGCCTCGTACGAGGACACGGGCCGCGGGGACGGCTCGGTCCTCGTCCACGCCGGGATGACCGTCCCCGAGGGGACGGCCGTCGAGGGCGTGGAGGTGCGGGTGCTGCCCGGCGTCGAGGAGGCCGCCACCGTCATCCACCGGGGCGCGATGGACGACATCCTCCCGACCGCCCAGAACCTGGCCGCCTGGATCGGCACCAACGGCTACCGCTCGGCCGGCTACGCCCGCGAGCTGTACCTGGAGGTCCCGGAGGACAAGGGCGCCTGGGTCACCGAACTCCAGGAACCGGTCATCCGCGCCTGACCGTGCGGGGCGCGGCCCGCACGGGTTCCCGAGCCCTCGCCGTCCCGCTACTTCCGCAAGGCCTTCCGCAGCCGCAGCGCGCGGCGCGCCAGGCGGCGGATCTTCGGGTGGCGGGGGACCGGGAGGCCGCCGGGCAGGTTCAGGACCGTCAGGCGGCGGAGGCCGAAGTGGTGGCGGGTGCGGTCCGCGAGGGGGCCCGAGAGGTGCCGTACCGCCGCCTCGCGCAGGTCCGGGCGGATCTTCGGCTGCATCGCGAAGCCGACCGCGCCCACCAGGTCGTTGAGAGCCGGCACGTTCTCCACCGGCTCAGGCGCCGCCCCGGCCCCCGCCGCGTCCTCCAGCGGCGGGACGACCGCGTCCACGACGGTGAGCGGGATCCGGTTGCTGTTCTGGTACGGCGTGAGCCGCGCGAGCAGGGTGTCCGTGCCGACGCGGGCGACCGGCAGCCCGTAGAAGGTGCGCGCGGTGAGCAGCGCCGTGGAGAAGCAGCCCACCACGAGCGCCGGCCGCAACTCCCGGAAGAGGACCTCGGCGAGGACCGGCCGGTGCTCCACGGTCAGCGTGGCGCCGAGCCGTTCCGCCTCCTGGGCCAGGGCCCGGGACCACGCGTCCGGGGCCGTCGGGTGGGGCTTGAAGACGAGCCTCCGGTGCCCGCGGGCGACGGCGCCGCGCACCATCCGCAGGTGCAGCTCCTCCTCCTCGGCGGGCGTCACCAGGTTCAGCGCCGCCAGGTACTGGCCGAGCAGCAGCGCCGCGCCCCCGTCGGAGGCCGGGGCGGCCGGCTCGCCGTCGCCGGACAGCTCCGCCACGACCGAGGTGAACGCCTCGGACGGCACCGTCTCCGGCACCGCCCCGAACTCCGCGAGCAGCAGCGGTGACAGGCCGGGTACGAGATCCAGGTGGAGCAGCCGGCGCACCCGGCCGCCGACGAGCGGATCGATCTTGTTGCGGGTCGGCCCGTAGCTCATCAGCCCGTCGGCGTAGACGGTGATCGAGGCCTCGGGCAGCAGCTGGGCGATCGCGAGCGCCGGGGTGACCTGGATCGACTCCACGGCGAGTTCGATCCGGTCGTCCCCCAGCCGCCACAGTTTGCGCAGGTGCCGCTGGAGCAGCGGCAGGTCGCTCGCCCGGGGCGTCCAGCCGGCCGGGTGGAGCGGGGAGATGGTCTCGTTCCACGACAGCACGGCGTCGAAGCGGTCGCGCAGCCGGGCGAAGCCCTCGGCCTCGTCGAGCGCCGGGGTCGTCTCGGGCACGGCCGCGTTGTTGGTGACGAGCAGCAGGCGCCGGTCGGCGGTGCCGAAGCGGCCGCTGTCGATCGCGGCGGCCAGCGTCACCGCGCCGTACAGGGTGGAGGCACAGAAGATCTGCGTCGTCCGGGATGCGGGACGCGAGGCCGGGGCGGCCGGGGCGGCCAGGGGGGCCGGGGCCGGGGCGGCCGAGGTCCGGCCGGTGCGGGAGGCGGTGTCCGGGGTGGTGGGGCGGCCGGTGCGGGAGGCGGTCACGCGGCCACCTCCGCCGAGGCCGCGCCGCGTCCGGCCGCCGTCGCCGCCCCGGGCGGTGGCGGGGCCGGCGGTCCGGCGGGCGGGTCCAGCGGGCGCTGCCGGCGCAGCTTGCGCAGCAGCGCCGCCCGGTCCCCGCCCATCGCCTTCAGCGCCTCGTCGAGCACCTCCCGCGGCATGCGCCGCAACGCGCCCGCGCTCATCCCGGTCAGCTGCCGGGCCACGTCCGGCTCGAATCGTCCGATCGAACCGATGTGATGGGAAATCACCGCGCAATAGGTGCGGACGGCTTTCGGGAGAAGCCGGCCGGCCTCCGGATCCTTCGCCGTTTCCTCGATCACCTGGTCGAATGCGCGAATGAAATCCAATTGCCGCACGTCACCGATCTGCGTGAGGGAGGTCGCCACCCCGCGCCGGTAGAAGACGCCCAGCTCGTCGAGGGCGGCGAAGGATTCCGCCTCGCGGTGCAGCCGCCAGATCCACGGCCGGTCCTCGGCCGTGCGCAGCCCGTGCGGGAAGTGCAGCAGCCCCCGGTCCAGGAGCCGCCGGTGGTAGATCCCGGCCCAGGCGTACGGGTAGTCGACCGAGGTCGTCCGGTGCGCCGGCAGGATCGCGTCGCGGGGCCGCAGCACCTCGCGGCGGCGGGGGACCGGCACCCGGCGCACCCCCCGGTTCCGGCCGGTGACGGAGACGTGGTCGGTGCGCACGAAGTCGCAGCCCAGCTCCTCGGCCGCGGCGACCAGACGGCCGTAGTAGCCGTGGGCGAGCCAGTCGTCCCCGTCGAGGAAGGTCACGTACTCGCCCCGGGCGGCGTCCAGGCCGGTGTTGCGGGCGGTGGCGAGGCCCTCGTTGCGCGCGTGCCGGATCAGGACCGCGCCCGGGAGCTCGCGCGCGGCCCGTTCGAGGAGCTCCGGCGTCCCGTCGGACGAGCAGTCGTCGACGAGCAGGAACTCGAAGTCCTCGCGGGCGTTCGCGCGCAGGGAGGCGAGGGTGTCGGGGGCGTATGTCTGCACGTTGAAGAACGGCACGACGACGGAGAGCTTGACCACGCGGCCGACGCTAGGCGGCGCATCCGGCATTCCCGCCGACCGGTGGGCGGATATTCGGTGAACACCAAGCGGCGGGCGCCTTAACCACCTTTCCGCATAAGGGAATCGGCCGCCCCGGGCCCCTGGTCAGAGGTCGCTTCAGACGTCGGAGAGGCGCTGTTCACCGTTTGTTGTGACCCAGTTGGGCCGAAAAGCGGAATGCCCTTCTAGCGTCCTCGGCGTGCCAGCAAGTACCTCAGAAGCGGTACGGGTCGCCGTGCTCGCCGATTCCGACACCCGGTGGAAATGGGGCGCGCTCACCGCGCGCCGCCTCGCCGGGACGACGGCGGTACCCGCCGAACCCGCCGGATTCGTCCTGCGCGGCCGGGCCACCCCCACCGCCCGCCAGCTCGCCGAGACCGGGGCGGCCGCGACCGCCCCGCGCGAGGTCACGGGAGCGGAGTTCCTGCGCGCCGTACGGGACGCCGGGACGCGCGGCGAGGGGTACGACGTCCTCGTCCTCGCCCTGGTCGGCGGCACGGTCCGGGCCGTCCTCCAAGGCCTGGCCGACCTGGGCCTCACCCGCCGGCCGGTGATCGTCACCGGTTACGTCGGCGTCGTCTACGAGAAGCTGACCGACGGCCTCCTGCTGCGCCACGGCGCCGACGTCGTTCTCGCCAACTCCCGCCACGACGCCGAGCGTTTCCGGGCCGTGTACGAGGGCGTCGGCGCCGCCGCCGACGCGGTCGTCGAGGCGGCCCTGCCCTTCCTCGGAGGCGCCCCCTACACGCCCCTGGCCGGCCGGGACACCCTGGTCTTCGCCGCCCAGCCCTCCGTGCCCGCAACCCGCGCCGAACGCGCCTACGTGCTGCGCCGGCTGATCGGGCACGCCCGGCTCCACCCGGGCCGCGAGGTGCTGCTCAAGCTGCGCTCCAAGCCGGGCGAGCACACCACGCACCTGGAGGAGTACCCGTACCAGAAACTGGTGCGCGACCTCGCCCCGCCGCCCAACTTCCGTCTCGTGTACGGGCACATGGGCGAGATCCTGGACCGCACCGACCTGCTGGTCACCGTCTCCTCCACGGCGGCCCTGGAGGCGCTCCACCGGCGCGTCCCGACCGCGATCCTCACCGATCTCGGGGTCCGCGAGGCCCTCGGCAACCACCACTTCGTCGGTTCCGGCCTGCTCACCTCCTTCGACCGGCTCGACAAGGGCGCCGTCCCGGAGCCCGACGGGACGTGGCTCGCCCGTCAGGGGGTCGCCTCCGACAGCCCGTACGAGGCCGCCTTCGACGCCGCCCGCGAGCGGGTCGCGGAGCTCCTCGCCCGGCCCTCGCTGCCCCCGATCACCCCCTACTACACCGCGGAGACGGCCCCCGGCTACCTGCCGGGCATCCTCGCCCGCCACCGCCTCGACGTCACCGCGCCGGAGCCCCGTGACAGCGGGCTGCGCCGGATCGTCCGGGAGGCGGCGCGCGGCGCGTACCGCCACGGCGTGCAGCGCGTGGCCCCCGTCGTCCGCCGCCTGGGAGAGCTCTGATGACGACCACCCCCACCGTTCTCGCCGTGATCCCGGCCCGGGGCGGCTCCAAGGGCGTCCCCGCCAAGAACCTGGCCGCCGTGGCCGGGGTCCCGCTGGTGGCCCGTGCCGTCCGCGCCTGCCTCGGCGCCCCGCCGGTCACCCACGTGGTGGTCTCCACCGACGACGCCGCCATCGCCGCCGCCGCCCGGACCGCCGGCGCCGAGGCCGTCCGGCGGCCGGCCGGGCTCTCGGGCGACACCGCCACCAGCGAGTCCGCCGTCCTGCACGCCCTGGACGCCTTCGAGGCCACCCACGGCCGCACCGCCGACGTGGTCCTCCTCGTCCAGTGCACGAGCCCCTTCCTGACCTCCGCCGAGATCGCCGAGGCCGCCGGCCGGATCCTCGAAGGCGCCGCCGACACGGCCTTCACGGCCGCCCCCTCGCACGGCTTCCTCTGGCGCGCGGCCGACGGCGGCGCCGAGGGCGTCAACCACGACAAGGCCCACCGCCCGCGCCGCCAGGACCGCGCACCCGAGTACCTGGAGACCGGCGCCGTGTACGCCATGGACGCGGCCGGCTTCCGTACCCACGGGCACCGCTTCTTCGGCCGCACCGCCCTCGTCGTCACCGACCCGGCCCGCGTCCTGGAGATCGACGACCCGCACGACCTGGCCCGCGCCCGGGCGCTCGCGCCCCTCCTCGACGAGCCGGTCACCCCGCGCTTCGACGACGTCGACGCGGTCGTCCTCGACTTCGACGGCACGCAGACCGACGACCGGGTCCACCTCGACGCCGAGGGCCGGGAGTTCGTCTCCGCGCACCGCGGCGACGGCCTCGGCATCGCCGCCCTGCGCCGCGCCGGGCTGCCCGTCCTCATCCTCTCCACCGAACAGAACGCCGTCGTCGCCGCCCGCGCCCGCAAGCTCCGCATCCCCGTCCTGCACGGCATCGACCGCAAGGACCTCGCCCTCAAGGAGTGGTGCGAGGCCGAGGGCATCGACCCGCAGCGCGTGCTCTACGCCGGCAACGACGTCAACGACCTGCCCTGCTTCCACCTCGTCGGCTGGCCCGTCGCGGTGAGCAGCGCCCACGACTCCGTACGGGCCGCCGCCCGCGCGGTCACCGTCACCCCGGGCGGCTCCGGCGCGATCCGCGAGATCGCCGGCTGGCTCCTCGGACCCGACCTCCACCTCCCCGCCGCTTCCCCCGGCGCCGTCCCCAACGCGTAAGGAACCCCCATGAGCACCCGTCTGCGCACCCTCGGCAGCAAGACCGCCGGCCCCGGCCGGCCCGTCTACATCACCGGCGAGATCGGCATCAACCACAACGGCGACCTCGACAACGCCTTCGCCCTCATCGACGTGGCCGCCGAGGCGGGCTGTGACGCCGTCAAGTTCCAGAAGCGCACCCCGGAGATCTGCACCCCGCGCGACCAGTGGGACATCGAGCGCGACACCCCCTGGGGCCGCATGACCTACATCGACTACCGCCACCGCGTGGAGTTCGGCGAGGACGAGTACCGCGCCATCGACGAGCACTGCAAGAAGCGTGGCATCGACTGGTTCGCCTCCCCCTGGGACACCGAGGCCGTCGCCTTCCTGGAGAAGTTCGACGTCCCCGCGCACAAGGTGGCCTCCGCCTCCCTCACCGACGACGAGCTGCTGCGCGAACTGCGCGCGACCGGCCGCACCGTCATCCTCTCCACCGGCATGTCGACCCCGAAGCAGATCCGGCACGCCGTCGAGGTCCTCGGCAGCGACAACATCCTGCTCTGCCACGCCACCTCCACGTACCCGGCCAAGGCCGAGGAGCTGAACCTGCGCGTGATCCAGACGCTGCAGGAGGAGTACCCGAACGTCCCGATCGGCTACTCCGGCCACGAGACCGGCCTCCAGACCACCCTGGCCGCCGTCGCCCTCGGCGCCACCTTCGTCGAGCGCCACATCACCCTCGACCGGGCGATGTGGGGCTCCGACCAGGCCGCCTCCGTCGAGCCGCAGGGCCTCCAGCGCCTCGTCCGCGACATCCGCACCATCGAGACCGCCCTCGGCGACGGGATCAAGAAGGTGTACGAGTCGGAGCTCGGCCCGATGAAGAAGCTCCGCCGGGTCCCGGGGCTCGACGCCGCATGACCGCGCGGCTGGCGTTCGTCGAGAGCCCGGTCCAGCTCCTGAACGTCCTGGAGTGGGCCCACGCCCGGGCGGCCACCACCGCTCCGGCCCCCGGCCGGGGCCCCGGCCCCGGCCCCGCCGGCCCCGCCCCCGGCCCGCCCCCGGAAACCCCAGCCCCCACCACCACCGCGGGACCCGGCCCGTCCCCGGGCGCCGACGGACTCACCGTCGTCGTCCTGTCGCCGACCGACCCGATGTCCCGGGGCCAGCTGCGCCGCATGGCGCAGCTCGCCCGGGACGAGGGGTTCACCGTCCACTGGCAGGAGGCCCGCGGCGGGCGCGGCGCGCTCGTCCGCACCCTGCGGCGGCTCGCCGGGCCGCTCCGGGCGGCCGAGCGGGTGATCATCGGCGACCCGTTCTCCCGCTACGTCCAACTGCTCCTGACCCTCTTCGGCCCCCGGCACCTCACCGTCGTCGACGACGGCACGGCCACCATGGAGTTCGCCGCCCAGCTCGGCGCCGGGGAGCGCCTGGTCCGCTGGCACCGCAAGGGCAGGCTCGGCCCCCGCGAACTCGCCCTCGCGCCGGTGACCTCGATGGCCCGGCGGCGCCTCGCCCCCGGCAGGGCCCGCACCGTCGAGATCTTCACCTCGCTCCCGGTCCAGGCCCCGCCCGGCACCACCGTCACCGAGAACCACTACACCTGGACCCGCGCCCGCTTCGGCCCCCCGGCGCTGACCGGCGGAGCCGACCTGGTGGGGACCTCCCTGGTGGAGACGGGTGTCGTCGACGCCGACCAGTACCTGCGGGTCGTCACCCGCCTCGCCCGGACGCATGGCGCCACCCGCTACTTCGCCCACCGCCGGGAGAGCGCCGAGAAGCTGCACCGGATCGCCGTCGAGACCGGCCTGCAGGTGGTCCGGCCGGAACTGCCCCTGGAGCTGATCGCCCGGCGCGGCCCGATCGGCCGTACGATCGTGAGCTTTCCCTCAACGGTCGTCCACACGCTGCCGCTCGCCCTCTCCGGGACCGGCGTCAGGGTCGCGGTCTGCGCGATCGAACCCGAGTGGCTGCGGGCCACCGCCTCACCGCGCGCCCAGGGCTTTCTGGCCGGGGTGGCGGGCACCGCCGCCCACGAGGTCGACCGGCTCACGGCCCGCGCGACCTCCCGAACCGATCGGCTCGAATTCGGGTGAGCTTACCCACAGAGAGCCCCCGTCATACCTGGTGAACCGAGATTCTTTCCCCTAACGGGTTGAACTTTTGGAGATCGACAGGCAGTTGATCTCCGCGTGGGCATACCCTTCAAAAGGTGAACCAGTTGAAGTCCCGTGAGCCCGGCTCCGCCACCCTGCCCGGAACACTGTCCGCACCCCTGCGCGCCGAACTGATCGCGTTCCGCAGGGATGTGCACATGCACCCCGAGCTCGGGAATCAGGAGTTCCGTACGACCGCCGCGCTCAAGGCCCGCCTGGAGGCGGCCGGCCTCGCGCCGAAGGTTCTCCCAGGCGGCACCGGCCTCATCTGTGACATCGGCACCTGGGACGGGCGCCGCCCCATGCTGGCCATCCGCGCCGACCTCGACGCGCTGCCCATCCCCGACGTCAAGACCGTCGCCTACCGGTCCACCGTGCCCAACCGCGCCCACGCCTGCGGTCACGACGTCCACACCACCACCGTCCTCGGCGCCGGCCTGGTCCTCGCCGAGCTCGACCGCGAGGGCCTCCTGCCCAACGCCGTACGGCTCCTCTTCCAGCCCGCCGAGGAGGTGCTGCCCGGCGGCGCCGCCGAGGCCGTGGCCGCCGGCGTCCTGGACGGCGTGGGCCGGATCATCGCGCTGCACTGCGACCCGCGGGTGGACGCCGGGAAGATCGGCCTGCGCGCCGGCCCCATCACCTCCGCCTGCGACCGCCTGGAGATCACCCTCGACGGGCCCGGCGGTCACACCGCCCGCCCGCACCTCACCACCGACCTGGTCACCGCCGCCGCCCGGATCGCCACCGACGTCCCGGCCGTGCTGGCCCGCCGCGTCGACGCCCGCTCCGGCCTCTCGGTCACCTGGGGCCGCATCGAATCGGGCCACGCGCCCAACGTCATCCCCCAGCACGCCGAGCTCTCCGGCACCGTCCGCTGCCTGGACCTGCGCACCTGGCGCGAAGCGCCCGACCTGGTGCACGCGGCCGTGGACGAGATCGCGACCCTGCACCGGGCGAAGTCGACCGTCAACTACGTCCGGGGCGTCCCGCCGGTCGTCAACGACCCGGTCGTCACCGAACTGCTCCGCGACGCCATGACCGCCCGCCTCGGCCCGCAGGCCATCGAGGACACCGAGCAGAGCCTCGGCGGCGAGGACTTCTCCTGGTACCTGGAGCACGTCCCCGGCGCCATGGCCCGCCTCGGCGTCCGCACCCCCGGTGACACCCGCGTCCGCGACCTCCACGCCGGCGACTTCGACGTGGACGAGCACTGCATCGAGACCGCCGTCGAGCTGTTCACGGCCGCGGCCCTGATCGACGCCACGCCGCAGGACTGAGAGCCCGGCCCGCATGCCGAGGTCGGCCGTCCTCCGCGGGACGGCCGACCCATGTGGCTCAACGGCTTCGTGACCTCACCAGTGCACGGGCAGGGCCCGCACGTGAGTGATCCCGACGTTCGGGCTGTCGGAGCACTTCTGGCGCGACACGATGCCGGTCCGCACCGTAGGGCCGTAGCGCTGGAACGGGCCGCCGCTGGGGCCCTGGCAGGTGACCTGGACGCGCCACTGGCGGGCCACCGGGAAGCCCGTGCACTTCGCGTATCCGTAGTACGGGGCTGTGCGCGAGGCCCACGTCGTGCACCGTGCCGGGGCGTCCGCGGCGTGTGCCGCGGGGTTCGCGCCGGTCACTCCGGCGGCCAGGGACAGCGCGGCCGTGGCGAGAGCCACCCGCCGTCGGGTGGCCAGCAGCGCCATCAGAGGCGCACCCGCTCGACGCCGATCTTGTAGATCCCCACGTTGGGGTTGTCGGAGCACTTGGCCTTCGACTCCTTGCCGTTGCCGACGGCCGGTCCGTAGACGACCCACTTCGTCCCCCGGGGGTCGATGCAGGTGATCTTGACCTTGGCGCCCTCGAGCGGGTACGGCAGCATGCCGGTGCACTTGGCGGAGCCCGTGTAGGGCGCTCGGCTCGACTTCCACGTCTCGCAGTCGACGCTTCGCAGGCCCGTCTGCGCGGCGGACGCGGCCGGTGCGGTGATCAGCGATCCGGCCGCGACGGCGAGGCCGAGCGCGGTGACCACGGTCTTCTTCTTCACAGGTTCCCCCTGGGCTCTCGTACGGGTACAGCGATGGAACGGACAGCGTTTCCGACCGGTCGGAGTCAGGCGCTGAAGGAGACGCCGACGCGCAGGACGCCGACGTTCGGGCTGTCGGAGCACTTGGCCGTTGACGTCTCGGTGTTGCGCTTCCACGGGCCGTAGATCGTCCACTGGCGGCCCTGCGGATTGACGCAGGTGACCTTGACCCGGAACTTGTCGCCCCAGGCGATCTTGCTGCAGTAGGCGGAGCCGGTGTAGGGCGCCCGGCTGGACGTCCACGTGTTGCAGTCACCGACGGTGCCCGCGGAGGCCGCGGGCGCCAGGGCGGCCGAACCTCCGAGCAGCGCTGCCGTGAGGCCGAGAGCGGCGATGGCGCGTTTCATGTATCCCCCTGTGTCATGGACGGCGGGGCCGTCCACCTGGTCCTGGTGACGTCCCCACCGCCTGTCGTGCGGTCGGGCAGAGAACTACCAGTGGGTACGGGAGGAGGCGAGCGGCCGCGGAGGACAATGTCAGGTGATCGACACCGAGGTGCTCCCGCGCGGCCGCGTGACTCTCGCCGTACGCTGGGTACATCTCGTGAGCGTCGATCCGGTAACGACTCATGAACGGGTCTTTAACTGACATCTACGCGCGTTACGATCCACCGGAACCAGCGCCGCAAGGGGCGCTTTCGGTCAGTCTTGAAGGGACCTCTCGTGCGCCGGGTATCCAAGATCACCGCCGCGTGTGCTGTCACAGCGGCTCTCGCTCTCACCGCCGCATGCGGTGAGTCGTCCACCGGGGGCAGCGGCTCCGACAAGGGCACCGTCAAGGTCGGTATGGCCTACGACGTGGGCGGCCGCGGCGACAACTCCTTCAACGACTCCGCCGCGCGCGGCCTGGACAAGGCCAAGGCCGACCTCGGCGTCGAGACCAAGGAGCTGACCGCCAAGACCGGCGAGACCCCGGCCGACCGCGAGCAGCGCCTCGCCTCGCTGGCCGAGGGCGGCTACAACCCGGTCATCGGTGTCGGCTTCGCCTACAAGGACGCGATCGACAAGGTCGCGGGCAAGTTCCCGAAGACCACGTTCGGCCTCATCGACTCGGTCTCCGACAAGAAGAACGTCGACTCGATCGTCTTCACGGAGGAGCAGGGCTCCTACCTCGCCGGTGTCGCCGCGGCGCTGAAGTCGAAGGACGGCAAGATCGGCTTCATCGGCGGTGTGGACCTCCCGCTGATCAAGAAGTTCGCCGCCGGCTTCCAGCAGGGTGTCAAGGACACCAAGCCGGGTGCCAACGTCCAGATCCAGTACCTCTCCACCGGTACGGACCTCTCCGGCTTCGGTGCTCCGGACAAGGGCAAGGCCGCCGCGAAGGGCATGCTCGACAAGGGCATCGACGTCATCTTCGCCGCCGCGGGCGGCTCGGGCGCCGGCGCCATCGAGGCCGTCGCCGCCAAGCCGGGCACCTGGGCCATCGGCGTGGACTCGGACCAGGCCAAGGACCCGGCGCTGTCGAAGTACGCCGGCTCGATCATGACCTCGGTCGTCAAGAACGTCGACACCGGTGTCTTCGAGCTGATCAAGTCCGTCAAGGACGGCAAGTCGATGACCGGCACGCACTCCTACTCGCTGGCCGAGAACGGTGTCTCCCTGACGACCACGGGTGACCACCTGAAGGACATCCAGGCCAAGCTGGACGAGGCCAAGAAGAAGATCGTCGACGGCAAGATCAAGGTCGCCACGACCCTCTGACACGTGTCGGAGGGGGGCCCGGGGAGCGGCGTCGGCCGACACTCCGGGCCCCCTTCACACGTATGCCCACGGGCAGTTGAACTTTTCCCCTGACGCTACGCGCGTAGCTCCCGGGGTACGCGGTATTTTTCGCCCCCGACAGCGCCTGCGTCCCCGTCTCATCCTCTTCACGCTCCCTGCCTAGGAGAGTGCGCCATCAAAGCCTCCAGCTCCAGCAGTCCCCACGCCGTAGAACTCCGCGGCATCACCAAGCGTTTCCCCGGCGTCGTGGCCAATCACGACATCGACATCACCGTGCGCCGCGGCACCGTGCACGCCCTCGTGGGCGAGAACGGAGCGGGCAAGTCGACCCTGATGAAGATCCTCTACGGCATGCAGAAGCCGGACGAGGGCACCATCGCGATCGACGGCGAGCAGGTGTCGTTCAACAACCCGGGCGACGCCATCGCCCGTGGTGTCGGCATGGTCCACCAGCACTTCATGCTCGCGGACAACCTCACCGTCCTCGAGAACGTCGTCCTCGGTTCCGAGAAGCTGTACGGAATCGGTGACCAGGCCCGCGCCCGGATCAAGGAGATCTCCGACGCGTACGGTCTCGGCATCCGGCCCGACGTCCTCGTCGAGGACCTGGGCGTCGCCGACCGTCAGCGCGTGGAGATCCTCAAGGTCCTCTACCGCGGCGCGCGCACGCTGATCCTCGACGAGCCGACCGCGGTCCTGGTCCCGCAGGAGGTCGACGCGCTCTTCGACAACCTGCGTGAGCTCAAGGCCGAGGGTCTGACCGTCATCTTCATCTCGCACAAGCTGGGCGAGGTCCTCTCGGTCGCGGACGACATCACCGTCATCCGCCGCGGCACCACGGTGGGCACCGCCGACCCCGCCGGCACCACGGCCAAGCAACTCGCCGAGCTGATGGTCGGCAGCGAGCTTCCGTCCCCGGAGACCCGCGAGTCGACGGTCACGGACGTGCCGATGCTCACCGTCGAGAACCTCTCGCTGAGCGCAGTCGACCCCGACGGCGCGGTCCGAGCCGTCCTGGACGGCATCACCTTCACCATCCACAAGGGTGAGGTGCTGGGCATCGCCGGTGTCGAGGGCAACGGCCAGTCCGAGCTCGTCGACGCGATCATGGGTATGCGCCACCCCGACCACGGCGTCCTCACCCTCGACGGCACCGACATCTCCTCGGCGCCGACCCGCAAGCGGCGCGAGGACGGCATCGGCTGCATTCCCGAGGACCGCCACCGGCACGGTCTCCTCCTGGAGGCGCCCCTCTGGGAGAACCGCATCCTCGGGCACGTCACCGAGAAGCCCAACTCGAAGGGGGCCATCCTCGATCTGAAGGCGGCCCGCAGGGACACCGAGCGCATCGTCCGCGAGTACGACGTCCGCACCCCCGGCATCGACGTCACCGCGGCCTCCCTGTCCGGCGGCAACCAGCAGAAGCTGATCGTCGGCCGGGAAATGAGCCACGACCCCAAGCTGCTGATCGCCGCGCACCCCACCAGGGGCGTGGACGTCGGCGCCCAGGCGCAGATCTGGGACCAGATCCGCGAGGCCCGCCGCGAGGGCCTGGCCGTGCTGCTGATCTCCGCCGACCTGGACGAGCTGATCGGGCTCTCCGACTCGCTGCGCGTGATGTACCGGGGCCGCCTCGTCGCCGACGCCGACCCGGCCACGATCACGCCCGAGGAGCTGGGCTCGGCCATGACCGGCGCGGTCACCGGCCATCTTGAGCACGAAGAGAACGTCGAGGGCTCCGTGAGCCCCGAGCGCAACGACGGCCCGGAGGACGAGGCCCGATGAAGAAGATCGACAAGGAGCGCTTGCTCCTGGGCATCGCGGCACCGCTCCTCGCGGTCGTGGCGGCCTTCCTGATCACCGCACTGGTCCTGGCGGCCACCGGCAAGGAGCCGTTCAGCGCCTTCGGGATCATGTTCGACTACGGCATCAAGTCGGACAGCCAGGTCGCCATCATCAACAAGGCGACGACGTACTACCTGGCGGGTCTCGCGGTGGCCATCGGCTTCCGCATGAACCTGTTCAACATCGGTGTCGACGGCCAGTACCGTCTCGCGGCCTTCTTCGCCGCCGCCGTGGGTGGCGCGCTGACCCTGCCCGGCATCCTCCAGATTCCGCTGATCATCGTCACCGCGATGATCGTCGGTGCCATGTGGGCGGGCATCGCCGGTGTCCTGAAGGTCACCCGCGGTGTCAGCGAGGTCGTCTCCACGATCATGCTGAACTTCATCGCCACCGCGATCATCGGCTACCTGCTCCAGCCCGGCCGCCTCGGCCACCTCGACGAGGCGGGGACGAAGGTCTCCACCAACCCGCTCCCCGAGTCCTCGCACTTCTTCACGTTCCCGACCACGCCGAGCCCGGTCTGGGGCTTCCTGGTCGTCGCGGTCCTCGCGGGCGTCGCGTACTGGTTCACGCTCTCGCGCACGCGCTTCGGCTTCGACCTGCGGACCGTCGGCCAGTCCGAGACCGCCGCCTCGGCCAGCGGTGTCAACGTCAAGAAGATGATCGTCACCTCGATGGTGATCTCCGGTGCCGCCGCGGGCCTGATCGGCATGCCGACCCTGCTCAACGACTCCTACGAGTACAGCGGTGACTTCCCCGTCGGCATCGGCTTCACCGGCATCGCCATCGCGCTCCTCGGCCGCAACCACCCGGTCGGCATCGCGCTCGCCGCGGTCCTCTGGTCCTTCCTGGAGCGCGGTGGCCAGCAGCTGGAGTTCGAGGGCTACGACAGGGAGATCGTCGGCGTCATGCAGGGCGTCATCGTCCTCTGCGTCGTCATCGCCTACGAGGTCGTGCGCCGCTACGGCCTCAAGCGTCAGCAGCGCCAGGTCGGAGAGAAGCTCGCGGCCCAGGCCCGTTCCAACGACACGACGGAGGTGTCGGCGTGAGCGCCACGGCGACTTCCACCCCGCCGCCCGCGGCCCCCAAGGCGGCCGGCGGCAAGGGCGGCCGTACCCGCCTTTCCCTCCCCTGGATCCTGCTGCTCGTGGCGGGCGGGCTCATCGCCCTCTCCGCCGTCCGCGCCATCACCGGCGCGCAGGACCTCACCTCGGCCGGCCAGATCAGCGCCGCGCTCTCCCTCGCCGTGCCGATCGGCCTCGCCGGTCTGGGCGGTCTGTGGGCCGAGCGCGCGGGCGTGGTCAACATCGGCCTCGAAGGCATGATGATCCTCGGCACCTTCTTCGGTGCCTGGGCCGGCTGGCAGACCGACCCCTGGCTCGGTGTCCTCGCCGGTGTCGTCGGCGGCATGTTCGGCGGCCTGCTGCACGCGGTCGCCACCGTCACCTTCGGTGTCGACCACATCATCTCCGGCATCGCGATCAACATCCTCGCCCTCGGCGTCACCACCTACTTCGCCAAGCTGTGGTTCAACTCGGGTGAGGCGGCGGCCAAGGGCGGCAGCCCCAAGCAGTCCCCGCCCGCCGAGGACATCACCTCGATCACGGTTCCGGGTCTGTCCGACTGGCTGGCCGACGTCGAGAAGCACCACTGGTTCCTGGTCTCGGACGTCGCCGGCATCCTCGGCGGCCTCGTCACCAACCTCTCGCTGGTCACGATCCTCGCCGTCCTGCTGGTGATCGGCACGTACTTCGTCCTGTGGAGGACTGCGTTCGGTCTGCGGCTGCGCTCCTGCGGTGAGAACCCGGTCGCCGCGGAGTCTCTGGGCGTCAACGTCTACAAGTACAAGTACATCGCCGTGATCGTCTCCGGCGGCCTGGCCGGCCTCGGCGGCGCGTTCCTGTCGCTGGTCACCTCGCACATCTACAACGAGGGCCAGACCGGCGGCCGCGGCTACATCGGCCTCGCGGCGATGATCTTCGGCAACTGGCGGCCCGGCGGTCTGGCCATGGGTGCCGGCCTGTTCGGCTTCGCCGACGCGCTCCAGCTGCGCAGCGGTGGCGAGTCCGTGCACGCCCTCCTTCTGCTGCTCGTCGCGGTCCTCGTGGGCATCGCGCTGTGGAAGGCCTACCGGAAGCGCTGGATCACCGCCGCGGTCAGCGCCGTCATGGCGGCCGTCATGCTCGTCTGGTACCTGGGCACGGACACCGTCCCGGTCGAGTTCGTCAGCGCCACCCCGTACGTGGTGACCCTGCTGGTGCTCTCCCTCTCCGCGCAGCGGCTGCGGATGCCCAAGGCGGACGGCATGCGCTACCGCAAGGGCGAAGGAAAGTGACGGCCCCCGACTGGGACGCGCTGCGCACGGCCGCCCGCGAGGCCATGGCCCGCGCCTACGCCCCGTACTCCGGTTACCCGGTCGGCGCGGCGGCCCTCGTCGACGACGGGCGGGTGGTCTCCGGCTGCAACGTGGAGAACGCCTCCTTCGGTGTCGGACTGTGCGCCGAGTGCGGGCTGGTCTCCCAGCTCCAGGCGACCGGCGGCGGCCGGCTCACCCACTTCGTGTGCGTGGACGGCCGCGGCGAGTCCCTGGTGCCCTGCGGCCGGTGCCGGCAGCTGCTGTACGAGTTCGGCGGCTCCGAACTCGTCCTGGAGACCCCGGCCGGGTTCCTGACCCTGGCCGAGATGCTGCCGCAGGCTTTCGGCCCGGAGCACCTCGGCAAGTAGCACCGCGGAGCGGCCCTTCCGGCACGATGGGAGGGCCGCTCCTCCTTTCCCCCTCTATGCGCGTAGAAAGAGGCACCACATGGACGTCATCTCCGTCATCCGCACCAAGCGGGACAAGGGCGAGCTGAGCCCCGAGCAGATCGACTGGGTCATCGACGCCTACACCCGCGGGGTCGTCGCCGACGAGCAGATGTCCGCCCTGGCCATGGCCATCCTGCTCAACGGCATGAACCGCGCGGAGATCGCCCGCTGGACGGCGGCGATGATCGCCTCCGGCGAGCGCATGAACTTCGACTCGCTCTCCCGCCCGACCGCCGACAAGCACTCCACCGGCGGCGTCGGCGACAAGATCACCCTCCCGCTCGCCCCGCTCGTCGCTGCCTGCGGCGCGGCCGTCCCGCAGCTGTCGGGCCGCGGCCTCGGCCACACCGGCGGCACGCTCGACAAGCTGGAGTCCATCCCCGGCTGGCGCGCGCTGCTCTCCAACGAGGAGATGCTGCACGTCCTCGACACCACCGGCGCCGTGATCTGCGCGGCCGGCGACGGCCTGGCCCCCGCCGACAAGAAGCTCTACGCGCTGCGGGACGTCACCGGCACCGTCGAGGCCATCCCGCTGATCGCCTCCTCGATCATGTCCAAGAAGATCGCCGAGGGCACCGGCTCGCTCGTCCTGGACGTGAAGGTCGGCACCGGCGCCTTCATGAAGACCATCGAGGACGCCCGCGAACTCGCCTCCACCATGGTCGCCCTCGGCACCGACAGCGGCGTGAGGACGGTCGCGCTCCTCACCGACATGTCGACCCCGCTCGGCCTGACCGCCGGCAACGCCCTGGAGGTCCGCGAGTCCGTCGAGGTCCTCG
Source organism: Streptomyces sp. NPDC126503 (assembly GCF_040302405.1). Lineage (NCBI taxonomy): Bacteria > Bacillati > Actinomycetota > Actinomycetes > Kitasatosporales > Streptomycetaceae > Streptomyces > Streptomyces sp. NPDC126503. The sequence continues at coordinate 257,320 of NZ_JBEORS010000008.1, forward strand.
CCGGCGGCGGCCCGGCCGACGTCGTCGAGCTGACGATCGCGCTCGCCCGCGAGATGCTCGACGCGGCCGGCATCAAGGACGCCGACCCGGAGAAGGCCCTCAAGGACGGCTCCGCCATGGACGTCTGGCGCCGGATGATCGCCGCGCAGGGCGGCGACCCGGACGCCACCCTGCCGGTCGCCCGCGAGCGGCACGTCGTCACCGCCCCCGCCTCCGGCGTCCTGACCCGCCTCGACGCCTACGACATCGGCATCGCCGCCTGGCGCCTCGGCGCGGGCCGCGCCCGCAAGGAGGACCCGGTGCAGGCCGGCGCGGGCGTCGAGCTCCACGCCAAGCCGGGTGACACCGTGACGGCGGGCCAGCCCCTGCTGACCCTCCACACCGACACCCCGGAGAAGTTCGACTACGCGCTGAAGTCGCTGGACGCGTCCTGGGACATCGCCCCCGAGGGCACGGCGTTCACCCCGGCCCCGATCGTCCTGGACCGCATCGCGTAACGGCTTCCGCCGCCGCCCGGGCCGGTGTTCCGCACCGGCCCGGGCCGGGCGCCGGTGCAGGCCGGGCGCCGGGGCGGCGGGCGGTCAGCCGAGCGCCCGCGCCGCTTCCCGGTCCTCCGGCACGCCGGGCCCCCGCAGCAGCGCCGGAAGCTCCCGCATGTCCGTGAAGACCACCGTCCCCGGGCCCGCGAGGCGGTCGGCCCCGGTCAGGCCGCCGGTGTAGCCGAAGGCGCGCATGCCCGCGGCACGGGCGGCCCGCACTCCGTACGGGCTGTCCTCGACGACCGCGCAGCGCTCCGGCGGGACACCCAGCGCGGCGGCGGCGTGGAGGAAGAGGTCCGGGGCCGGCTTGCCGCGGGAGACGTCGTGGGCGCTGAACATCCGGCCCCCGAAGCGCTCCAGAAGACCCGTGCGGCCGAGGTTGCGCCTGATCGAGGCGTGGCTGCCGTTGGAGGCGAGGCAGTACGGCACCGCCAGGGCGTCCAGCGCGTCGGCCACGCCCTCCACGGCCGTCAGCTCGGCGTCGAGCGCGTCCTCGTACCGCTGCCGGAAGGGGAGGTGCCAGTCGGGCTCCAGGGGACGGCCCCGGCGCTCCTCCACGAGGGCGGTGAGCAGCTCGTGGGACGAGCCGATGAAGCGCTCGGCCACCTCCGCCTCGGTGAACTCCGCTCCGAGACTCGCGAACACCTCCCGGTCCACCCGGCAGTAGATCCGCTCGCTGTCCACCAGAACACCGTCACAGTCGAAGATCACCAGTTCGACAGGCTCACGCGTCATGATGGCGACCCTACCGGGCCGGTCCGCGATGAGTTCCGGCCACGGGGACGGTCTGCCCGGTGTGGACACCAGTCAGCCCCTTGTCGTGACCCTGCCCGCCCGGCCCGGCCGTGAGGACGTCGCCCGCCTCTGCGCCGCCCTGGACGCGGCCCCGCCCGGCCCCGTCGTCTGCGAGGTCGGCGCCCTCGGGCAGGCCGACCTCGCGGCCGTCGACGCCCTCGCCCGGCTGAGACTCGCCGCCGGACGCCGGGGCCACCGCCTCCGCCTGCGCGGAGCGGGACCCGACCTGCGGGCCCTGCTCCGGCTGACCGGCCTCGACACCGTCCTGGAGGACGACTCCCCGCCGTGACGCGCCCGCGAACCAGACCGGGCGGTGGGACCCCGGCCGGGCGGCGGGGCGGGCGGGGCGGGAAACCCCTTACGCCTCCAGCCGCTCCGGCAGGTCGAAGAGGGGGAACCAGCGCGGGGTGTCCAGGAAGAAGTCCATCCCGGCGACCTTGCCGTCCCGCAGCTCCAGGACGATGAGCGCCCACGGGCTGTACCCGCCCTCGGGGTCCGGGTGGTAGTGCGCGAAGGCCGGCTGGCCGTTCGCCACGGTCGGCACCAGCTTGGAGCCGCGGCAGACGTCGCCGACGCCCAGCATCCAGCCGACGATGTCCTCGTGCCCCTGGAGCCACAGGTCGTACGGCGGCATGGACATGGTCGCGTCCTCGTGGAGGAGCGCGGTCAGCGCCTTCATGTCGTAGCCCTCGAACGCGGCCACGTACCGCTCCAGGAGCTCCTTCTGCTCCTCGTCCAGCGGGTTCGCCGCGTCCGACTCGGCCGGCGCCTGCTCGGCCAGGGTCGCCCGGGCCCGCTGGAGCGCGCTGTTCACCGAGGCGACGGAGGTGTCGAGCAGCTCCGCCACCTCACTCGCCTTCCACGCGAGCACCTCGCGCAGGATGAGCACCGCGCGCTGCTTCGGCGGCAGGTGCTGGAGCGCGGCCACGAACGCCAGCCGCACCGTCTCCCGGGAGACCGCCGTCTCCGCCGGGTCCGCCACCGACGGCAGCACCCGCCCGTCCGGGACCGGCTCCAGCCAGGTGATCTCCGGCTGCTTCACGAGCTGCGCCTGCGCCACCGGCGTCGGCCCGCTCAGGTCCATCGGCCGCGCCCGCCGGTTCCCCGCGTTCAGCGCGTCCAGGCAGACGTTGGTCGCGATCCGGTAGAGCCAGGACCGCAGGGAGGAGCGGCCCTCGAAGGAGTCGATGGCCTTCCAGGCCCGCACCATCGTGTCCTGCACCGCGTCCTCCGCCTCGAAGGACGAACCGAGCATCCGGTAGCAGTAACCGGTCAGCTCCCTGCGGTACTTGTCGAGTTCGTCGGTCTTCACCGTCACGTCACTCATCGGGTCCACACCCCACTCACCCCTCACCGGCACCCGTCCGGTGCCGATGGGAGCGAAGCTACCGCAGGGGACCGACAGCCGGGGTCAGGTTCCCGGCTTGCGTCCGTACACGAACACGTCGTCGCCGTTCCGCAGGAGGTTCCAGTACGCCTTGGCGTCGGCCGGCCGCATGTTGACGCAGCCGCCGGAGCCCGGCGGGTTCCACATGGACTTGGTGGTCGAGTGGAAGGCCTGGCCGCCGTCGAAGAACTGCGCGTACGGCATCGACACGTCGTAGAGCGTCGACCAGTGGTTGATGTTCCGCCAGTAGACCTTCTTGGAGCCGGTACGGGTCTCCGTGCCGTCCTTGCCCGTCCGCACCGGCACCGGGCCGTACTTCAGGCGCGAGCCGTCCTGGATCCAGCTGAGCTGCCGCGTCAGGTCGACGCAGGCGATCCGGCCCCGGTTCGTCGGACACTTCCCGTCCCTGTTCGGGTTGGTGCCCGCCGCCCGCTGCTGGAGCATCGTGTTCATGGTCCGCCAGGTGAGCGGACCGGCGTACCCCACGGCCGGGGTGATCCCGTGGGTGCGCTGGAAGGCCTGGGTGGCCTGGCAGTCGGCGAGCGACTGGCGCCCGTCGACCACCCGGCCCAGAAACTTCTCCACCTGCTTCTGGTACGGCCCCGTCGTCACGTTGCAGGACGCGGCCTGCGCCGGGGTCGCGCCCAGGGCGACCGTCAGTGGCACCACCAGCGACGCCAGCCCCGCGGCCGTCCCCGCTCTCTTCCCCACCCGCATGATCCGGTTCATTCGCGTCAACTCCCCCTTGAGTCCTGACATGTGGGACGCGCGGGGGAGTCTGTCAGTTGCAGCCCCGGGCGGGAAGAGGGCTCAGACCGCCGCCGGGCGGAGCCGGCGCGCCGCCACCCGCGCGCTGTGGGTGCCGTACAGCGTGATCGACACGACGCCGAGGACCGCGGCGAGGCCGAGCAGGACCGTGCCGGTCCAGCCGCCCGCGTGGAAGGCGACCGCGCCGAGCGTGCCGCCCGCGCTGCTGCCGAGGTAGTACGCGGACTGGTACAGCGCCGAGGCCTGCGCCCGGCCCGTCGTGGCCGTACGGCTCACCGCCGAGGAGGCGACCGCGTGGCCCGCGAAGAAGCCGGCCGTGATCAGCACCAGGCCCGCGACGACGGCCGCGAGCGCGTCGGAGAGCGAGAGCAGCAGGCCCGCCGCGGTGGTGGAGACCGCCAGGTAGAGCGCCCCGCGCCGGCCGAGCCGGCCGACCAGCCTCCCGGCGGCGGCCGAGGAGACCGTACCGACCAGGTAGATGAGGAAGATCGAACCGATCACGCCCTGCGGGAGCGAGAAGGGCGCCTCCACCAGGCGGTAGCCGATCACCGTGTAGACCGCGCCGAACACCGTCATGAACAGCGCGCCGATCGCGTACAGCCGGCGCAGCAGCGGGTCCGCCAGGTGCGTGCGCACCGTGCCCGCGAGCGCCCTCGGGTCGAGCGCGCCGGGGGTGAAGTGGCGGGCCTTCGGCAGCAGCGCCCGGAAGACCAGCAGGCACACCAGCGAGGTCAGGCCGACGGCGGCGAGACCCGCGCGCCAGCCCCACAGCTGCGCCGCCCAGCCGGTGACGATCCGGCCGCTCATGCCGCCGATCGAGTTGCCCGCCACGAAGAGGCCGATCGCGCCGACCAGGGCCCGGGGGCGGACCTCCTCGGCCAGGTACGCCATGGCCGAGGCCGGCAGCCCGGCGAGGGCCGCGCCCTGCACCGCGCGCAGCGCGATCAGGGACTCCAGGTTCGGCGCGAAGGGCACCAGGAGGCCGACGGCGACCGCGACCGAAAGGGAGCCGATCATCATGGCCCGCCGGCCGAAACGCTCCGACAGGGCGCTGAGCGGCAGGACGCAGACGGCCAGCGCGCCGGTCGCGGCGGAGACCGTCCAGGAGGCGGCGGAGGCGCCGGTGCCGAACGAGGCCGAGAGGGCGGGCAGCAGTGCCTGCGTGGAGTAGAGGAGGGCGAAGGCGGCCAGTCCGGCGGCGAAGAGAGCGAGGCTCGTACGGCGGTAGCCGGCGGTGCCGGGGGCGAGGCGGGTGTCGGCGGCCGCGAGGGTGGCGGCCGCCTTGGTACTGGCGGAAGGCATGCCCCGAACGTAGGCCGGTCCCTTTCATGCGTCCAATGCACGGAACTGCTGTAATCGTTCCCATGGCGCATGAGTACAGGTCACAGCCACGGCTGTCACCGAACAGTAACGAAGAAGACATGGGACCGCTGCTCGCGCCGCGGCTCGCGTACTTCGCCGCGGTCGCCCGGCACGAGCACGTGACCCGGGCCGCGGCCGAGATGGGCGTCCCCCAGTCGACGCTCTCCCGCGCCATGGTCCGGCTGGAACAGGACCTCGGCGTCGCCCTCTTCGCCCGCCGGGGCCGCACCGTCTCCCTCACCCCGGCCGGCCGCCGCTTCCTCACCGCCGCCGAGCGGGCGCTGGCGGAGGTGGAACGGGCCGCCGACACCGTACGGGCCGACGCCGACCCGGCCGCCGGGCGGGTCGCCTTCGGCTTCCTCCACACCATGGGCTCCGAGACCGTCCCCGGACTGCTGCGCGCCTTCCGCGTGGACCACCCGCGCGTCCGCTTCACCCTCGTCCAGAACTACGGCGAGGCGATGATCGAGCGGCTGCGGGCCGGCGAGCTCGACCTCTGTCTCACCTCGCCGGTGCCGGACGCGCCCGACCTGGTCGCCCGCCGGCTCGACGAGCAGCGGCTGCGCCTGGTCGTCCCCGACGACCACCGCCTCGCGGGCCGCAAACGCATCCGCCTCGCCGAGGCCGCCGACGAGACCTTCGTGACCCTGGAACCGGGGTACGGGCTCCGCCGCATCACCGACGACCTGTGCGCCGAGGCCGGCTTCACGCCGCGCGTGGCCTTCGAGGGCGAGGAGGCGGAGACGCTGCGCGGTCTCGTCGCGGCGGGCCTGGGCGTCGCGCTGCTGCCGCCGCCCGCCGTCGCGCGCCCCGGCGTCGTCGAACTCACCGTGACCGCGCCGCGGGCGGTCCGCGAGATCGGCCTCGCCTGGCTCGACGGCCATCCGGACACGGCCCCGGTCGCCGCCTTCAAGAAGTTCCTCCTGAGCCGCCGGGGCCACCTCCTCCCGAAGGAGGCCCAGGCCCCCCAGGAACCCTGAGGCCGACCCCGCCTCCTCACCGGCGGGGGGCGCCTCCGAAGCCCGCCGCCAGGGGCATGCGCAGGCCCAGGGGCGGTGGGGCGGCCATCGCGTCCGTCAGGGGGCGGGAGACCGGGCGGGCGAAGAGGGCGCCGAGCACGAAGTCGGCGGCCAGGGCCCGTACTTCGGCGGCGTACTGCCGCAGGGCGTGGCCGTCCGTGTGCACCTCGAACCGGCAGGTGTCCCGGTTGGCCTTCTTGGCCCGGTCCGCGAAGCGGAAGGACAGCTCCGGGTCCGTCCGCGCGTCGTTCGTCCCGTGCACCAGCAGCACCCGGCGCCCCACCAGCTGCCGTACCGGCTCCGGCTCCGCCGCCACGTCCTCCTCGGGGAGCCAGGGCGCCAGCGCGAGGACCGCGGCGACCGCGTCGTGGCCGCCCGCCCGCAGCGCCGCCCGCGCGCCCATCCCGAGGCCGGCCAGGCACACGGGAACGTCGCCGTAGCGCCGTACCGCCTCCGACACCGCCCAGGAGGCGTCCGCCGCGAGGTCCGCGTCCGGGCCGTTCCAGCCGCGGCCCCGGTAGCGCACCACGTGCGCCACGAGCCCGTCCGCGCGCCCCGCCCGGACGAGCGCGCGCCCCAGCGGCAGCGCCGCCGCGTGCGCCCGTACCGAGGGCCGCCGCCCCGACACCGGCTCGCCGTCCGGCAGGAGCAGCACCACGCCGCCCACCGCCGCCTGCGAAGTCCCGACCGCCCGACCGAGCCGGGGTCTCCGGCCGTCGGCGGTCCCCACGAGTGCGTAGTGCGCCATGGCAGAACAGTCTCAGAATCCGAGGTGTACGCCAGTGGTACGCGCGGTCTCTGTTACGTATCGCCCGGGCCGGCCCACCCCCGAACGCGGGCGCCACTCGCACCCTTTCGTCCGCGGTCATCCGGACACCGTGGGGCGGACGCGACCGGCGCGGAGGCGAAAAGTCCGCACCGATGCGGCGCCGGGACGCCCGCTCTACGCGCGTAGGGGCTACAGTGCGGAAATGACGAGCCAGACCCCCAACGTCCCCACCGCGGACCAGATCCGCCGTGCCCCGAAGGTGCTGCTCCACGACCACCTCGACGGCGGACTGCGCCCCGGCACGATCATCGAACTCGCCCGTGAACAGGGCTACTCGCGGCTCCCCGAGACGGAACCGGACAAGCTCGGCCTCTGGTTCCGCGAGGCCGCCGACTCCGGGTCCCTGGAGCGCTACCTGGAGACCTTCGCGCACACCTGCGCCGTCATGCAGACCCGCGAGGCCCTCGTCCGGGTCGCCGCCGAGTGCGCGGTCGACCTGGCCGAGGACGGCGTCGTGTACGCGGAGGTGCGCTACGCGCCCGAGCAGCACCTGGAGGCCGGCCTCACCCTCGAAGAAGTCGTGGAGGCCGTCAACGAAGGCTTCCGGGAGGGCGAGCGGCAGGCCAGGGCGGCCGGGCACCGCATCCGGGTCGGTGCCCTGCTGACCGCCATGCGCCACGCGGCCCGCGCCCTGGAGATCGCCGAACTCGCCAACCGCTACCGCGACGCGGGCGTCGTCGGCTTCGACATCGCGGGCGCCGAGGCCGGCTTCCCGCCCACCCGCCACCTCGACGCCTTCGAGTACCTGAAGCGGGAGAACAACCACTTCACGATCCACGCCGGTGAGGCCTTCGGGCTGCCCTCCATCTGGCAGGCGCTCCAGTGGTGCGGCGCCGACCGTCTCGGTCACGGCGTCCGGATCATCGACGACATCGAGGTCGCCGAGGACGGCACGGTCCGCCTCGGCCGCCTCGCCGCCTACGTCCGCGACAAGCGGATCCCGCTGGAGATGTGCCCCACCTCCAACCTCCAGACCGGCGCCGCCGCCTCCTACGCCGAGCACCCCATCGGGCTGCTCCGCAGGCTCCACTTCCGCACGACGGTCAACACCGACAACCGGCTGATGAGCGGCACCAGCATGAGCCGGGAATTCGAGTGCCTGGTCGAAGCATTCGATTACACGCTCGATGACATGCAGTGGTTCACGGTCAATGCGATGAAATCAGCGTTCATTCCTTTCGATGAACGACTCGCCATGATCAACGACGTGATCAAGCCAGGTTATGCCGAGCTGAAGTCCGAATGGCTGTTCCGGCAGACGGCTGTCACCAGCACGTCTTCCCCGGCGGCCGACTGACGGCGGCTGCCCGGAGGGGCGGAAGGCGGCCGGGAGGGCGACACCCGGCCGCCTTTCGGTGTTTGCGGTCGGGGTGCCCGGCTGGTTAGTTTGCGGAACCGCTCCGCAATATCCGGATGCCCTTTTCCGGTTTCCGGTTCTCCCGACGCCCGGTCTCCCTTCCCCAAAGCTCAAGGAAGATTTTCTGATGAAGCAGTCTGCCGCCAAGAAGCTCGGTGTCGCCGCCCTCGGCGCCGCTTTCGCCGCCGCCGCCGCGGGCACGGCCTCCGCCGCGCCCGAGCTGCCCGTGGGCGCCGACGCGCTGGGCTCCCTGACCTCGGCCGTCCCGCTGGGCGACGGTCTCGCCCAGCTGCCCGTCGGCGGGCAGGGCGCCCTCGGCCAGGTCCTCGACCACGGCGCGAAGACCCTCCCCGCCGCCGCCAACCAGGCCACCCAGCACACCCCGCTGGCCCCCGTCACGGGCCTCCTCGGCGGCCTGCCGCTCGGCCAGGCCACCGCCGTCCTCGGCGGCGTGGTGCCCGGCACCCTCCCGGTCGCCTGACCGGAGCCGTACGACAGCGAAGGGGCGCGCACCCGTTTCCGGGTACGCGCCCCTTCGGCGTACGCGCGCCCCGGCCGCCGGGTCTACCAGGCGGTGGTCGTGCGCTTCTCCTGCGGCAGGAGCATCCACAGCGCCAGGTAGAGCAGGAACTGCGGGCCCGGCAGCAGACACGAGACCAGGAAGATCACGCGCATCGTCGTCGCGGAGGTGCCGAAGCGCCGGGCGAGCGCCGCGCACACTCCGCCGATCATGCGTCCGTCACGGGGGCGGGCAAGTGCGGCCATGGTGGGCTCCTTCGGAGTCGGTCCGGGAACCTTTCCGTCGGGCTCCCGATGACTCCATGGTGCCGTCGCACCGGGGGACGAAGCGTCGGTCTACGGGGCGATCCGGACCCTGGGAATCCTCGGGGTCGAACCCTGAGCCGACTCCTTCCGGGGCAGGGCCCCGCCCCGCGCCCGGCTCCCCCCGGCGGAGGACGCGGCCGGACCGGAGCGCCCCGTGCCCGTCCGGCGCCGCAGCCGGGCCCGCCCGGCGGGCACCACGAGCAGGTGGGTCAGCGCCACCCCGGCCGTGTTGAGCAGCACCGAGTCCACGTCCACGACCTGCCCGGGCACCGCCGTCTGCAACAGCTCCAGGGCCAGCGACACCAGGGCCCCCGCGGCCGTCGTCCGGACCAGCGAGGCCCAGGGCGAGACGTCGAGCCGCCCGTCGGCCATCGGAAGCAGCACCCCGAGCGGGGCCAGGAGCAGCAGCCCCTCCGCGAGGAGCCGTACCGCCCGGGTCCCGCCGAGCGCCAGATCGGCGCGGATGCCGTCGAGCGGGACCGTGTTCGGCGCGGTCACCCAGGCCACGTCCCGTGGGCGCAGGCCGACCCAGGCGACGAGCAGCAGATACGCGGCCAGGAGTACGAACCCGGCCACGCGGACGACCACGGCGGCACTGCCGCCCGAACCTTGACGCTGCACGCCCCCCTAGACGTGCCCGGCGGCGGAATCGGTTCCGCCGCCGGGCACGCGCGGGAGGACGTCACACCCGCCGGCCCCTCCCACCGGGTCCGGTCACTCCCGGCCGGACCCCCGGCGGCCGGGTCACTCCCCGGCCGGGGCCTCCGAGGCCGGGTCCGCCGAACCCGAGGGCCCCGGGACCGTCACCGTCGGCACCGTGCCCAGCGGCGGCGCCGACTCCGGACGCTCCCGCAGCTCCGGCGTGCACCGGTAGCGCTTCGGCGCGTACGCGCCCGGACCGCCCAGCAGCACCGTGTGCTCGCCCGCCCCCGCCGCGCTCTCCGCGAAGGTGCAGACGATCTGCGACAGGGCCGTCGGCGCCAGGTCCTCCGGCTGACGGTTCAGCCGCAGGGTGCCCGCCGGATCACCGGCCCGCGCGCCCTTCACCGCCATCGGTCCGCGCACCGCCGTGGTGAACCCGGCCGCCCGCTCCTCCTCCGACGGCCCGGCGACCAGCAGCTCCAGCAGCTCCGACGCCGTCCGCAGCGGCGAACGGCCGGCCTTCTCCTCCGGTAGCGGGGCCCCGCGCTCCACCACTTCCAGCTGCGCGCCGCACACCAGGTGCACCCGGAGCGGCACGCCCTGCGCCGCCGCGGAGGAGGACTCCCCGGTCAGGCTGCACGGCACCCGGGTGGGGGCCGCGCCCGCGTCCACCGGGACCGACGTGGTGCGGATCCCGCACCCGCCGACCAGCAGGGTGAGCGCGGCCGCCACCAGGGCGCCCGCGCGGACCGTACGGCGCTTCACTCTTCCTCCACCCGCGACTCGCGCGCGATCCCCGACGCGTCCCTGGGCAGCCGCAGCACGAACACCGCGCCGCCCGTCTTCCCGTCCTCGCCGACCGAGTTCGACGCGGAGATGGACCCCTCGTGGATCAGCGCGTTCTCCATGGCGATCGACAGGCCCAGCCCGCTGCCGTCCGACCTCGGCCGCGACGCGCTCGCCTTGTAGAAACGGTCGAAGACGTGCGGCAGCACCTCCTCGGGGATGCCGGGGCCGTGGTCGCGCACCGCGATCACCAGCTCCTCGCCCCCGTCCGTACCGGTCTCCTCGGTACGGACCGACACCCGCACCGGCGAACCGCCGTGCTTCAGCGCGTTCCCGATCAGATTGGCGAGGATCACGTCGAGCCGGCGCGGGTCGAGACGCGCCACGATCCCGCGCTCCGCGTCCAGCTCCACCGCGTCCAACCAGGCCCGCGCGTCGATGCAGGCGGTGATCTGGTCCGCGATGTCGACGTCGTCCAGGACGAGCCGGGCGGTGCCCGCGTCGAAGCGGGTCACCTCCATCAGGTTCTCCACCAGGTCGTTGAGCCGCCGGGTCTCGCTCACCACCAGCGCCACCGCCGGGGCGATCATCGGGTCCAGGGAGTCCTGCTCGTCCTCCAGGACCTCGGTGACGGCCGTCAGCGCGGTGAGCGGCGTCCGCAGCTCGTGCGACATGTCGGCCACGAAGCGCCGGCTCGACTCCTCCCGGGCGCTCATGTCGGCGACCTGCTTCTGCAGCGACTCGGCCGCGTCGTTGAACGTCCGCGACAGATCCGCCAGTTCGTCCGCTCCCGAGACCTGGAGCCGGGTGTCGAGCTTGCCCTCGCCGAGCTGCTTGGCCGCCTCCCCGACCCGGTGCACCGGCCGCAGCACGGTCGTCGCCGCCACCTGCGCGAGCAGCACCGACCCGGCCACGGCGAGCGCCGTGGCGATCCCCAGCGACCAGGCGAGCGAGTTCAGATCGGCCTTCTCCGCCGCCAGCGACTTGAACATGTATCCGGCGGGGCCGCCGCCGTCGATCCGCGTCCCGCCCACCAGATAGGGCGTCCCGCCCCGCTCCGTACGCTGCCAGAACAGGTGGTACGGGTAGGGATTGGCGTCCGACACCGGGCGGCGGGTGTCCACCGCCTCCCGCAGCGCCCGCGGCACGTCCGCGAGCGTGAAGGTGTCCGGGTCCGAGGCGCCGACGATCGGCTTGCCCGCCTCCCGCTCACCGAGCAGCAGCACCTGGTAGCCCGCGCTGCCGCTCGCCATCTGCTCGGCGGTGCGGCGCAGTTCCTCCTGGTCGGGCCGGAGCGGCAGCGTCGCCGCCCGGTTCTGCATCTCCTGCCGGAAGTCGTTCAGCGCCCCGTCCTGGGTCCGGGTGAGCACCGCCTCCCGGTTGAGCCAGTACGCGATGCCCGAGGCGGCGACGGCCGCGGTGAGCGCGACCAGGGCGAAGACCACGACGAGCCGCAGCCGCAGGCTGGTGAGACCGAGCCGCGTGATGATTCCCCGGCTCACGCAGGGACGTCCAGTCGGTAGCCGACGCCCCGCACCGTACGGATCAGGGTCGGCGAGGACGGCACGTCCTCCACCTTGGCGCGCAGCCGCTGCACACACGCGTCGACCAGCCGGGAGTCGCCCAGGTAGTCGTGCTCCCACACGAGCCGCAGCAACTGCTGGCGGGAGAGCGCCTGTCCGGGCCGCCGGCTCAGCTCCAGGAGCAGCCGCAGCTCCGTGGGGGTGAGCTGGAGGTCCTCCCCGTTCTTCGTCACGGTCATCGCCGCCCGGTCGATCACGAGCGAACCGAAGGTGGCGGAATCGGCCGACTCCCGCTCGCCGCGCCGCAGGACGGCACGGATACGGGCGTCGAGGACCCGCCCCTGCACCGGCTTGACCACGTAGTCGTCGGCGCCGGACTCCAGGCCGACGACCACGTCGATGTCGTCGCTGCGCGCGGTGAGCAGAATGATCGGCAGCTGGTCGGTGCGGCGGATGCGACGGCACACCTCGAAGCCGTCGATGCCGGGCAGCATGACGTCCAGCACGACCAGGTCGGGCCGCTGCTCACGGAGCAGTTGCAGCCCGTCCTCGCCCGTCGCGGCGGTGGCCACCCGGTGGCCCTGCCGGGACAGGGAGAGTTCGAGGGCCGTCCGGATGGCGTCGTCGTCCTCGATCAGCAACAGAAAAGGCACGGACGTCATTCTGTCGCATGCGGCCGTCCGAGTTCGACCGGACGGAGGCGCGCGCACGCCCCGGCCCCTGTGACACGTCTGTGACAGTCGGCGGACACCGCCATGAAGTGCGCCGGGCAGGCTTCTTGTCACACGGACCGGCCACACTCCAACCGACGGGGGGCGCGAGATGAACGCACTGCACAGCACCACCTCAAGCGCAGTTGTCACGCGTCTCCACGACGTCGTGCGGAGCGCGGAGAAGTCCGGCGCGGTGAACGGGCGGGGGTGCGTTCGCGGTGTCGGACGTCAGCGCAAGGCGCCTTACATGGTGGCCGTCGCTGACGGGGGAGCGGCGTACGGGGAGGTCACGGGGGAGCGTTCCGGTTGTTCGGAGGCCGAGTTCACGGCCTACGTCCAGGAGCGCCGGGCCTCCCTGTACGCCACCGCCTACCACCTCACCGGTGACCGTTTCGAGGCCGAGGACCTGCTCCAGAGCGCGCTGTTCTCCACGTACCGCGCCTGGGACCGGATCAGCGACAAGGCGGCCGTCGGCGGATACCTCCGCCGCACCATGACGAACCTGCACATCAGCGCCTGGCGCCGGCGCAAGCTCAACGAGTACCCGACCGAGGAGCTGCCGGAGACGGTCGGCGAGACGGACGCCATGCGGGGCACGGAGCTGCGCGCGGTGCTGTGGCAGGCGCTCGCCCGGCTGCCCGAGCTGCAGCGCACCATGCTGGTGCTGCGCTATTACGAGGGCCGCACCGATCCGGAGATCGCGGCGATCCTGGACATCAGTGTCGGCACGGTGAAGTCGAGCATCTGGCGCTCGCTGCGGCGACTGCGCGAGGACGAGGTGCTGAGCTTCGGCCGTGACGAGGAGGAGTCCTTCGGCGAGCTGGTGGCCTGAGGGTACGGGGGGAACACGGGGGGACCGTACGGGGGTACGGGGGAACGACGCGGGGCCGGACGAGAGGGGGATCTCGTCCGGCCCCGCGTCACGTCCGCGGACGGTTTCAGCGGGCGGCGGGCGTCCGGTGCCGCCCGGCGGCGGCCGCCGCCAGACGGCCGAGGGCCTCGGCCTTGGCGCACGGGTGGGCGCCGAGCGCCGTCTGCCGGGCCACGATGGAACGCTCGGCGCGCATCAGGCGCCAGCCGCGGCGCAGCAGGAACGGCACCGACTTGCGGCCCTCCCGCAGGTCGCGCAGCAGACGGCGGCGGAAGGTCGTGGAGGGCCGGCCGCGCAGGCAGAGCGCGTCGGCGAGCACCCCGAGCTCGCGGCAGCGCTCCACGATGTCGGCGGCGAAGATGCCCTCCGCCACGAACAGCGGGGTGCGCCCGATGTCCAGACGGTCGCGGTCGACCCGGGAGCTGGTGGCGATGTCGTACACCGGGACGTCGGTCCGGCCGGTGCGGCACAGGTCGAGGATCGCGGCGACGGCGGCGTCCGCGTCCCAGGAGAGGGGCGAGTCCCAGTCGATGTCCGAGCTGCCGAGGACGAGCGGGAGGGTCGGGTCGTCGCCCTCCTTGTAGAAGTCGTCGAGGCGCAGCACCGGAAGTCCGGTGCGGGCGGCGAGAGAGGACTTGCCGGAGCCGGAGGGGCCCGCGAGCAGGACGACTCGGGTCGGTATCGGTTGGGAGGTCACGGGACACCAGTGTGAGGCATTCCCGCGTGCGGCGGAGCCCCGGGAGCGCCCCTTGGTATCGAGCATCACACCCCGACCACGGGCGGTGCCCGCCCCGTCACGCCCGGGGACGGAGCGGGCACCGCCCTCGTCCGGGCACGGCGGACGGCCCCCGGGCGGCAGGCGGGTCACGCCGCCGGCCCGGGGGCCGTCCCACACGTCGCGCCGCTAGTACGAGGAGCCGGAGGCGCCCAGCGAACCCGTCGGGTGCCAGACCGTCTTCGTCTCCAGGAAGGCCGTCATGCGGTCCGTGCCCGGGGACGCGGTGAAGTCCTCGGTACGGCGGCGCAGGACGCGCTTCAGGTTGTCGGCCGCGGCGATCTCGAGCTCGCGGGCGAGGCCGGTGTCCGCGCCCGTGAGGTCGATCGCGTTGACGTCCTGGTGGGCGGCCAGGTGCGGGCCCATCTCGGCGGCCTTGCCGGAGAGAACGTTGACGACACCGCCCGGCAGGTCGGAGGTGGCGAGCACCTCACCGAGGGACAGTGCCGGGAGCGGGGCCTTCTCGCTCGCGACGACGACCGCCGTGTTGCCGGTGGCGATCACCGGGGCGATCACCGACACCAGGCCCAGGAAGGACGACTCCTGCGGGGCGATGACGGCGACGACACCGGTCGGCTCCGGGGTGGACAGGTTGAAGAACGGGCCCGCGACCGGGTTCGCCCCGCCCACGACCTGCGCGATCTTGTCGGTCCAGCCCGCGTACCAGACCCAGCGGTCGATCGTGGCCTCGACGACCTCGGCCGCCTTGTTCTTCGACAGCCCCTCCGCGTGCGCGACCTCGTGCACGAACTGGCCCTTGCGGCCCTCCAGCATCTCGGCGACGCGGTAGAGGATCTGGCCCCGGTTGTACGCCGTCGCGCCCGCCCAGCCGCCGAAGGCCTTGCGCGCGGCCACGACGGCGTCACGGGCGTCCTTGCGGGAGGAGAGCGGGGCGTTCGCCAGCCACTTGCCCTTCGAGTCCGTCACCTCGTACACCCGGCCGCTCTCGGAACGCGGGAACTTGCCTCCCACGTACAGCTTGTAGGTCTTGAAGACGCTCAGACGCTGCTCGGACTTCTCAGACATCGAGGTAGGCCTCCAGACCGTGACGGCCGCCCTCGCGGCCGAAGCCCGACTCCTTGTAACCGCCGAACGGCGAGGTCGGGTCGAACTTGTTGAACGTGTTGGCCCAGACGACACCCGCCCGGAGCTTGCCCGCCACGGCGAGGATCCGCGAGCCCTTCTCCGTCCAGATGCCGGCCGACAGGCCGTACTGGCTGTTGTTGGCCTTCGCGACGGCCTCGTCGGGGGTACGGAACGTGAGCACCGACAGGACCGGGCCGAAGATCTCGTCGCGGGCCACCGTGTGCGCCTGCGTCACGTTCGTGAACAGGGTCGGGGCGAACCAGTACCCGGCCGACGGGATCTCGCAGGCGGCCGACCAGCGCTCGGCGCCCTCGGCCTCGCCCTGCTCCACGAGCGCGGTGATGCGGGCCAGCTGCTCGGGCGAGTTGATGGCGCCGATGTCGGTGTTCTTGTCCAGCGGGTCGCCCAGACGCAGGGTGCTCAGGCGGCGCTTCAGCGCGTCGAGCACCTCGTCGTGGACGGACTCCTGGACGAGGAGCCGCGAGCCCGCGCAGCAGACCTGGCCCTGGTTGAAGAAGATGCCGTTGACGATGCCCTCGACGGCCTGGTCGACCGGGGCGTCGTCGAAGACGATGTTGGCGCCCTTGCCGCCCAGCTCCAGGGTGAGCTTCTTGTCCGTGCCGGCGACGGAGCGCGCGATGGCCTTGCCGACGGCGGTCGAGCCGGTGAAGGCGACCTTGTTCACGTCCGGGTGCTCGACCAGCGCGGCGCCGGCGTCCCCGTAACCGGGCAGGATGTTGACGACGCCCTTCGGCAGCCCGGCCTGGCGGCAGATGTCCGCGAAGAACAGGGCGGAGAGCGGGGTCGTCTCGGCCGGCTTCAGGACGACCGTGTTGCCGGTCGCGAGCGCCGGGGCGATCTTCCACGCCAGCATCAGCAGCGGGAAGTTCCACGGGATGACCTGGCCGGCCACGCCCAGCGGGCGGGGGTTCGCTCCGAAGCCGGCGTGGTCGAGCTTGTCGGCCCAGCCCGCGTAGTAGAAGAAGTGCGCCGCGACCAGGGGGAGGTCCGCGTCGCGGGTCTCCTTGATCGGCTTGCCGTTGTCGAGGGTCTCCAGGACGGCCAGCTCGCGGCTGCGCTCCTGGATGATGCGGGCGATCCGGAAGAGGTACTTGGCGCGCTCGGAACCGGGCAGCGCCGACCACTTCTCGAAGGCCCGGCGCGCCGCCTTCACCGCGCGGTCCACGTCCTCGGCGCCCGCCTGGGCGACCTCGGACAGAACCTCCTCGGTGGAGGGGGAGACGCTCTTGAAGACCTTGCCGTCGGCCGCGTCCGTGAACTCGCCGTCGATGAACAGGCCGTAGGAAGGGGCGATGTCGACGACGGACCGGGACTCGGGCGCCGGTGCGTACTCGAATGCAGATGCCATGTTGATCAGTCCACCGTCACGTAATCGGGGCCGGAGTAGCGGCCGGTCGCCAGCTTCTGGCGCTGCATCAGCAGGTCGTTGAGCAGGCTGGAGGCGCCGAAGCGGAACCAGTGGTTGTCCAGCCAGTTCTCGCCGACGGTCTCGTTGACCAGCACCAGGAACTTGATCGCTTCCTTGGTGTTGCGGATGCCGCCGGCCGGCTTCACACCGATCTGCACGCCGGTCTGCGCGCGGAAGTCGCGCACCGCCTCCAGCATGAGCAGGGTGTTCGCGGGGGTGGCGTTCACCGCGACCTTGCCGGTCGAGGTCTTGATGAAGTCCGCGCCGGCCATCATGCCGAGCCAGGAGGCGCGGCGGATGTTGTCGTACGTGGACAGCTCACCGGTCTCGAAGATCACCTTGAGGCGGGCGCGGTCGCCGCACTCCGCCTTGATCGCGGCGATCTGCTCGTAGACCTCCAGGTAGCGGCCGGCGAGGAAGGCGCCACGGTCGATGACCATGTCGATCTCGTCCGCGCCGGCGGCGATCGCGTCGGCGGTGTCGGCCAGCTTCACGGGGAGGGCGGCGCGGCCCGCCGGGAAGGCGGTGGCGACCGAGGCGACCTTGACGCCGGAGCCCGCCAGGGCGGCCTTGGCGGTGGCCACCATGTCGGGGTAGACGCAGACGGCGGCGGTCGTCGGGGTCGTACGGTCGGTCGGATCGGGATGGACGGCCTTCGCGGCGAGGGCCCGGACCTTGCCCGGGGTGTCCGCGCCTTCGAGCGTCGTCAGGTCGATCATCGAGATGGCCAGGTCGATGGCGTACGCCTTGGCCGTGGTCTTGATCGAGCGGGTGCCGAGGGACGCGGCGCGCGCCTCCAGGCCGACGGCGTCGACGCCGGGCAGCCCGTGGAGGAAGCGGCGCAGCGCGCTGTCGGACGCGGTCACGTCGGCGAAGGCATTGGCTGCGGGTGCAGTGGTGGGCATGGTCACCAGTCGAGCATATCTACGCGCGTAGCGACCTGTACAGGGGAGGCCCCGGGCAGAGCCCGAGGTCACAGCCCCGCATCCGGCGCGGTGACACCTGTCACACGCCCGTGACGAGGAGCGGACGCCTCCCTCATACAAGATCACTAATTTTTGTCTCGCAGCCAGCCAGACCTCACCGGACACAGTCGGACCGAGCAACAGCGGCATGCGGCTCTCCATCCACCCTGACCAGATCCCTGGAGTCGTTATGCGCACCGCCCTTCGCACCGCCATCGCCACCGCCCTCGTCGCGGGCGTCGCGGTCACCACCCCGGCCCTCACCGCCGTGGCGGCCTTCGCCGCCGACGGTCCGGTGACGACCGCGACGAACGGCCCCAGGACCCCCGGTACCGCGACGGTCACGCCGGCTGCCACCGCGACCCCGACCACTCCGGCGAGCCCGAGCACCCCGGCGGCCCCCTCCGCGACCACCGCCACGCCGTCCGCCTCCGCGACGCCCTCCGCCACCCCGACGCCGACCGCGACCGCCACCACGGCGCCCACCGCCTCCGCCCCCCCGACCGCGCCGGCCACCACCGCCCCCGCCACCGACACGGCGCAGGGCACCCTCGTCCGCACCGAGAAGCTGGCGGGCGGCTACGTCGCCAAGATCTACAAGGTCGCGGCGGGGCACCACCGGGCCGACTTCTACCTCCAGGGCGCGTACACCGAGTCCCTCACCGCCGACGGCCGCTCCGTCGCCGGCAACGACAACGGCACCTTCTTCGTCCTCACCCCGGGCGGCGCCACCCACCACTGGGTCGGCAACTACATCCCCGGCGCGCGCTCCGGCGTCTACCGGCTCGCCGACGGCACCGTCGTGCAGCTCGACCGCGAGAACGGCGTCCCCGGCCTCCAGCTCCTCGACAACGGTGTGGGCCGCGGCTACACCTACGTGGCGAGCGGCCGCCAGGTCCTCACCTACGGCAAGGCCGTCGTGATCCTGGAGGAGGACGGCGGGTTCGCCGCCTACGTCCCCGGCTCCGCGCGGCAGGCCGCCCCGCAGCTGCTGTCCGGCGCGCCCGCCCCTGCCGCCGGAACCCCGGTCGTCATCGGGGAGTGCACCGTCCGCCAGGACATCCCCTCCGTCTTCGCGCAGCTGACCGTGACGCTCACCCACGACCTGGAGAAGGGCCCCAAGGCCGTCCTCAAGGACGAGCAGGGCAAGCCGGTCGTCACCGTCGACCGCGCCCACCCCGCCGACACCGGCATGGGCCTGACCATCTCCGGCGCCCACACCCTCACCCCGAAGCTCGGCCAGCGCACCCAGGGCGGTGGCACCCCGTACGCCTGGACCGCGTTCCCGAAGCTGCCGAAGGGCTGCGAGAAGCCCACCTCCTCCACCACCCGCCCGGCCACCGGCACAGGCACGGGTACGGGCACGGGCACGGGCCCCTCGGCCACCGGCGGCCAGACCTCCGTCGTCCCGAAGGGCGGCGTCGCGGCCGGTGCCGAGCTCGGCACCACGGGCGGGTCCACCGCCCTCGTCGCCACCGGCGCGGGAGCGGCCTCGCTCGCCGCCGCGGGCCTCGGCTTCCTCGTCGTCCGCCGCCGCGCGGCGGGCCGCGCCTGACGGGAACGGGGCGGCGGGGCCCACGCCTCACCCCGCCCTCCGACAGCCACGCACCCCTCGCACACCCCACACCCCTCAGCCTCCCCGCCCCTTGACCCGAGCGGGAGCACCACCCCACCCCACCCAGCCTCCTCGCCCTTTGACCCGAGCGGGAGCACCACCCCACCCCACCCAGCCTCCTCGCCCTTTGACCCGAGCGGGAGCACCACCCCACCCCACCCGGGCCGGTCGCCGCAGCCATGTGGCGGCCGGCCCCGTTCCGTCCGGAGCCGCGCCCCGTGAAGCCCGCCCGCCCCAGCCGTCACCCCGCCCGTCCCCGTACCGCGTCGCTCGCCGCGGCGGCCGTGCTCACCGTGGTCACCGCCCTGGCCGGCTGTTCGGCCGGACCCGGTGGCGAGGGCACGCCGCCGCCCCGCGTCGTCGAGGCCTCGGCGCCCGTGCCGGCGGCGCAGGCCGCCTCCGTCCGTCCGCTCGCCCGTTCGCTGCCCGTCCGCGTCCGGATGCCGTCCACCGGCGTCGACACCGGTCCCGGCGGGCCGGTCCTCCGCCTCGGACTCGCCGCCGACGGCACGGTCGAGGTGCCCTCGGAGGCGGAGGCGGACCGCATCGGCTGGTACGACAAGGGCGTCACGCCCGGGGAGACCGGCCCCGCGATCCTCATCGGCCACTTCGACACCGCGCGCGGACCCGCCGTGCTCAAGGACGTCGCCAAGGCCCGCGTCGGCGACGAGATCACCGTGACCAGGGCCGACGGCACCGACGCCGTCTTCCGCGTCCGCGAGCTGGAGCAGGTCGACAAGAAGACCTTCCCGACGGCGAAGGTCTACGGCGACACCACCCGCCCCGAGCTGCGCCTCATCACCTGCGGCGGCGAACTGGCCGGCGGCCACCGCCCCGACAACATCATCCTGTACGCGGATCTGGTGGCCGCGCGGGCCGCCTGAGCCCCCACCGGGCCCGCTGAGGCACAATCTCCGGCATGACCACCCCCGAGCAGCCGTCCGAGCCGGGCCACGAGCCGCGCCAGGACCGGCCGAGTGCCGAGCCGCCGTACGCCGACCGCGCCTACCGCTCCCCCCTGGGGATCGCGAGCGGGGTCTTCCTGCTGCTCCTCGCGTGCTTCTTCGCCGGGGACGCGCTGCTGCGCGGCGAGGGCCGCACGCCGTGGCTGGCGCTCGCCGGACTCCTCCTGGCCGCCCCGCTGATCGTCGCCTTCACCATCCGGCCGGTGGTGTACGCCAACGCCGACCGGCTCCGGGTCCGCAACCCCTTCCGGACGATCACCCTGCCGTGGAGCGCCGTCGCCGACGTCCGCGCCGGCTACTCCAGCGAGGTCTTCACCCAGGAGGGCGCCACGTACCAGCTGTGGGCCGTCCCCGTCTCGCTGCGCAAGCGCAAGAAGGCGGCCCGCCTCGGGGCCCGCGCCACCGGGGAGGCCGCCGGCTCCTTCGACTCCGACGGCCGGGCCGCCCCCGCGGACCGGGCCATCGCCGAGCTGCGCGAGATGGCCGGGGCCGGTGCCGGCCGGCCGGGCGCGCAGGGCGGCCCCGAGGTGCGCTGGGCGTACGAGATCCTCGCCCCGGCCGTGGCCGGAGCGGTCCTCTTCGTGATCCTCAAGGCGACCGGCTGATCCCGCCCCCGACGGGGCGCACGCCGGAGGGCCGGTACGGAAACGCTTCCGTACCGGCCCTCCGTGCCGTCCTGCGCCGCGGGCGCGGCGGTCAGAGACCGGCCGCCTCCGCCAGGTCCTTCTTCAGCGCGGCGAGCACCTCGGCGCCCTTCGCCCGCGCCGCCGGGAGCCCCTCGGTACCCGCCACCGGGACGACGACCTCCAGGTAGCACTTCAGCTTGGGCTCCGTACCGGACGGGCGGACGATCACCCGGGCCTTGTGGTCGCCCTCCAGGTGGTAGCGCAGCCCGTCCGTCGGCGGCAGCGACTCCGTGCCCTTCGTCAGGTCCTCCGCCGACACGACCGTCAGCCCCGCGAGCCGCACCGGGGGCCGCTCGCGCAGCGCCGCCATCGCGTTCGCGATGACGCTCAGGTCCTGGACGCGCACCGACAGCTGGTCGGTGGCGTGCAGACCGTGCCGCACCGCCAGGTCGTCGAGCAGGTCCGTCAGCGTCCGGCCCCGCTCCTTCAGCTCGGAGGCCAGCTCGGCGACGGCCAGCGCCGCCGTGATGCCGTCCTTGTCGCGGACGCCCTCCGGGTCGACGCAGTAGCCGAGCGCCTCCTCGTAGCCGTACCGCAGCCCTTCGACCCGGGCGATCCACTTGAAGCCGGTCAGCGTCTCCTCGTACCCGACCCCGGCGGCCTCGGCGATCCGGCCGAGCAGCGAGGAGGACACGATCGACTCGGCGAAGACGCCCCGGGCGCCCTTGCCCACCAGGTGCGCGGCGAGCAGCGCGCCCACCTCGTCACCGCGGAGCATCCGCCAGCCGCCCTCGGCGTCCGCGTCCGGCACGGCCACCGCGCAGCGGTCCGCGTCCGGGTCGTTGGCGATGACGATGTCCGGGTCCACGGCCCGGGCCGCCTCGAAGGCCAGGTCCATGGCCCCCGGCTCCTCCGGGTTCGGGAAGGCGACCGTCGGGAACGCCGGGTCCGGTTCGGCCTGCTCGGCGACGAGCGCCGGCGGCGGGAAGCCGTGCCGGGCGAAGGCGGCCGTCAGGACCTCCTTGCCGACGCCGTGCATGGCCGTGTAGACGGTCCGCGCCGTGCGGGCCGAGCCGGGGGAGAGGACGGCGTCCGTGCGCTCCAGGTAGGCCTCCAGGACCTCGTCTCCCAGCGTCTCCCAGCCCTCCGACGGGCGGGGCACGTCCTCCAGCGAGCGCACGGCGGCGATCTCCGCGGCGATCTCCGCGTCCGCCGGCGGCACGATCTGCGAGCCGTCGCCCAGGTAGACCTTGTAGCCGTTGTCGCGCGGCGGGTTGTGGCTCGCGGTCACCTCGACGCCCGCGACGGCGCCCAGGTGCCTTATGGCGTACGCCAGGACGGGCGTCGGCAGCGGGCGGGGCAGCAGCGCGGCGCGCAGCCCGGCGCCCGTCATCACGGCGGCGGTGTCGCGGGCGAAGTCGGCCGACTTGTAGCGGGCGTCGTAGCCGATCACGACGAGGCCGTCCCCCTGGCCCTTGGCCTTCAGGTACGCGGCCAGGCCGGCGGCGGCCCGGATGACGACGGAGCGGTTCATGCGCATGGGACCGGCGCCCAGCTCGCCGCGGAGCCCGGCGGTGCCGAACTGCAGCGTGCCGCTGAAGCGCGCGGTCAGCTCCTCGTGCTCGCCGGCCTCGATGAGCCGGGCGAGTTCCTCGCGGGTCTCGCTGTCGGGGTCCTCTGCGAGCCAGGCCTGGGCCCGGGCGAGGAGGTCGTCCTGCGTCACGGTGTGTGCCTTTCGGATGTACGGACGTAAGCGGGCGGGCGTCTTCTTTTCCCCGCCCCGCGCCTTCCCGTAACCGGCGGGTCCACCCGGGACCTTGGTCCCGGCCGAAAGCGGCCCCCGAGGGGCGGGGAACCGTTTCTCCGGCGGTCGCCGCTCCTCGCCGCGTGGGTCGGACGGGGTGGGTGGTGCGGGTGGTGCGGGCGGTGCGGGCGCCGGGCCCCGGCCCGTGCGCCACGCCCCACGTCCCGTCCGTCCGGGCCGCGGGCGGCAGGGAAGGAAGCCGCCCGGCGAGCGGCCCCGCCCGGGGCGGGGCGGGGCCGGGAAGAGGGGATCAGATGCGGTCGAGCACCCGGGTGAGGAGCTCGCCCATGCGGGCGGCCGAGTCGCGGCCCGCCTGGAGGACCTCCTCGTGGTTGAGCGGCTCGCCCGAGAGGCCCGCCGCCAGGTTGGTGACCAGGGAGATGCCCAGGACCTCGGCGCCCGCCTCGCGG
The DNA here is from genome assembly GCF_040302405.1 of Streptomyces sp. NPDC126503. NCBI lineage: Bacteria > Bacillati > Actinomycetota > Actinomycetes > Kitasatosporales > Streptomycetaceae > Streptomyces > Streptomyces sp. NPDC126503. Next base: position 280,411 of record NZ_JBEORS010000008.1, read on the forward strand.
GCCGCGATGGCCTCCAGGACGGTGGACATGCCGACCAGGTCGCCGCCCAGGACGCGGACCATGTTGATCTCGGCCGGGGTCTCGTAGTGCGGCCCGGGGAACTGGACGTAGACGCCCTCCTCCAGGGTCTCGTCGACCTCCTTGCACAGCGCGCGCAGCCGCGGCGAGTACAGGTCGGTGAGGTCCACGAAGTTCGCGCCGACGATCGGCGAGGCGGCCGTCAGGTTGATGTGGTCGCTGATCAGGACCGGCTGACCGGGGCGCATGCCCTCGCGCAGGCCGCCGCAGCCGTTGGTCAGGACGACGGTCTTGACGCCGGCGGCGACGGCGGTGCGGACGCCGTGGGCGACGGAGGCGACGCCCCGGCCCTCGTAGAAGTGGGTGCGGCCGAGGAAGACGAGGGCGCGCTTCTCACCGATCTTGTACGAGCGGATCTTGCCGCCGTGGCCCTCGACGACCGGCGGCGGGAAACCGGGGAGCTCGGTCACCGGGAACTCGGCCTCGGGAGCGCCGAGCGCGTCGACGGCGGGCGCCCAGCCGGAGCCCATGACCAGGGCGACGTCGTGGTTCTCGACTCCGGTCAGCTCGCGGAGACGCGCGGCAGCGGCCTCGGCGGCCTCGTACGGGGTGGCAGTTGCGTTCACTGACTCTCTCGCCTCGGGGAGGGGGGTCCGAGGGAAGACCCCGGACGGATTTGATACGCGCAGAAGCCTAGCCCGAGAAACCCTACGCGCGTAGATGACGCCGCGAACGGAGCTGCGATCGTTGTCTTGTCGTTTCCCACGAACGCGGGGTGGCCCGCGGCGCGGGGTGGGAACGACGGTGCGGTGCCCCGGAGCGGGCCGCCGGTGTCGCCGCCCGTACGACCCGGCCCGGGCGCGGGCCTCCGGCCTTCGGCGCGGGCACCTGGCAGGCGGCCGACAGTCGTCCCTCAGGGAACGTGGCAGTGCGAGTCGGCCCTGTGGAGCCCTGCCGCCCGCGGGCTCTCGGCGAGGACCGGCCCCGGCCGGGCCACCGCCCGGCAGTGCTCAGCGGGCCCCCCGGGCCAGGCCTCGGACCTGCGGCCCTCGGCAGGCCGCCCCGGTCAGGCCACCGCCCTCGGCGCTCAGCAGGGCCGCTTGCGGAGTTCCATCACGTAGTCGTGGGGGGCTCCCGCCGACTCGGCCGCGTCGGCCACCTCGCCCAGGTACCGGGCCGAGGGCAGGCCGCCCTCGTACGCGTTCAGGACGTACACCCAGGCCGGCTCCTCGCCGTCCAGCGTGTGCACCCGCACCCGCATCCGGCGGTAGATGTCGAGGCCCACGCCCTCCCAGCGGTCCATCGAGTCCTCGTCCATCGGAGCGATGTCGTACAGCGCCACGAAGACCTGGGAGCGCGGGGCCTCCACGATGGTGGCGAGCGCTCCCTCCCAGCCCATCTGCTCGCCGCCGAAGGTCAGCCGCCAGCCGTTGAGCCAGCCGGTGCTGCGCAGCGGGGAGTGCGGTGCGCGGCGACTCATCAGCCGCGCGTCGAGGTTGCCGGCGTACGCGGCGTAGAGCGACATGGGACCGAGGGTACGGGAGGGTGTGGTCACTCCGCCGAACTCCGAGGTGAGGGCCGTATGGAGGCCCCGACGAGAGGAGCCCCCCGCCGTGCGGGAGAATGGGGTACGCACTTGAAGCGTGCGGGACAATGGCGTACGCACTGCAGCCCCAGCGGGGGGACCACCCCGGCAGAACGAGAGCGCGAGGCGTAGATCCCAGTGACCCGGATCGTGATCATCGGCGGCGGACCCGGCGGATACGAGGCGGCCCTGGTGGGCGCCCAACTCGGCGCGGAGGTGACCGTCGTCGACTGCGACGGCCTCGGCGGCGCGTCCGTCCTGACCGACTGCGTCCCCTCCAAGACCCTGATCGCCACCGCCGAGGTGATGACCACCTTCGACTCCTCCTACGAGGAGCTCGGCATCATCGTCGCGGACGACACCCCCCACCTGGAGCAGGCCGCCCGCGTCGTGGGCGTGGACCTCGGCAAGGTGAACCGCCGTGTGAAGCGGCTCGCGCTCGCCCAGTCGCACGACATCACCGCCTCCGTGACCCGGGCCGGGGCCCGGGTGCTGCGCGGCCGCGGCCGGTTCTCCGGCCGGCAGGCGGCGGACGGCTCCCGCGAGGTGATCGTGACCGCCGCCGACGGCAGCGAGGAGACGCTGGCCGCCGACGCCGTCCTGATCGCCACCGGCGGTCACCCGCGCGAGCTGCCCGACGCCAAGCCGGACGGCGAGCGCATCCTGAACTGGACGCAGGTGTACGACCTCAAGGAGCTGCCCGAGGAGCTCATCGTGGTCGGCTCCGGCGTCACCGGCGCCGAGTTCGCCGGCGCCTACCAGGCGCTCGGCTCGCGGGTCACCCTGGTCTCCTCGCGCGACCGCGTGCTGCCGGGCGAGGACCCGGACGCGGCGGCCGTCCTGGAGGACGTCTTCCGCCGGCGCGGCATGAACGTCATGGCCCGCTCGCGCGCCGAGTCCGCCAAGCGGGTCGGCGACCGGGTGGAGGTCACCCTCGCCGACGGCCGGGTCATCTCCGGCACGCACTGCCTCATGGCGGTCGGCGCGATCCCGAACACGGCCGGCATGGGCCTGGAGGAGGCGGGGGTCCGGCTGAAGGACTCCGGCCACATCCTGACCGACCGGGTCTCCCGCACGAGCGCCCCCGGCGTGTACGCGGCCGGTGACGTCACCGGCGTCTTCGCGCTCGCCTCGGTCGCCGCCATGCAGGGCCGGATCGCGATGTACCACTTCCTCGGCGACGCGGTGACCCCGCTGAACCTCAAGACGGTCTCCGCGAACGTCTTCACCGACCCGGAGATCGCCACCGTCGGTTACACACAGGCGGACGTGGACGCGGGCAAGATCGACGCCCGGGTCGTCAAGCTGCCGCTGCTGCGCAACCCGCGCGCCAAGATGCAGGGCATCCGGGACGGCTTCGTGAAGATCTTCTGCCGCCCGGGCACCGGCATCGTGGTCGGCGGCTGCGTCGTCGCCCCCCGGGCGAGCGAGCTGATCCACCCCATCTCGATCGCGGTCGACAACAATCTGACGGTCGAACAGATCGCAAATGCTTTCACCGTGTACCCCTCCCTGTCGGGCTCGATCGCGGAAGTGGCACGGCAGTTGCACACCCGAAAGACGGCGGGCGAGGCCTGACCCTCGGGCCGGTCGCCGCTCCCGCCTGCGGGAACGGTTCTCCGACTCGGACAACCCCCGGCAAGCCGGGGCATAGAACGATCAACGGCGGGGTCCTCCATACCACTTGAGGGCCCCGTCCGTGCGCAACTTCTTTAATTCGGCGCATACTGCTGAAAACTATCGGGCGGTCACGTTACTGTCAGTTTCGTGTTCGCTGCAGAACGTCGCCAGTTGATCCTCGAAATGGTGCGTGCCAACGGAGCCGTGTCGCTCCGTGAGCTCGCCCGCGTCGTCCAGACCTCCGAAGTGACCGTGCGCAGAGACGTACGGGCGCTGGAGGCAGAAGGACTCCTCGACCGCCGGCACGGCGGTGCGGTGTTGCCGGGCGGATTCACGCGAGAATCCGGCTTCCCGCAGAAATCCCATCTCGCGACGGCGGAGAAGACGGCCATCGCCGATGTCGCGGCCGGCCTGGTCGAAGAGGGCGAAGCCATCGTCGTCGGAGCCGGGACGACCACGCAGGAGCTGGCCCGCCGGCTCGCCCGGGTGCCCGGCCTGACCGTCGTCACCAACTCCCTGCTGGTCGCCCAGGCCCTCGCCCACGCCAACCGGGTCGAGGTCGTCATGACCGGCGGCACCCTGCGCGGCTCCAACTACGCCCTCGTCGGCAGCGGCGCCGAGCAGTCCCTCCAGGGGCTGCGGGTCTCCCGGGCCTTCCTCTCCGGCAGCGGACTGACCGCCGAGCGCGGCCTCTCCACCTCCAACATGCTCTCCGCGAGCGTGGACCGGGCCCTGGTGCAGGCGGCGGCCGAGGTCGTCGTCCTCGCCGACCACACCAAGCTCGGCACCGACACCATGTTCCAGACGGTGCCGACCGACGTGATCACCCGACTGGTCACCGACGAGCCCCCGGCCCACGACGACCGGGCCGCCACCGAGCTCCAGGCCCTCGCCGACCAGGGCGTCCAGATCGCCGTCGCCGGCACCGGCCAGGGCACCGGCGCGACCGAACAGCTTCCCCCGCCTCCCCGGGGCCGCCGCGACATGCCGCTGCCCGTCCAGCGGGGGCGGATGCCGCAGGCCGGCCAGTTCCGGGGCCCGGGCGCGGGCGGCCTCGGAGCCGACCCGATGGAACGCACCGCCCGCGTCGCGGACATGCGACGCCGCTGATCCCCGGCGCCGTACGAGACGTACGCGACGGGGGTACGCGGCTCAGGCCTTCAGGCCGCGCAGGGTCAGGGTGAGCAGGCGGTCCGCCAACTCCGCGTCCTCCGGGCACTGTTCCGCCGCCAGGGTGATCGCCTTCGTGAGCTGCATCAGATCGCCGATCGACACATCGGCCCGCACCTGGCCCGCCTCCTGTGCACGGGCCAGCAGCGCCTCACCCGCCGTCCGCAGCGGCTCACTGCACCGGGCGAGCGCCGAACCCCGGTCGTACGAGGCCGACATGAGCGCATGCGCCAGCCCCCGGTACTCACTCGCATGAGTGATGAGCGTGCGCAGCCACTCCACCAGCGCGCCGCACGGCGCCTCCGCCCCGGCCAGCTCGCGCGAACGGCGCAGCAACGCGGTGACGGCCTCCTGGAAGACCGCGTTCAGCAGATCCGCCCGCGTCGGGAAATGGCGGTAGAGCGTGCCGATCCCCAGGCCCGCGCGGCGGGCGATCTCCTCCAGGGACGCGTCCGTACCCTGTTCCGCGAAGGCGGCCCGGGCCTCCCTCACCAGCCGCTCGTGATTGCGGCGCGCGTCGGCTCGCATGACGTACGGACGGCCCTCCTTCGGCGAAAGGGCCCGCAGGCGCATGCCTGCGGGCCCTTCACACGGTAACCGTGACACGGAAGTCCCGGCGTCAGTCCTTGATCTCGCAGATCGCGGCACCGGAGGTCACGGACGCGCCGACCGCCGCGCTCAGGCCCTGGACGGTGCCGGATTTGTGGGCGTTGAGGGGTTGTTCCATTTTCATGGCTTCGAGGACGACGACGAGGTCGCCTTCCTTGACTTCCTGGCCTTCTTCGACGGCGATCTTGACGATGGTGCCCTGCATGGGGGAGGCGAGGGTGTCACCGGAGGCGGTGGGGCCGGACTTCTTGGCGGCGCGGCGCTTGGGTTTGGCGCCGGCGGCCAGGCCGGTGCGGGCGAGGGTCATGCCGAGGCTGGAGGGCAGGGAGACCTCCAGGCGCTTGCCGCCGACCTCGACCACGAT